>NZ_CP036528.1:2055650-2276172 GCF_004331915.1 Ureibacillus thermophilus
GACCGTTTGGATGATGTGAGGTTTTACCCCGGGGTAAAAGGAGATTTTCAAATCCGTTGCTTGAATAACACATACAGGTCTGAGAGGACCACGACTCGTTGAGGTTGAAGTTGAATCGGAATCAGATTCCAATTTGACAGGTACGATATTTAGTTTTTCAATTGCCAAACAAAAACACCTCCTCTGTAATCGATAACTCTATCTTACAGGGAGGTGCGATTGGTTGAAATGCGTCGTTTGAATTCGGGTTTACTATGAAGGAAATGAATTATTGGCTTTTCTCATTTATAAAACAACTAACGCATGAGAGCCTAATTGTTCATAAGAACGGAAAAATGTGTTTTCATCAATTTTTTCGATGCCTTTTAAAGGATTCATAATCGTTACTTTTCCATTTTCATAACCTGTCATCACAACGGCATGTAAATTTTTATAAATGTTATGTTTGTTCTTCGTTCCATCTATTATCCAATACCCCAATGTTGTTGGTTTCTTCCAATCAATCGTAACTAGCGTTAAAACCGGGACGCCAGATTTTACATAATTGATCAGTTCTTCTTTTGTTGCTTTCGTTATATCCATTGCACGAAAATCTGCATTATTTTCCGCTAAAATTTGGTTTGCCGCTTCCACAAGTGGCGGTGCATAAACATAATACCCGCCATCTTTCTTTTTCGGATTACCGGCATAAGCCTTATTTGGATCTGGTCCGTACATAACCCCATTTTTTGTATACACTTTGGATTTTGGCAAATAGTCATTGACTTTCATTTTATCGATTTTAATGCCGTAGTAATTTAAGATGGCGGTCAGGGAAGTTACTTCACATCCATTTGGGAATTCAGGGTTTTGCAACACGACCGGAACTTTTAACCCTTCTTTCGGAGAAGTATTGAACGTCTGAATTTGCACAACAGGCTTTTTCGGATTAAATACAATTGTTTCCTGGGATTGCTCCATCCATTCGCCGCTGTCCAAAATACGGTAAATGACAATATCATAAGGCTGTTCCGGAATCACTTGTTCAAAATGCACCATTCCTTTTTTATCGGCAATCCCTCGTTCAATCTCTTGCTTTGTTTCAAAATCAAGCAATACAACTCCTAAATTAGCGATACCTTCTTGGCTTGAGTATTCTACCGTTTGAACGGTTAAAACTTGAGATGATTCTTCGGAAAGATTTAATGCGCTATATTGCTGTTTACCGGATGTATTCAATTGTTGACTTTCTACCGCTGAATTACAGCCTGTCAGCAAAATAAAGGACATACCAACGAACAAAAGGGGATGTTTTTTCATTTCATAATGCAACTCCTAATCCTTTTTCAAAAACCGTATTTATGCTTATTTTTACCTACAGAATTTATAATGAAATACTCCTAAAAAGTTTGTTTTAGTGTTTGTTTTATCTATAAAAAAATACTATCCATTTTTTACTTTTCAAAAATTCTCATATTAGGAAGTAACTAATTTTATAAAAATCGGTAAGCAACGCGGCTCATTTTACATTACAAATAATTAACAAACGAAGAAACTATATATAATTATACAATAGAAAACTAAAAAGGATGGATTATATGAAAGAAGAAAACATAATGGGAATGGTCGGAAAATTAAAAATTCTTTCTTCCATTATTGAAAAAAATTCATATATAAGAGACACGTCCAACAAATTAAAACAGCTTCTGGAAGATGCTGAGTCGTCTTATCGAATTTTATTTATCGGCAGCGAAAGTGAAGAAAAAAATTCCCTTATTAATGCACTAATCGGTCGAAAGTTATTGACTGAAAAGAATGATGCGTACGTTCACATTTTTATTCGGTACGGAGAAAAAGAATTTATACGGGCAGTATTTGTGGATGGAACGGTAGCAGACTTCGAAATGAGGCATTTATATTTTTTCACAGAAAAAAATACTTATATTGGGGAAATTTTGAAAACCTACATAAATCACATAGAAATATATTTATCATGTGATTTATTAAAAAATGCAATATTGATGAATGCGATTTCTTTGGAAAATGTTACAAAATCATTCATTCAACGGGCGGATGAAGTTTTTTGGGTATCAAGCAGCGGTAGTATCGGCAATGATGAATTAAAAGTGATGAAGGGAATTTATCATTATGGAATCAAACCATATATGATTATTAATATGATGGAATATAATGAGGACCAACTTTTGCAATCCATTAAAAGGGGAAAAGAAAGGTACGGACAATTTGTGGAAGAGTTTATCGGCGTTTCCTCAAAGCAGGCGCTGCAATCGAAAAATTCCCATCGAATGCAGCTTTATATTGACAGCCATATGCATGATTTAACCAATAAAATCAATCAATTGTGCATTGGAAAAAATAATAGAGAAAAAAATATGGCAGTCCGAATAAAACAATGGTTAGAACTCCTTGAAGGGGAAGTGAAGCAAATTCCGGAGCGGGAACCTTTTAGATCCGCCCAAAACCGATTGAAAGAATATGCTGATTTTGAACATTCCATTGGACGTTCACTGTTGGAGAAAAATGTGAAGATTTTATTAGCGTATGAAAAAGAATATGCCCATGTAAGCCAAATGTTAAAAGATGTAAAAACTCTTTATCAATTATTGAAAGTCATTGAACTTGAACCATATTTACAAGATGAAAATGTGGATTTATTTGTCGCTCTTACATTAAAGTATCTTGAAAAAGTGAGAGAATATAGAACTCTCTACACGGAATATGTCATGGAACAACAACAATTCGAAAAATGGAAGAAAAAATTGCTTCGCAATAAATTGGACCATGTAAAGGCCGAAGAATTATTGCTAAACAAAGCGGAGCTATTGAATCAAATGCAAAGAAATTGTAAAGAAACTTATAATGCCATAAAACGCATTGAATTGGATTTATTGAATGATTTATGTACCATTCAACGCATCATTAATGAATCAACGAAGCAACAACTAGAGAAAATTTTGAAAAAGGCTCTTTATTTAAAATATATACATAACAAAGAGTTAAAAAATATTGAAAACTATGTCCAAAAAATAAGGGAATTTGAATGTATTTTTGAAATGCAGGAGTTTCTCCAAAAAGAACTAAAGGAAATTTTCGAAGAGGCGTCATCCGCTTTTTCTGAAGATGAAAGAATACAGATTTTAGCAATAATTGACCATATTTCACAAGTTCAGTTATTAGGGGAAGGATTTTTATCAACTCTTTCCCTTGAATCGTTGAGACAAAATTTTTCCATTAAGGTTGATTTTAAAGAAAAATATCGTTTTGAAACGTTACATTTAACGGAAACGGATATTATTTCTGATATTCCTCCAATACCTTTACCGATTGATATACAGCATATATTGGATATTGAAAAACCATAAGGGAGCGTCTGAAAAGAAATTTTTGGACGCCTCCTTTGCGGCTGTCGCACACGTTTAGCTGCAGATAAATTGCGACGAGGAGGCGCGTTTAATGTGACCATTTCAGGAGCAAAGAATTTTCAAAGAATTTTACTATTAGAAATGGGGCTGCCCAGAAAGTTTTACACTTTCTGGACAGCCCCTAATGTTTATTTCAAGGCAGAGCCGCTAGTAAAGGTAGCATTAGGATAGTACATATTTTTTACAAGTACGTTTGGTCCTAAGCATTTTACAGCTGGGCAATGGCAATTTAAGGATTTGGCTAAATCGGACTCCAGCCATCGATCAAATACATCTATCAATGAATCTGTTTGAATATTTCCGAGTGGAGGAGTGTCACCAAAATCTGTCACGATCACATCGCCGGTAAAAATATTGACATTTAAGCGGGAACGGCCATCGGGATCGTTTCGAACCGTCACATTTTTGGCCTCTCTTAATCGTTTTAACAATGCCAAATCTTCTTCCTTCTGACTGCAAGGGTAAAAAGGAAGGGTTCCAAAGAGCATCCATGTATTTTCATCCCTAATATCAAGCAAATGATGAATCGCTTCCCGAATTTCATCTAGTGAAAGGCTCGTTAAAGAACTTGCGAAGTCTGATGGGTACATAGGGTGCACCTCATGTCGCTTGCATTTCATCTCATGTACGACTTGATGATGGATTTGTTCGAGATAAGGAATCGTTTTTTTGTTCAACATTGTTTCCGCAGAGACCATTACGCCATGTTCGCTTAATGCTCTGGCATTTTCAATCATTCGTTCAAATAATTTTGCCCGTTGTTCGTAGGTTGGTTTTCGTTCCATCATGGCAAAACCGGTTTCCACAAACTCATCGATCGTTCCCCAGTTATGGGAAATATGAAGAACATCGAGGTATGGCGCAATTTCTAAATATCGTTCTAAATCAAGGGTTAAATTCGAATTGATTTGCGTGCGGATGCCCCGATTGTGGGCATATTGCAAAATAGGCTTTACATACTGTTGGACGGATTTTTTGCTCAACATCGGTTCTCCGCCAGTTATGCTTAAAGACCTTAACGTTGGAATTTCATCCAATCGTTTTAACAATAATTCAAGGGGCAATGCATCCGGATCTTTTGTTTGCAGCGTGTAGCCGACTGCACAATGGGCACACCGCATATTGCATAAATAAGTTGTTGTAAATTCTATATTGGACAATACCAACTTTCCATATTGCTCAACATCTAAATAACTTTCCCATGGATCATAATTTGGCGTAATTTTTTCTAATGTTGTCATAGCTTTCGAATCTCTTCCTTTCCAACTCCCTATTCTCTCATAGATTATCAATTTCGAAAACTAAAAATGCTTTAAATAGAACATTTTTCATAAATGACGACAAGATCTTCTTCTTTCTACAAAAAAATTCCATCAATAATCGGAATTATTGATGGAACTGTTGTTTTCGCTGTAATAGACATCGCCGTATTTATTTTCAACAATCGTATTTACAATTTCGATGATGGAATTGTTTAATGCCTGCACATTATAGCGATACTGATCATTTCGTATAATGCTATTTTCCACATAGACTTTTGACAGGTTTTGTGCATGCAGGTCGGAATGTTTTCCATCGGTCAGCTGCACACTTAAAAGTTCCAGAGAGGACTTTTGTTCAACCCAAATTTGAGCTTGCGAATGTTTAGAAATAAAACTTTCTTGAATATGCACTTCACTATGATTTTGAATAAATAACCCATTCCTTTTTCCTTTGTATAGTTCCGAGTTATTTAAAATGACCGAACTGTCGTTTACTACAATCTGTGCAAGATCGTGTTCGTATATCTGACTATGATAGAAAAATAAATGAGAGTTTTTGATTACCTTGATTCCATAAGATTTTCCATTATAAATTTGGCAATGTTCAAATTGGGCGGTTGAGTGCTCGGTAATTTCAATTTGTACATTCATGCTGTCATGGAATTTGGAGTGTTGTGCCAGTAATTCACACCGGTGCAATAGATAAAGGCTTTTGCCGGAATGGAAGTCCGAATGGCTAATATAGATTTTTACTTTTGATTTGCTCGCTATATGAGGCATATGGTTCCCCTTAAATAGGCAGCTGTCCACTTCCACTTTCGAATGGGTGATAGCAAGGATTCCGTTCCCATTGTTTTCAGAAATTTCACAGCGGTATACTTTCAAGGCGGCTCGGTCTACATTGAAGGCAGAATTGTTGTTTTGATTAATATGGCAAGCCATAAGCATACATTCCGATTTTTTTTCTACACATACTCCTACATGCCTGCCGTTTGTAATGAAGCTATCTTTCATGGAACAAATGGATTTTTCCGTTATGATGACTTGAGTAGATAAATGGTCTTTAATAAGTGTTTCACAGCAATTGACAATGGATTCTTTGCTGGCAATTAAACCACTTTCGTTGCCTGAATGAATTTGGCAATGTTCAACGTGTAATAGAGATTTTTTTGCTACCACATTGTTGTTTGGATGATTGGAAATTTCGCAATAGGATAAAAACCCTTCGCCTTCCTGCAAAATGAAACCACATTCATGTCCATATTGGATGGTGCAATGTTTTCCATTCACTCTGCTGTTGTCAATGAACAGCTGAGTGGAAGCATGAGAAAACAGCTTTGTTGAATGCAAATTTATATCTGAATCATTTTTTGCAATGATGCCAAATTTTTCGCCGCGTTCCATTGAACTTTGAAAATCAAAGTAAGTGGAGTGTTCTACGAAAATTTGTGATTCGGAATGTTGAAAAAAATGACATTTTTTTGTTTGGGTGAAGCTTCGATCGGCAATCCATAGACCTTTTATTGCATAGGAATATTTGCATTCCTCTAAAAAAGCTTTTGAGTTTTTTATAAGAAGATGGGTTTTTTTATTATGATGAAAGTTGCATTGAATAAAAACGCCGCTAGCATTATTTAATAATGCAATGGCAGCTTCTTTCGCTTTTTTATATTCACTGTCAACCCCTTTTACATAGCCGCCATTGACATTCATTAATACATCTATATTTCCCTTTATGGTGCATTGCTCGAAAAGGGCTTCTCCTTCAATGTATAATGGAGCGGTCGCAGTGATCGTCACATTGCGAAAAGTTACCCGTATGTTTTTTGGAATGATGAACATTCCTTCAAGTATTGTTTGCCCGTTCTTATCCCCAATGATTGTGACATCTTTATTGATTTGAATGGATTCTTTATATTTTTTTCCTTGCAGTTGTATCTCTTCACCTTGATTTGCTTGAACTAAAGCATTTTTTAAAGTTTTCCATTTTGAAAATATCATGTTGTAGATTGAACGAATCATCCTACCCCTCCTCAACGCTTTTCGTACATCTATTCTCACTAAAAAAATGGAATTCTATTCCTTTTTTTGATGAAATGGAGTAAAAAATAATGTAGTGGATAGGGGATTTCGCTAAAATGGTATGTAATTGAGCTTATAGTTGGGGAAATTGAGGGGGCATTTTGCATCGTTTTATAATGAAGAAATCGTTGGGGCATAATGCTGGCTTGGAACTGTTGAATATGTTTCATTTTATGAAAAGGCAAAAATTTATATTAAAGTTTTTCCTTAAATATAGAAGGAAAGGAGGGGGAATATTGAAGAAAAAAAGTTTGACACGAATCATACTTTTTGCAGCAGTGGTGATTCTTTTAGCTTTTCTATTCCAACAATTCGTCATTCATTTTTCAGGAGACGGATTTGATAAGCCGGAAGAAGCGCTGCCAAAAGATGGGGATTATGAATGGATTGAAGGGCCAAAAAGCGAAAAAGAACAACGGTATTTCTTTTTATCCAATGGGAATGAATTTGGCACAGTGGTTGTGAAGAAAAACTTTAAAGGCTGGACGAGGGGAGAATTTATTTCTGCCAAATTGCCCGATTCTTTAGAGGAAAATAAAATTGCTTCAGCTTATTCAGATGAAAAGATTCTTTTTGGATTGATGAATCGAAAAGGGAAAGCCGAAGTGGAGGTAAATGGCAAAAAGGTGGTTTTTATAGAACTTTCCTCATTGCCGACAAACACCCTTGAATTATATGGCGTGGTTGGATATTCCATTTGGTATGTAAATTTGGAAGAATTTGAAGAGACAGAGCATTTTCATATAAAAGTGATGGATGAAAAAGGTGAAATCACGAGCGAATTATCTTTTTAATAATTTATACTAAAAAGGGAATAATGATTCATAAAAAGTGTCTTTAAATTTTTAAGTCTTAAGTATAAACTATAATTAAGGGTAACCAAAATATTCATTTTTCACAACATGATTGAAATGTTGAATCTTTTGGAATAAAATTGTATTGGTCATCAAGTTCAATAAAAATCTCTAATGACAAAACATAATTTTAATGTAATTTACTTATGAAGATAAGTAAGTTATGATTGGTCATGGAGAAAAGAACTAGGAAGCCTTTTCAAAATTAATATAGGGGGATTACATATGACAAAGAGCAACTTACACAACAGCCGTGCTTCTTTTGAACTGAACGGTAAAACTTACTACTATTACCGTTTAGAAGCATTAAAAGAAGCAGGCATCGCAGACGTATCACGCCTACCTTATTCCATCAAAGTTTTATTAGAATCCGTTTTACGTCAATATGATAACTATGTAATCAAAGAAGAACACGTAAACAACTTAGCAAAATGGGCAGAAGGAGCAGATCCAGAAGGTGAAGTTCCATTCAAACCTTCTCGTGTCGTTCTACAAGACTTCACAGGTGTTCCTGTAGTTGTAGACTTAGCTTCTTTACGTTCTGCCATGAAAGAACTTGGTGGAGACCCATCAAAAATCAATCCAGAAATTCCGGTTGACCTTGTAATCGACCACTCTGTACAAGTAGACAAATACGGTACTCCAGACGCTCTACAAGCAAACATGGATTTAGAATTTGAACGCAACGCTGAACGTTACAAATTCTTAAAATGGGCTCAAACTGCATTCGATAACTTCCGTGCAGTTCCACCTGCAACAGGTATCGTACACCAAGTAAACTTGGAATACTTAGCTCCAGTTATTCACGTTAAACAAAACGAAGACGGTTCTTTCGAAGCTTATCCAGATTCTGTAGTTGGTACGGACTCCCATACAACAATGATCAACGGTCTTGGCGTACTTGGTTGGGGTGTTGGTGGTATCGAAGCAGAAGCTGGTATGCTTGGACAACCATCTTACTTCACAATTCCAGAGGTTATCGGTGTTAAATTAACTGGTAAACTTCCAAACGGCGCGACTGCAACTGACTTAGCGTTGAAAGTAACTCAAGTATTGCGTAAACGCGGCGTAGTTGGTAAATTCGTTGAATTCTTCGGCCCTGGCGTAGCTACATTGCCACTTGCAGACCGTGCAACAATTTCCAACATGGCTCCAGAATACGGTGCAACTTGCGGTTACTTCGCAATTGACAACGAAACACTTAACTACTTGCGCTTAACTGGCCGTGATGAAGAACATGTACAATTAATCGAAAAATACTTAAAAGAAAACAATATGTTCTTCGATCCAAACTTCGAACCAGTTTACACTGACGTATTAGAAATTAAATTAGACGAAATCGAACCAAACCTTTCTGGTCCAAAACGTCCACAAGACTTAATTCCACTTTCAGAAATGAAAAAACGCTACCGTGAAGCAGTAGTTGCTCCAATGGGCGTTCAAGGTTTCGGTTTAACAGAAGATGAATTCAGCAAAACTTCAACAATCAAATTTGCTGATGGCGAAGAATTAGAAATGCCTACAGGTGCTGTAGCAATCGCTGCTATCACTTCTTGTACAAACACATCTAACCCATACGTACTAATCGCTGCTGGTCTTGTTGCGAAAAAAGCAGTTGAACTTGGCATTAAACCACCAAGATGGGTAAAAACTTCATTAGCACCTGGTTCTAAAGTTGTTACAGGTTATTTAAAAGATTCTGGTCTACAAGATTACTTAGACCAAATCGGATTCAACACTGTAGGTTACGGCTGTACAACATGTATCGGTAACTCCGGTCCATTGCTTCCAGAAATTGAAGAAGCGATCAAATCCAAAGACTTGTTCGTAACTTCTGTACTTTCTGGTAACCGTAACTTCGAAGGCCGTGTTCATCCATTAGTAAAAGCTAACTACTTAGCATCTCCACCACTTGTTGTTGCTTATGCTTTAGCTGGTACAGTGGATATCGACCTACAAAAAGATCCAATCGCTAAAGACAAAAACGGTAACGACGTATTCTTCAATGATATTTGGCCATCATCTGAAGAAGTATACGCTATCTTAAATAAAGTTGTTACACCTGAATTGTTCAAAAAAGAATACGAAACAGTATTCACTGCAAACGAAAAATGGAATGCAATTGAAACATCAACTGAGTCTCTATACACATTTGATGAAAATTCAACTTACATCCAAAACCCGCCATTCTTCCAAGGTCTTTCTAAAGAGCCAGCTCCAATTCAAGAGCTTAAAGGCTTGCGCGTAATTGCGAAGTTTGGGGATTCTATTACAACTGACCACATTTCACCAGCTGGTGCAATTGGTAAAGATACTCCTGCAGGTAAATACCTACAAGAAAAAGGTGTTGCAATCCGTGACTTCAACTCTTACGGTTCTCGCCGTGGTAACCATGAAGTCATGATGCGTGGTACATTTGCAAACATCCGTATCCGCAACCAAATTGCTCCTGGTACTGAAGGTGGATTCACTACTTACTGGCCAACTGGCGAAGTCATGTATATTTACGATGCAGCTATGAAATACCAAGAACAAGGAACTGGTCTTGTAGTTCTTGCTGGTAACGACTACGGTATGGGATCCAGCCGTGACTGGGCTGCAAAAGGTACTTACTTGCTTGGTATTAAAACAGTTATCGCACAAAGCTATGAACGTATCCACCGTTCTAACCTAGTAATGATGGGTGTATTACCACTTCAATTCATGCCTGGCGAAAACGCAGAAACTTTAGGATTAAAAGGAGATGAAACAATCTCTGTTAACTTAACAGACGATGTAAAACCTCGCGATATCTTAACAGTAACTGCAGTTTCTCCAGACGGCAAAGTAACTGAGTTTAAAGCATTAGCTCGTTTCGACTCAGAAGTAGAAGTAGATTACTACCGTCATGGCGGTATCCTACAAATGGTATTAAGAAACAAATTAGCTGGAAAGTAATTTCTAGCAATATGAAAGCAGGTTGACTTGTTCAACCTGCTTTTTTGGTGCGCCCGGCATGTACATGAACTATAGGGTGTAAGTCCCGAACCCCGAAGACAGAAGTAGAGGTTAGCCAAGAGCAAGGGTGTCCGTGGTGACGCGGAATCTGAAGGAAGCTGGAGGCAAAACACCGGTCCGAGGAACACGAACCTCATATAAGGCTAGGTATGATTGAGTGAGTTTGCCAAACAAAACAAAGCTCTTTCTGTCGAAGGTCATATCGAGTAGATGAGGCGGATAGATGGTGTGAAAGTGCATGTACTTACCCGGGGAGGTCTGGCGGATAGGTGAAGTACGCTTCATAACCTACTTAGCGATAAGTAGCTGAACCGTCAGAAGTCAGCAGAGGTCATAGTATTAGTTGGTCTAGAACAACTGAGAAGGACCGAACAATTAAGAGAGAATAGCCCTTGGCATTCAGTGAGTCATGATGAACACAGAAAACGTAGTACCTCACTTGAGGAAGGAAGCGGTGAATCCCGTGGGAGACCTCTTGGAGGGTGGAGTGACCACTGGCATAAGAAGACAAGCTATTCACGGAAGTTATGAAAACTTGCGTCAATTATCTTAATTGAACCGCCGTATACGGAACCGTACGTACGGTGGTGTGAGAGGACGGGAGCTAATCACTCCCTCCTACTCGATCGAAATAGGAAGCTGGGACATAAACATAAAAATTAAACGGCTTAAGTCCCTTAGAATACAGGGCTCAAGCCGCTTAGTAACATTTTTATTTTTTACACTGTCTACTTGACAGGAAGCAGTTCACTTTTTTAGACGCCCCCCTTTGATTCTTATTCGGATTATAAAAGTTCTTTTCTTAATTGTTCTGGAGATTTTGGTGATAGCAGACCGAATGGAATATCGAAAACAGTTTTTGCACCTTTATCTCCATTTTGATTCAATCGGTATGCTGCGCGTGCATAGGCAACAAGAACGCTTGATGTAAATGTTGGATTGCTTTCAAGATTTAAGCTGAATTCGATAATTTGTTTATCTCCTAATCCGCTTACGCCGCTTCGGATGACGAATCCTCCGTGTGGCATGCCGCTATGATTTAGCTTCAGCTCTTCTTCTGAAATGAAGTGTACAGTTGTATCATATTCATCAAAATAGTTTGGCATTGTTTTAATTTCGTGTTCAACTTTCGCAGCATCTGCACCTTCTTCCAATACTACAAAACATTCACGAGCATGTTTTTCGCGAGTGGAAAGCTCAGGATTTTCTCCGCTGCGCACACGATTGACTGCACCTTCAATTGGAATTGTATATTGCACGGCATTTTTAACACCTTCAATGCGGCGGATAGCATCAGAGTGGCCTTGGCTTACCCCTTTGCCCCAGAATGTATATGTATTTCCAACTGGTAATACCGCTTCACCAATCAAACGATTCAAAGAGAATAAACCTGGATCCCAACCAACGGAAATGATGGCTACTTTTCCTGCTTTTTCACTAGCTGCATTCACTTCATCGAAATATTCGGGAATTTTTGCATGCGTATCAAAACTATCAATAGTATTGAAATATTGTGCGAAATATGGTCCTTGTTCTGGCAAATCTGTTGCAGAACCGCCACATAAAATCATCACATCAATTTCATCTTTATAAGATAGGGCATCATCCACATGAAGCACTTTCGCATTTGAATTAATTGTTACTGATTGTGGATTGCGTCGCGTAAAAACTGCAACTAATTCAGTATCTGGGTTTTGTTGAATTGCTGCTTCAACACCACGGCCTAAGTTTCCATATCCAACAATCCCGATTCGTATTTTACTCATAATGACTCCTTCCTCCTAAAGAACAACAAGTATATGTTTTATATTACCTCGTGGATGAATATTATACAATAAATATTCATACAATGATTTGCATAAAATTATATTTTTTTTATACTAAATGACGAATATGATAAAGTTTCGCACCAAGGAAATAATAGAAATAGGTAGTGCTTTTAGTTTTTTCGTTATTCATATTTTGATATACTAGTTGTGTGCAACATATAAGAATTAAATAGGAGGATTCTTGATGAAAAAACTTTCAGCGGTGCTGCTAGCCTTCGCATTAGTATTTTCTAATGTCGGTGCAGTTGTTTTACATGACAGCGGAGATTATACAGTGGAAGCTAAATCGTATAAATCCGGCAAAAAAGGATTTAGCGGAACATCTACACCGAATAATAACCGCGTTACAAACGATGATGCCAACACAAATAACAATACTGTAAATAAATCGACTACAAACCAAAAAGATAATAAAGCTGCAACTTCTACAAATAAAACTTCTACGAATAAAGGCGGATTATGGAAAGGGCTTCTTGTAGGCGGACTTGCCGGCTTATTGTTCGGAAGCTTATTTAGCAATTTGGGGATTCTTGGAAGTATTTTAGGATTTATGATTAATCTTGGTGCTATTCTATTAATTGCCTACCTCATCATGAAAATTTACTTCATGCTAAAACGCAAAAATGAGAAAGAGGTTACGGAACATTGGAGAAGATAACTTTATCAGAACAAGAAATTGTTGATGCTGTTTGCCTATTCCATGCAAAATTTAAAAATGTGAATCCGGAAGATGTGGAAGTCGAGTTGTTGTATGACGACGACCGGGGCTTTACAGCAGAAGCGTATGTAAACGGCGAAATGGAACCGTATAATACAGTGAATTTCATTACAGCCATTCGTCTTTATATTGAAGAACAGTTGCAAAAAGATGCCATGTCGGCTCGAATACTTTTAGATCTACATGATGAAGAAGGAATCATCGCCAATGTCGAATGGGATTAAAGGGGGAGCGTCGCCTGTTGGCACCTCCTTCTTTTTTTGCTTAGCAAAAATATCTACTTTTGTTTTCTGACAATTTATGTTATGTTCAAGAAAAGAGATTTGAGAAAGTGGGATACAAATGACAGTAGATGCTAAAAATGCCTATAACGGAATTGTTTTACTGACAGGCTACTTGCAGCGTTTATATGTGTTTGAAAAGATTCATCATGAGTTGAACATGCCTCATGAACCGGAACGCCTTCAGCAAGTGAAGGAATTATTTGATGATACATTGGCAATGTTGCCGATTTTTGAACAAACGAAAGAGCTGTTTCCAACACAAGTTAATAAGCTGAAATCTGTGACGGAAAAAGTGGAAAATCTGATGTCCACTTATTTTAAAGAAGAGCCGCTTTCTTTTCATGAGAAGCTGGCTTATGTTGGTTCCACCCTCTATTCAGAGCAGCATGTGAATTTAGGCATCCTCCGCCTTGGCAAAGTGTTTCAAGTGGAAGTGAATAAAGATTTTGAGAAGCGCGTGAAATATTACGAAGAGCGAACAAAATTTATTGATACGATCGTGTCACTTATTAAAAATAAGAAGCCAATTGAAGAAAAAGCCATCAACGTCATTAATTTGTGGTATACAAATGTGGAAAAAAATAAAGAAAATATTTTAAAGGATCTTCAATTAATTGGAAAACTTATTGGATTTTAATATAAAAAAACTGATGGAATGCATACATTCACATCAGTTTTTTATTTTCAAGTAATATTTAATGATCCAGCGGCTAGAAATCAGACGGAAAAGTATTTTTATATTCATTTGCTACCACATTCCAAAAATAGTTTGCGTATACTCATTATTTCCAGCAAAGCGTTGTTCTATAGTTGGAAAAAAATGAGATGTTCATTTGCACCTTTTTTTCATTGATGTATACTTGTGAAGAGGTGATTTTATGTTTATCAGCGAAAAACAAGTAGAAATCCGCTATGCGGAAACGGATCAGATGGGGGTTGTCTACCACACAAATTACGTGGTGTGGATGGAGCTTGGAAGAACACAATTAGTCCGCGATTTAGGCTATGATTATGCCAAATTGGAGGAAATGGGTATCGTATCCCCCGTCATTGAATTAAATGTGCAATATAAAAAAGCCATGCGTTATGGACAAGTGGCGACTGTTCGTACTTGGGTGGAGCAGCATGATAAATTGCGCACAATCTATGGCTATGAAATCTTGCATGAAGATGGTTCTGTTGCAGCGACAGGAACAACGGTTAATATACTCGTTACAAAGGAAAATTTTAGACCCGTTCCACTAAGAAAAATCGATCCAGGTTGGGACGCTAAATACCACGAAATTGCTCGAACAAAAAAGGATTAATCATACATGAGGCTGGGACAAATCTAAAAAACATCACTTTCTCCAAAGAGAAAATGATGTTTTTTTTGATATGTTATTAAAATTGATTTCCGTTCCGGGGACGCTTTCCGCGGGCCCGGCTCGAGCCTCCTCGGAGCTCATTACTTCGCTCCTGCGGTGTCTCGAGACACGGGCTGTTCCCGCAGGAGTCGCCCCGTCACTCCAATCAATTTTTAGTTATATCAATTTTTTATCAAAACTCTTTCAACTGCCCCTTTAATTTTTTGTTTATGTCCCAGCCTCTTTCTTTTGATTATTCTATAATGGTTCCGCGATTTTTGTTATAATGACGATTGTGAGTAAAAGGAGGGATGTTTATGGCGCTAACGGTAGAAACGGTGAAATGTTTTATTGTCTTGACGAATACTGCCCGGGAAGCAATAAAAGAGCATTTTGTCGACGAACAAGCCTTTTTTCAAATGCAATCGTCTTTTTTTGTTTATTTAGAAAAGACGTCCGTTGAAGAAACATCCCTTTCCCTTACCATTTATTTTGAGAATGAACGAAATGAAAAATTAGCGAAAAAAATGAAGGAACGCGTCGTTATTTTAGACTGCGTATTTGATAGAAAAAATGGACTCATCGCAAAAAATTTCCGAACGAAGGGGAAGCATACCCCTGTCAAAACCAATCGAAGAAAAGCGATGAGAATTCATTTTGCACCAACGAGAATGAATGGACACTCCTATCCGGAAGTCTTTTTAAGAACCATCGCCGAATTGCCCGTTGCAACAGACAAATATCATTATGTCAACAAACGAATCGCCAGCTGGGAAGGATATTTAAAAGTATTATATAAAAATGCCAACATCGATGATATCGAAGCAACTATACAATCGGTATCCTACAGTTCAGACTTTTCAAACGCTACCCTCAAACTTAGCGGGATTGCTAATAAAGAGTGGAAAATATTAAAAGGAATGAACGTCTATATAAAAGGGATAAAAAATGAAGTTGGGGAAGTAGTGAAGACGAATGCACAACGTCAAAGCGTTGACATTGAATTAACGCCTCAATTGAGTAAACTTGCTAAAGAAAAGGATTTCGATTTCCCCACAGAAACGGTCACTTTCAGCAATGCCTCGACAAAATCCCAGCTCAACCGCTTATTAAAAGGCTTCGAACAATTAAAAGAAGGGCTTGCGGCCAATCCCAACTTGGAAAACTTTTTATTTGAAGACGAGCCAAAGGTAGCAAAACGAAAAAACCACATGCAAATTGAATTTCATAATCCATTAAATGAATTTCAAAAAGAAGCGGTGCTTGGCGCTCTTGAAACTGAAGACTTATATGTCATTCAAGGACCGCCTGGAACAGGGAAAACAACGGTCATTTCTGAAATTTGCTACCAAAACGTGAAAATGGGATTAAAGACGTTAATTGCTTCCCAATCAAACTTAGCGGTGGATAATGCCTTGGGCCGCCTCCTTTCGAATAAAGATATTCGGATTTTGCGCTATGGACGGACAGACAGCATCGAAGAAGAAGGGAAAAAATTTATTGAGGAAAATGTGGCGGAATATTGGAAAATTCAAACCTTTGAAGCTCTTTCCAATGAAATTAGGCAGCACGATGAAAAAGAAATCCTTTTAAAAAATGCCATTCAAGATTGTAAGCAGCAGATTGAAAGTTTGGAGAAAAAAGCAGCTGCATTAGAAAAGGATATTGTGAGGAAACAGCAGGCTGAAAAGGAATTACAAGAAGCCTTTGCAACTATTGCTGACTTAAAAAAGCAGATTATTGCGCTGAATAAGGAAAAAGAAAAAAAGGAACAAAGTATTGCAGCTTGCCAAACAGCGTTACATGAAAAAATCGAGAAACTAACTGAAATTGAAAGTGCGTTATCCAGCAAAGAGGCAGAAAAAATCCGCCAAGAAATCAGCGAAGCAGAACGGCAAATGGAGGAAAGCAAACATTTCATTCGCTTTAGTAAGACGAGGGAGCGACTGCAAAGAGTGCAATGGGAATTGCAACAAGTTTCCAATGAACTTTCATTATTGGAAACGAAAAGGGAGCAATCGGATGAGTTGCTGACTCAATTGCAATCTTTAAAAAAAGTAGATGAACTCAAAGAGTTTATCGAAACCTATGGAATCCGGAGAAAATTTGCCATCAACCAGCTGCTTTTGGACATGGAAAAACTCCATCAGCAAATATTGGAATTGAAACCGGCCATCCAAATTTCTGAACGGATTGAAAAAGCCATTGAATACAACCAGAAAACATTGAGAATTCCCATTGAACCCGTTTCATTGCCGCCGCACCACCATTATTCCCTACATGAAGTGAATGAGTTTTTGAATAAACTTGCCCTTGCTTTCAAACAGCAAAAAATCAATCGGCAAAATGGCATTCCTTCCATTCGAGGGCTATTTTTAAGACGGCTGTTTGTCAATGAACTATTGCATCAATATCAATCTTTAGCGGATGAATCAAGACTTGTTTTCAACAAATTAAAAAAAGCTGTTTATGATCAATATTTAGAAAGCATCGGCATCAATGAAGGCCAAATTCAAACATTAGAACAAAAAAGAAATCACCTAGAGCAAACTCTTTTGCAATATGAAAAAGAACTGGACGAGCTGCAAATCGAAAAAGCTGATTTTATTCCATCCGTTGATGAACTTCAAGCAGTAATCCATTCATTGCAAGAAAAACTCTATCATCTTGAGAAACAACAAGAAAACCTTCAAGTTTTTGAAACACAAAAAGCTCGACTGAAAAAAGAAATCGATGAAAACGAACGGGAACTTTCCCATCAACAAGCATTAGTAGAAACTTTGGAAAAGGAAATTAAATCGCTGCATCGTCAAGGAATTGCGATGGAACGAAAAGCAGAAGAATTTCAGAAAATCTTAAAACGAACCCCAGAATTGGAATTGGAAGAGACGAATAAAAAAATAAAGAACTGCTACCTTGAAATTGAAAAATACGAACGCCAAATCAAGCGGCTGCCAATTACAAAGGAAATCCAAAAAGAATGGTTCTCTTTATTAAACCGAGCAACAGAACAGGATTTAGAAGAAATTCGAAAACTTTACGTCAAACACGCGAATGTCATTGGTACAACCTGCGTTGCCTCTGCCAATAAAGAGTTTATGGACAACTATCCGATTTTTGATGTAGTCATTATTGATGAAGTGTCAAAAGCCACACCTCCTGAACTTTTGCTTCCAATGTTAAAAGGAAAGAAAATCATCCTTGTCGGCGACCATCATCAACTGCCGCCTTTAATTGGCGACGATACCTTTGAAGAAACGCTGGAAGAAATCTTGAAAAATATGGATGGTTTTGAAGAAAAACGAGAGCTGGAAAAACTGTTGGAAGAATCTTTATTTGAACGCCTTTATAAAAACTTGCCAAGCACCAATAAGAAAATGCTTGGCATTCAATACCGCATGCATGAAAAAATTATGCAAACGATTGCACCTTTCTATCAAAATGGAAATGAATCTTTGCAATGCGGCCTCACAAACTCTGATGAAGTAAGAGACCATCGACTGGAAGGCCACTTTGTAAAACGACATGAACATTTGCTATGGTTTGACATCCCAAATGAGCCGTTTTATTTTGAAGAACGGATGCAAGAAGGTTCCAGCTTATTCAATACTTCAGAACTAGAAATCATTAAGGAATTATTGATAGACTTAAACGATGCAACGGCAAAAGGGAAAGAAAATGGGCAATTTGAGAAAGAAGCGTTAAAATCTGTGGGTGTAATCAGCTTCTATAGAGAACAGGTTAACCGGGTGAATCAATTAGTTGAAGAACTGAATTTGCCTCATTTGCATATTCGCACAGGTTCAGTCGATAAGTTCCAAGGAATGGAAATGGATGTCATTTTATTAAGTATGGTACGCAATAACCAACATGGGGAAATCGGCTTTGCCAAAGACTATCGCCGTTTAAACGTCGCTTTATCCCGAGCGCGGGAATTGCTGATGATCGTCGGCAGCTCTGAAATGTTTACAAAACGTCCGAAAAAGAAAGAAACGAGAGAGATGTATCAGCGCTTATATGAGGTTGTGAAAGCCCTGCAAGGAATACGAACAATTACGAAGGAGCCTGCGACATGGAACTCCAACAATTAAAACAACAATTAGAAAAAGAAATGAAGGGAACGATTGTTCATACGGATATTTGGTGTCTTCCTATGCATACGTATGAAATCACCTATCAGCCCATCGAAAAAAAGACGATGGATATTTTAATGAAAATTTTGCTGTTTTCATTTCAAAAATCCACTTTTGAAAACGCGGAAGAACTGAGCGACATTTTATTGGTGGAGCCTTTATTTATAGAAGATTTGATGCGGAAAATGCAAAAAAATGGGTTGCTGGCAAGGGAAAACAAGGTTTATCAATTGACCGAAAAAGGGAAGCAACAATTTGCCCAGGGAGTCTTTGAAGAAGAATTAGATCCTGTGACGGTGGAGTTGTTATATAGCCCAACCCATTCCAACATTTTCCATGGAGATATAGAAGAAGTATTGGATTATGATGATTTTCCAGACCAATTATACCGCTATATGAAAAATGAAGAGGAAACATTGAATCAAGAGTTTTTCATAAATGAAATACAAAAAATGTACTTGGATTCAATGGACGAAAGTGAGCAGGAAATCAAATCCATTTTATCATTGGAAAAGGTGCAAATTAATGATGTTCCATGCATTGAACTGATTATTTGGAACAATGAAAAGAAGGAATTTTTTCCTCGGGTGTGGAATACGTTATTAAATAATTGGGATGAATTTTTAGAAAAAGAAATATTTGAGAAGGAAAAGTTGGAGTGGTTCGAGAAATTTCAGAGTGAAATCAAATAGCTCGAATATTGCATTTCTCTATTGGATATGTTAGGATATTCTTAATTTTATATGGAATTAATACTTTCTTATCAAGAGAAGTGGAGGGACTTGGCCCAATGAAACTTCAGCAACCTCTAACGGATGTTAGAAAGGTGCTAATTCCAGCAAGGTGTAACCTTGGGAGATAAGAGAGTGTGCATGAAATATTTGTACCCTCTCATTCTCATTGCTGGAATGAGAGGGTTTTTTATTTCAGATTATTTAGAAATGGGGGACAAGGGAATGCCAATTAATATTCCTAAAAATTTACCAGCTGGAGAAATATTAAGAAATGAAAAAATTTTCGTCATGGAAGAGGACCGCGCATTATCGCAGGACATTCGGCCATTAAACATTTTAGTGTTGAATTTAATGCCTGAGAAAGAAAAAGCGGAACTTCAATTGCTGCGCTTGCTTGGAAATACGCCGCTGCAAACGAATGTAACCTTTTTAAATACTGCTACATATGAATCAAAAAATGTATCAAAAAGCCATTTAGAGTTGTTTTATAAAACATTTGATAAAATTAAACACCGCCGTTTTGATGGAATGGTCATCACAGGGGCGCCTGTGGAACGCATGGAATTTGAAGAAGTCAACTATTGGAAAGAATTGACTGAAATTTTAGACTGGGCGAAAGTGAATGTCACATCAATCATTTATATCTGTTGGGCTGCACAGGCGGCTTTGTATTACCATTTTGGCATTGGCAAGTTTGAATTGCCGAAAAAATGTTCCGGCATTTATTCCCATACAATTACGGACTTAACGAACGATTTAGTTCGTGGTTTCAACGATGAATTTGTGGCGCCTCATTCACGATATACATCTGTTTCCATCGAGGAAATCGAGCAGCATCCGGATTTAAAATTATTAAGTTATTCTGAAGAAGTTGGGCCTTTTATCATTCAATCAAAAGACAATAAACACATTATGATTACCGGTCACTTGGAATATGATGCCACAACCCTTGCAGAAGAATATGAGCGTGACATAAAGAAAGGTTTGCCGGTCGACATACCAGAAAATTATTTCCCTGACAACGACCCAACAAAACAGCCAAAAAATTATTGGCGCGCCCATGCCCACTTATTATTCTACAACTGGTTAAACTACTACGTTTACCAAGAAACGCCGTACGATTGGCACTATGTGGAAGATGCCATTAATTTCGAAATTTAAACAGAGCTGTAAAAATTCTTCTATTTCGGAAGAATTTTTACAGCTCTTATTTTTAGATGAAAAACATTGCCACAATCGTAGTTACAACGAGTCCGATTACAACAGGAACTAAATTTCGTCTCGCCAATTCAAACGGACTTACGTTACAGATGGCAGCAGCCGGAATTAACGCCCATGGTACAAGCGTTCCCCCGCCGACATAAATCGCTGCAATTTGCCCAAGGGCCGTAAGCGTTGCAGTTCCATCGCCAATGACTGTTCCAAATAGATTGGCAATGGAGCCGACTAATGAAATGCCCGAAAATCCGGACCCATCTAATCCGGTAATAGCGCCGACACCAGCAACGGTTACTGCCGCAACTTCCGCTGTCATTGGCACAACGGCTGCCAAAGCGCCCCCTAAATCGTTGATGATGCCTTGGGATGTTTCAGGCAAATAGTCGCCGATGATTTGTGTGAATCCTGAATCTCCTAAATAGAAGAAAGCGGCGATTGGAATCACTGGTCCAAACACTTTAAAACCAAATTGGAATCCTTGAATTAAGTAACTTGTCGTTTTTTCAAGTCCTGCATTTTTATGGGCAAACATGGATAGGAGCAGCAGAAGTACAAGGGTTGTTCCGCCAATGAGCGCCGTTGCATCCCCGCCGGTTAAATCAAAAATCGCCATCGCGACTACATTTAATAAGAAGGTAATCGGTATTAAAATAGCAAAAAATCGTTTTTGATTTTTCGTTAAGAGATGTGCTTCCACTTCCTCTTCGTCTTCTTGGCCACCATCAAAACCGCCAACCATCTCAATAGTTCCCCGTTTCAAATCCCTTCTGAGCAAGAAAAATGCTGTAAAAGTTGTCACAACGCCCATCACGATGACAAGAGGAACGCTAGCAGAAATGACATCGCTAACAGGGAGTCCTGCTGCATCAGCCGTCAATTTCGGTGCGCCTTGAATGATAAAATCGCCAGATAGCGCAATCCCATGCCCGAATAAGTTCATCGCCATTGCCACGCCAAGAGCAGGAAGTCCAGCTCGTATCGCAACAGGCAATAACACCGCTCCAAGCAGCGCAACAGCAGGGGATGGCCAGAAGAACCAGGAAATCACCATCATTAAAATCCCTATTGTCCAATAGGCAAGCGTCGGATTTTTAATGATTTTCGTAAAAGGGGAGACCATCACTTCGTTAATTTCCGTTTTTAAAAGCACCCGGCTCATGGCGACAATAACGCAAATGATAATGATGGTCGATAGTAGTTCCGTAATAGCGTAGATGAAACTAGAAAAGACTTTGCTAGTGGAAGCCACCAAATCCCCGGTTGCCACAAAAGAAAGTAAAAAAATTCCAACAATACAAACAAGGGTCGTATCCCGCCGCTTCACCATAAAGCCAATGATCAGCACGATGAACACGACGTATATCCAATGTAGTGCCGTCAACTCAATTCCCATTTAGTCACATCCTCAATTCGTTTTTGTCTAGCATATGAGGCAAATGACTAATGGGTGTGTGCTCGATCGCTTATTGAAAGAATTTGAGAACATTACTGTTTTTCATCGCTTCTCGTTTTTGTTTATTGTTTACATGGGTATAAATCTGCGTTGTGCTTAAATTGGTATGCCCCATTAGTTCTTGGATTGTGACAAGGTCAACCCCCTCCCGCACAAGTCTTGTGCCGAAAGAATGGCGCAGTTTATGGGAAGACAATGGTTTGTTTTGTAAGTAGGAAAAATCAGGCAAACTCTTCAACTTCTCAAAAGTTTCTTCCGCAATCATTTGAATTCTTCTTCTTGAAATTCTTTCTCCCCGCTTTGAAAGGAAAAAAGCATTTTGATGTTCTGGTTTTGGGGTAGGGCGGTACATGCGCTCGTACTCTAATAGCAATTGAAATAAGGCATCCGGCAAGGGGATGTATCGCACTTTATTGCCTTTCCCCAACACATTGATGCCCGGTTCATGTTCATCCCGAATCAGGTCGGTTGTATTCAAATTATGGATTTCAATCACCCTTAACCCCGCAAGACCCATCAGCATTAAGATGCATTTGTTTCGGATATGGTATTGGTCATGTTTAATGCATTGAAAGAGCAGCCGAAGCTCTTCATCGTTTAAATAGGTTGGCAAAAGATTCTTTTCCGTTTTCGCCATCTCTACATCCACCGCAGGATTAAATGCCAATTCCTCCGCTTTGACAAGGGATTTAAAAAAGGTTCTTAAGGCCATTAATCGGCGGTTTCTGGTTGTTTTCGCTTTGCCTTTTTGGGTTTTTCTTAAAAACTCTTGAATTTGTTTTGAACTGACCTCATCTAGCGAAATAAACTTCTCATTTTTATGAAACAAAAACAACAGAAACGATTGAACATCCGACAAATAGCAAGTGATGGTATGGGGGGAGTACCCCAAATCCTCCAAATAAGTTTGGAAAATATCTAATTCATCTTCGTAATGGTCGATGATGGGCTGTTTGAATTGTTCCATTATGTAACCTCTTTCTGAGCGGTTTTTATCTTTAAAAAGTCTTACTACATATAATATAAATTATATGCAGTAAAAAGTAAAATACAGGAAAAGAAAATGGGGGGAAGTGAGGTTCTGTATAAGCGATTTTCAGCACATTTTAAAGGGAGTTATACGAAAAATGATTTTTCGATGCGTCTCAGAGGGGCTTTTTTTGATGGAAAATGCCATAAAGCCAGTATTATCGATTTGGAAAAGATCAAAGAGGATATTCAACGGGCAAGAGAGATTTCCGATCTACCGCTTAACAAATGAAGAACTTTCCAATGTGCAGGGCATTTATGATGAAATAATATGCCCTATGACAAAATACATCCCTGAAATGACATTTATTGAATGGGAGCCGGTGCATTAACCACCCCAATTTTTCAAGCTAAGTATAGAAACTTGTTTTGGTGGCGATACTTAGCTTTTTACTTTTTGTCATATCCTTTTCGACTTTGGACATTCTAAAGATACAGTGCATGATTTAGTATGAAGCATTGCAGTCCAATTATGTAAAGAAAGGAGTGAGGAGATGCCGATTCATTTATATATTGAACAGTACTTTCAAGCTCATCCAGAGGCGAGAAAAAGGGGAATTGAAATCAAAAATCCACCTATAGAAAAAAGGCCGAAAGTTTGGAAAGTGGAAGAAAAGCTCGTTTCAGCAGGGACGTTACAGATTCCCATCCGCATTTATATTCCCAATGAAGAAGAAAAACATCCGCTTTTTATTTTTTTCCACGGAGGAACTTTTATTCCCGGCGGTGTGGAAAGCCACGATGTCAGCTGTCGGATGATTTGCTCTTTAACGGGATATAAAGTTATTGCCATCGATTATACAACTGAAAGTGAATCCCAAAGCTTTCAGCAATGCGATGGAGCAGTAAAATGGATTATGAAACATGCCGAATCATTAGGTGTTCTTTCAGATGAAATTGCAATTGGCGGCTCAAGTATTGGCGCCCATTTTGCCATAAATATTGTACTCAATTTTATTTGCCAAGGCATTGTTCCATTTAAAAAGCAGGTTTTGTATTATCCCATCATTGAATGGGATGATCAAGTGAAGACCAGCCCGCATATATCCAGAATGCTTTTTAATGGAAAATATGGCCTTGATTTGACGATGCATTCAATCTATCTCTCCCCATCTATTTCCTATTATGCCCCCCTTTATGAAAATAATAACGATTTAGCTCAGATGCCACCGACGTTGATCTTCACAGCTGAATATGATCCTTTGTGTGATGAAGGGGACCAATTTGCTGAAGAGTTAAGGAAAATAGGCGTGGACGTTAAATATGTACGTTTTGATGGAAATGTCCATGGTTTCATGCAAAACTTTCCCGGCTCGCCGGATTATATGCGCGGTCACGATATAACGGCTGCTTTTTTGGCTTTTGAATGAGGAAAATTTCATACAATAAGGGAAGCGTCTATCCTTCCCTTATTTTTTATTGCATCCAAGAAGTGCAATTTGAGACGCTGCAAAGAATGCATTCAGACAAATTTATGTCATTATCATGCTGATCCCCCAGCAATTACTTTATAATTCAATCTGAGGAAAAAGTTCAAAATTTTTTATTTTCATCTTGCATGAATTATGAGATAACTATTGATAAGGAAGTAAGAGAGGAGTGTTGGTTTGAGCAAGATTGAAACCGTTGTTGATTGGCTTCTTTCATCTAATAAAACCGTTGTGTTGACAGGTGCAGGCATGTCTACAGAAAGCGGTGTGCCAGATTTCCGTTCAGCATCTGGTTGGTGGACGAAAACGGATCCGCAAAAAGTAGCGACGGTGGATGCTTTAAAAACAGATTATCCGCTCTTTCATGAATTTTATTCGATGAGAATTCAATTGCTTGAAAAATGCGCTCCCCATAAAGGACATTACATTCTTGCAGATTGGGAAAAAAAGGGGTTTCTTCATCATCTAGCTACTCAAAATGTGGATGGCTTTCACTTGCAAGCTGGAAACAAAAATGTGGATGAACTCCACGGTTCCATTTATACGTTCCGATGCCATTCATGCGGAAGAAGCGCTGCCAAAGAAGCTTTTCTCGCGATGGAAAGCTGCGCCTATTGCAATGGACGATTAAGGCCTAATGTGGTGCTGTTTGGTGAAATGCTTCCGGAGAAAGCTTGGATGAGCGCTTTATCTAATATTCAAAGAGCAGATGTGGTGATTGTCATTGGAACAAGTTTAGAAGTATATCCTGTGAATCAGCTTCCTATGATGACGAAAGGGAAAAAGGTGTACATTAATAAAGAAATTGCATCTCACGCAACTTACTTTGACTGCATCTTAGAAGGAAAAGCAAAAGAAGTTTTATTGGAGATAAATGAACAGCTGGAGAAAAGGAGATAAGCTTTCATAAAATGCGTGAAAGAGGATTATGTGTTTATGTAAACAATTTATGTTTTTCACTATTTTATTTCTAATTTATACAATCTTCCAATGGGTAAATGTTTTTTAAAGGTCTTTACTTCTCCAATAAATGTCCACCCAAATTTTTCATATAACCCGATATGTTTTATCGCAAATTTTTTCAAAGATTTCATTATCTTTCTCAAATAACTGAATTATTTGCATTCATTCTTTTCCTTACCATTTCTATCTATTTACTAGTATGTTATCATATGGAGGGTCCATTTTTGTTCATCTACTTAAAAAGAAATAAGGGAAAAATGAATGAAGATTCTGGAGTATTTTATAATTGATATTTTTATGAATTGGCATCTAGAATTGATTGTATTACATATAGAGGGGTGTATATAAATGTGGATTGGGGCTGCATTGGCCACAATGTTTTGTTTTGGTACAAATAATATGATTTTTAAATGGAGTACGACAAAAGGATACTCAAAAATACATATTCAGCTGTATTTTTATCTTATAGCTTTTTCCATTTCTTTTAGCTATGGATTATGGGTAGGAATACATGAGATGAATTTGGTGACATTGTTACTTGGCGCTTTAATCGGCATACTAAATACAAATGGCAATATCCAAATGTCGAAAGCCTTTGAGAAGGGTCCTGCCAGTATTACAAGTTCATTAATCAGCCTCAATACAATTATTCCGATTTTAAGTGCTGCTTTGATTTTCCATGAACATATTACAGCTTTGCAATGGACGGGAATTGTGATTATGTTATGTTCGGCTGTGGTGATTCAATATTCTCCATCGAATCAAATGCAAATCGATTATTTGCCTTGGATGCTTAGAATTTGCTTTGCCATCCTTTCACTAGGAATCCTTGGCATTTTAATGAAAGCTTCTACTTATTTGCATATTCAGCCGCTCAATACTTTAATTTGTATGTATGGCGGTGGAGCCGTTTACTTATTGGTAAATTGCCTTCTTCAAAAAGAAAACTGGCAAGCTTCTGAAGCTAAAATCGGCGGTCTTGTTGGTTTGTTAAGTGTGATTGCTTATAGCTGTTATTTCTTTGCATTGCAGAAAGGCATTGCCAGTGTTGTATTTTCCATCGTCTCCTTAAGCTGTTTAGTCGTGGTTTGCGGCAGTTATCTTATTTTTCATGAAAGGCTAAAAACTTATCAAGTGATCGGCGTACTTACGGCATTATTGGGGATTATCTTTACTAAGATATGAGGGCTAATACGGCTCTCGTTTTTTATTTTTATGAACAAATCATCTCCTGATTCAATATATATAATTATGGGAACAAAAATAGAAAAGAGGTACGTCATGGTTACTTATCATTGGGGTGTTGATTCAGCGCAAAAAGTAACGACTGACCTTTACAATTGTGTTTTAAACCATTACGGGAAACCGGAATTTTGGGGAAGATACTTAACGCGAGTTGAAGGGGCATCGGAAGGTTTAGATAAGGAAGAGATTGAACTGCTTCATAATAGCGGAACGAAATTGCTGCCGATTTATAATGAGTTTAAACGAGCTGTAGGTGAGAATGAAGGAAGAATGGCAGCCATGTTTGCCGCTTATCATGCAAAAAAGCTCGGCATTCGCAAAGGAACGCCGATTTTTGCAAATGTCGAAAGATTTTTTGATGTAGATAGCCATTGGATTCGAGGATATGTCCGTTACATGTATAATACGGATTTTAAACCGGGCTTTTATCATGATCCGATGGAAGGGAACTTCGCAAAAGCTTATTGCGATGCGGTCAATCAAGATGGACTTGTTGCAGAGCAGGCGATTTTATGGAGTGCTGAACCAAATCCAGGTGTAACCAAAGCGCAATTGGCACCAAAATTTAATCCCGCTAAAGTCTCATGTGAAAGCAATGTTTGGATATGGCAATATGGAAGAAATTCAAAAACATGCCCTATTGATACGAATTTAGCGGATAGCCGTTTATTTGAAATGTTATATTAAGCGGTATATTTTTGTAAAATAGGTTTATAAAAATAACGGTAGTGAAATGAATAATAATAAGTATTAGTTAGTATGAAAGGAGGCGTTTTAAAATAAACACTTCCTTTTTTGTATGGGACGATTGGATTCGGGCACAATACAAACAAAAAGACTAGGGTTGTGTGGGTTATTGATGAAAAAATGTTTAATTTTCTTTCTTTTACTGTTCCTCATCAAACAACCGATTGTGAATGCGGCTATGTTTGATGATATTTTTTCCCATACAGAAAAAATAAAGATTGACATTATTGATCCATATTCTAAAGAAGTGGTTCATACTTTTTATCCTTATGAACATTGGATTGAATTAAATTTAAACATTTTTAAGGAAGATGTGGAAAAGTGGGTTCGTGAAATTGAACCGAAATATTATCAAGAAATGTCTCTTGATCGAATGGATATTGATGGGGAAATTATAAAAGGCAGTCCAAGAGTTGAAGTCAATACTTCTTTTTTCATTGAAGAAGTCTTAAAACGCTCTTTTACAGGGGGAGCCATTGAAATTCCTCTGAAAATAACCGAAAGCAATTATCGAATGTCGGACGCGCCTCATATTAAAGAAGTGGTTATCGCTACTTATACTACGTATTTTAATCCGCAAAAAGAGGGAAGAAGCAAAAATATCGAGCTTTCAGCAGCAGCCATTCACAATGTTATTGTCGGCAGCGGAGATAAATTCTCCTTTAATGCTGTTGTTGGTCCGAGGGAAATCGCCACTGGATATCAAATGGCTCCTGAAATTGTCAATGGAAAAATGGTCATGGGAATTGGCGGCGGCATCTGCCAAACCTCTTCCACATTATTTAATGCAGTGGACCAGCTGTCAGTGGAAATCGTTGAAAGGCATCATCATTCAATCGATGTTGGTTACGTTCCTAAAGGAAGAGATGCGACCGTTTCCTTTGGCGGATTAGATTTTCAATTCCTCAATACCACTGGCGTCCCCTTTATAATTCAAGCTTATTATCGTCCTGGCTCTATCACTGTGGAAATTAGAACTTCGAAAGAATATGCGGACTTATGGGAAAATGAATTGGCAAAAATCGATGAAATTCCGTAAAAATTTCATTTCATAAATCCTTTATTGCAACCCAAACTAACACTGAACGAAAAAGAAGGAGGAGTGAAGACAATGACAAACCGTAAACCGAATCCAGATGATCGTTCAGATAATGTAGAAAAATTACAAAAAATGGTACAAAATACAATCGAAAATTACCGTGAAGCGGAAACAAGTATGGAATTCGTTGGTCCTGAAGAGAGAGAAAAAATTAAAGCAAAGAATGAACGCCGCAAAAAAGCCATTGAAGGTTTCCGTAAAGAAATTAAAGAAGAATATGCAGCCCGTGAAAACGGAGAAGTATAATCAAGATTTTAAAGAAACTGGTGCTTTGCCAGTTTCTTTTTTTGCAAACGAAATTTCTTTATTTATAATTAATAATGACTTTAATAAAATATTGAAGTGGAAAAAATTAGTTTAGGGAGGGATCTATCAATGAACATGGTGGAAACGCTTGTCAATCAAAGCCGTAACGTACTGGATCTAATGAAACAATTAAAAAAGGTTGCTGGGAAAAAAGGAAGTAAACGCTCTGAATTAATTGAAAAGTTTACAGCCAATCAACATTCCTTCAATGTTTATACATATGCCAGCGAGGAAGCAAGACAATCGAAAGAAGTAGATGTTTTAAAAGTAAAATTAGATGAATTCAGCCGCCAATTTGATGCTGCCCGTTATGAAGTTGACGGAGAAGTGAATGAAGAACAAGTGCATGTGTTATATCAAGAAGTGCTGACTGCATATAACGATATGGTCGTTGCTCTTGGATATGATAATCATGTTGTTGATATCAAAAAATTTTAAATGCAAAGGGGGCATCTGAAAAGTCATTTCAAGACGCCCCCTTTGCGGCTGTCGCACATGCTTTCGCCGCAGATAAATTGCGGCTGTCGCTAGAGTTTTTGCCGCAGATAAATTGCGGACCAGGAGGCGCGTTTTGTGACCACCGCAGGAGCGAAGTTTTTAAGAGAATATTCCTATAAGAAGTAAGGCTGTTCAGAAAGTGTTCGACTTTCTGAACAGCCCCTTTATTTTTGATAGCTATATTTTAGTTCTTCAGTGTTTGGATCAATGGAAACATATAAATCATGCCCATTGAAAAACCATTCATCATCTTTTTCGATATAAAAATGAATGCCATCTATCACTGTTTCTACACCGATGTCATGAGGTTTTTCTCGGTTCAACCCAAGGGAAAAGGCTTCGTGAAATGGGGAAGAGCCGCCATATCGAGCAAAAAAACGAATATAGTCACCTGCTGTTGCATCCATTTCTGCCTTAAACCATGAGAGCGCTTCATCTGAAATGACGATTTTCATTTCCCCGTTCCATTCCTTTCAATAAAATTTAGAGCCACTTTACTTTAGGTTCTGTACCTTCTTTAATGCGTTGTATATTAGAACGATGTCTATAAATAATGAATGTTGCTAAAATTACAACCAGTATAAATAATGCATAATCGCCTGTTGCTATCCAATAAATAATACTATAAATAACAGCAATTACAGAAATAAGCATGGAAGATAAGCTGACGATTTTTGTGATTTTTAACAAAATTAAAAATCCAATGACAAGAAAAATGAAAAATGGCCAAGAATATCCGAGCAATACTCCGCCGGAAGTGGCAACGGCTTTTCCACCTCGGAAACCTGCAAAAATCGGAAACATATGTCCAACGGCTGCGATGGCACCCAAAATAAGCGGATGTACTGTCACATCACTGAAATAAGCAAAAGTCGGAAGAAGTGTGGCAATGGTACCTTTTAAGATATCCAAAATCGTTACCACAATTCCTGCTTTTTTTCCAAGCACCCTGAATGTATTGGTTGCCCCTAAATTTCCGCTGCCATGTTCGCGGATGTCTGTTTTATAAAAAAGTTTTCCAATCCATAAACCAGATGGAATCGAACCGATTAAATACGCACAAAGTATTGCAATCATATTAATCATATCATGATTCCTTTCAATTTGTACTTTATAGCGATAATCATTTTACACTTTTTCTCACATTTGAGAAAGAGTATTTTCTTCTTTTCATCTTCATCAAAAATTTTTGTAAAGAATTGTGATGGTAAAGAAGGAAATTGAATTGATCATCGGGAATGAAAGAAATGTTTTATTTATTATATATGGTGCAGTACGTAAAATAAATAACATTTCCTTCGATTCATTTTAGGAAATACGAAAAAATATTCCTTTTTTATTTGAAAGGATTTGTTAAAATGATAAAGATACGCTTTCGTACAAGATATTGACAGAAGTCCAACTTCTCAGTACGATTAGTGATACAGAACGGATGTTTGTATTTGGAGGGATTTTATTTGGCAATCAATCAAACTGAACTCAAATATGATGCGGATGCCATTCAAGTTTTAGAAGGATTGGAAGCTGTACGGAAACGTCCAGGAATGTATATTGGTTCCACTGACAGCCGGGGACTTCACCACTTAGTTTATGAAATTGTTGATAATGCAGTGGATGAAGCTCTCGCTGGATTTGGTTCACATATCATTGTAAAAATTCATCAAGATAATTCGGTAAGCGTTCGGGATTTTGGTCGTGGAATGCCAACAGGGATGCATAAATTAGGCAAACCGACTCCTGAAATTATTTTTACCGTACTTCATGCAGGAGGGAAATTTGGTCAAGGGGGCTATAAAACGAGCGGTGGACTCCATGGAGTAGGTTCTTCCGTTGTAAATGCCCTTTCAAAATTTCTAGAAGTTACGATTTATCGAGATGGAAAAATCCACCGACAACGTTTTGAAAATGGCGGGAAGCCTGTAACGACCCTTGAAATCATTGGTGATACAAAAGAAACAGGAACGCTCGTTCACTTCTTGCCGGATGATACGATTTTCTCCACAACAAAATTCAATTATGATACATTAGCTGAACGTTTGCAGGAATCGGCCTTTTTACTAAAAGGATTGAAAGTGGAGTTAATTGATGAACGGGAAGAAGGAAAGCACGAAATCTTTCATTATGAAAGTGGCATTCAAGCATTTGTAGAATATTTAAACGAAGAAAAAGATGTCATGCATCCTGTGAAGTATGTGGAAGGGATTCATGATGAAATAGAAGTGGAATTTGCTTTTCAATTTAATGATGGTTATGCTGAAACGATTTTATCCTTCGTCAACAATGTACGCACCCGTGATGGAGGAACCCATGAAACTGGCGCCAAAACGGCATTAACTCGAATTTTTAATGAATATGCCCGCAAAGTCGGGCTGTTAAAAGAAAAAGATAAAAATCTGGAAGGAACGGACATTCGAGAAGGTTTATCTGCTGTTATTTCCGTTCGCATTCCGGAAAATTTGCTGCAATTTGAAGGGCAGACAAAAAGTAAACTCGGAACACCGGAAGCTCGTACAGCGGTGGAAGCGGTTTTATCAGAAAAATTGCTCTATATTTTAGAAGAAAATGCAGAATTATCCGCAACCCTAGTACGGAAAGCGATACGTGCTCAGCAAGCGCGGGAAGCGGCGAGAAAAGCTAGAGAAGAAGCGCGCAGCGGCAAAAAGGGCAAAAAAGAAAAAACAATTCTTTCGGGTAAATTAACCCCTGCCCAATCCCGCAATCCGAAAAAGAATGAATTATTCCTTGTCGAAGGGGATTCAGCTGGAGGATCAGCAAAACAAGGGCGAGACCGCACATTCCAAGCCATCTTACCGCTTCGTGGAAAAGTGATCAACACTGAAAAAGCAAAACTTACAGATATTATGAAAAATGAAGAGATTGCGACGATTATTCATACAATCGGCGCCGGCGTTGGCCCTGACTTTAATTTAGAAGATGCCGCCTACGATAAAATTATTATTATGACCGATGCAGATACAGACGGTGCCCATATCCAAGTTTTGCTACTCACATTTTTCTATCGCTATATGCGGCCATTAATTGAGGCGGGAAAAGTATATTTAGCATTGCCACCTTTGTATAAAGTGTCAAAAGGAAGCGGCAGAAACGAAATTGTAGAATATGCTTGGACTGAGCGAGAACTGCAAGAAAAAATCAAAAAAGTTGGCAAAGGATATATCATCCAACGTTATAAAGGTCTCGGAGAAATGAATGCTGATCAACTGTGGGAAACGACAATGAATCCTGAAACAAGAACGCTTATTCGAGTAACGATTGAAGACGGCGCCCGAGCAGAACGCCGCGTTACAACGCTAATGGGAGATAAAGTAGAACCCCGCCGCAAATGGATTGAAGCGAATGTAGACTTTGGGATGGAAGAAGATGCAAATACATTAGTACCAGATTTCATCCTGCATAAGGAGGAAGAATAATGGCTTTAAATGAACGATTTCATGAATTAACGTTGGAAGATGTTATCGGTGACCGTTTTGGCCGTTACAGTAAATACATTATTCAAGATCGGGCCATTCCTGATGCCAGGGATGGTCTGAAACCCGTGCAGCGGAGAATTCTCTATGCCATGTATCGGGAAGGGAATACCCATGATAAACCCTTCCGAAAATCTGCGAAAACGGTCGGAAATGTAATAGGGAATTACCATCCTCATGGAGATTCCTCTGTTTATGAAGCAATGGTGCGCCTTAGCCAAGATTGGAAAGCCCGCTATCCATTAATTGAAATGCATGGGAATAATGGTTCGATTGATGGGGATCCTCCTGCTGCGATGCGTTATACAGAAGCCCGCCTTTCCCCATTGGCAATTGAAATGCTGAAAGATATCGATAAACAAACGGTCGATTTTGTCCCTAATTTTGATGACCAGGATGTTGAGCCAACCGTACTTCCTGCGAAACTTCCGAACCTGCTTGTAAACGGGGCTACGGGTATTTCAGCAGGCTATGCAACAGATATTCCTCCCCACAACTTATTAGAAGTGTTGGATGGAATACTGATGCGACTAGATAACCCGGATTGCACAGTCGATGATTTAATGACTGTCATCAAAGGACCTGATTTTCCAACTGGAGCTATAATTGAAGGAATCGACGGCATCAAAAAAGCTTATGAAACAGGTAGAGGAAAAATCATGATACGTTCAAAAGCCACAATCGAACCAATTCGTGGAGGCAAAGAACAAATCGTCATTACCGAAATTCCATATGATGTGAATAAGGCTCAGCTCGTTAAAAAAATAGATGAAATGCGCTTTGATAAACGGCTTGAGGGAATTGCAGATGTTCGAGATGAGTCGGACCGGACAGTAGGGCTTCGGATTGTCATTGAATTAAAGAAAGATGTAGATGGAGAAGCGATTTTAAACTATCTCTATAAAAATACGGATTTGCAAATCACCTACAACTTTAATATGATTGCTATTCATAATCGACGCCCTACTATGATGACGCTTCCTCTCATGTTGGATGCATATATAGATCATCAGAAAGATGTCGTGACAAGAAGAACGAAATTTGACCTGCAAAAAGCAAAAGATCGGCTACATATCGTTGAAGGGCTGATCAAAGCATTATCCATACTAGATGATGTTATTCAAGCCATTCGTTCATCAAAGGATAAAAAAGATGCAAAAAACAACTTGCAGGTGAAGTTCAAGTTTACAGAACAGCAGTCAGAAGCGATTGTCAACTTGCAACTATATCGCTTAACTAATACCGATATTACGCAATTGCAAAAAGAACATGAAGAATTGCAAAAAACGACGGAAAGATTATCGAAAATATTAAGCAGTGAAAAAGAATTAATTAAAGTCATTAAAAAAGAGATTCAAGAATTGCGAAAACAATTTGCAGAGCCGCGCCGTTCCACTATACAGGCGGAAATAAAAGAGATTAAAGTGTCCTTTGATGTTTTGATTCCAAGCGAAGATGTTGTTGTAACCGTAACAAAAGACGGATACGTAAAGCGAACAAGTCTTCGTTCTTATGCAGCGTCCAGCCCGGAAGATTTTGCAATGAAAGAATCGGATTATTTACTCTTTGAAAACACATTGAATACACAAGATGGTCTGCTAATATTTACAAATAAAGGCAATTACATTTATCAACCAGTGCATGAACTGCCGGAAATTCGTTGGAAAGATTTAGGGCAACACATATCCAGTATTGTTCCAATTGAAGAAGGAGAAAAGGTCATTGGGGCTGTTGGAGTTGAAAACTTTGATGATGAAAAGCTGTTAATTTTAACAGCTTCTAAATTAGGGCAAGTAAAATTGTCAAAGCTGAATGAATTTCAAGTTTCACGTTATTCAAAACCGATAAAATCAATGAACTTAAAAAACGGCGATGAAATGATTTATGCAAATCTCGTTACTCTTGGAAAAGAAATCATTCTTACTTCTTATTTAAGTTATACCGTTCGATTTAATCTGGATGAAATTCCAGTGACCGGTATAAAAACGGGCGGCGTTAAAGGGATTAATTTGAAAGATGGCGATATGCTTGCAGCAGTCAATATCATTGATGAGAACTCGGGAGAAGATGTCATTGTGGTAACCCATCGCGGGGCCATTAAACGAATGAAAATATCAGAAATTGAACAAACAGGTCGAGCCAAACGTGGATTAGTTATATTGAAAGAATTGAAGAAAAGTCCGCATCGAGTGTTTCATGTATCGATTGTAAAGCAGGAAGATACGGTGTTAATGGCAACAAATAAACAAGTTCAAGAAAGCATTGCCGTTGAGGATTTGGCATTGGCAGACCGATATTCAAACGGATCCCTTAAATTTGATGTAAAGAATGATGGTGATTTATTGTTTGTAAAAATCCTCCATCCTGAAAAAGAAGAACATCAGGGATAGTCAAAAAGCCTTGAAATTTGCCGTCTAGAAAATGTGAATTTCTAGGCGGCCTTTTTTCGTTGAAAAGGGGAAAGAAACAGATTACTATAAAGATGGATAATTTTGGGGGAATTATTATGGGAAAATACATTTTATCTTTGGATAATCGCTCTAAAGGATTCATCCTTGTTATAGTTGCTGCTCTGTTTTGGGGTATTTCGGGAACCGTTTCTCAATATATGTTTCAACAATTGCATATCAATACAGAATGGTTCACAACTTGTCGGCTGCTCCTTGCCGGATCCTTGCTATTAATCATTGCTTTTAAAAATGAAGGTATGCATATTTTTGACATTTGGAAGCAAAAGTCTGATGCATTCAAGTTGGTAATTTTCGGAATTGTTGGAATGATTGGAGTTCAATATACATACCTGACGGCAATTGCTCACGGGAATGCAGCAACAGCTACAGTTTTACAATATCTGGGTCCCGGTTTAGTTACAATGTATTATGTATTGATTGCAAAGCGGTTGCCTACTTTGAAAGAACTGTTGGCTGTCTTTTCTGCTCTAATCGGAACATTTTTGCTTGTAACGTAAGCCCGAATTCAAATGACGCATTGAAAACTTAAAACAGGGATTAAAAAAAGCGCACCTTTCGGTACGCACGACAAATAGCCCTACAATCTTGATGTCTGGCGATATAAAGGTAAATATTGAACAAACTTATCGTAGATGATTTTTGCCAAGACCGTTGGTCCAGCAATACTTCGTTGAATCGCTGGTTGTGGTGCTTTGCCTCGTTTGATTTGTGAATTTTTGCTGAGATCTTTTTTACAATTCCTGCACTCATAAGCGTGTTCGATATGTCGAACACGCTTCACAATAGCCGGTATAAATTTTGCTTCCTCACGAACAATCGTGCTGCCGATCTCTGTCATCTGAGATTGACAACACTCGCATTGTAAGTTTTCAGGGTGATGATGAATTTCTTCAATTTCTAAACCATCCACGAAGAAATCGTTTCGTTTCTTTTTATGTATTTTACGAACAACTGTATAGGTAACAGTGTCCGTGCTTTGTTCTTCTGTGTGCTCAGGTTCGTTAAAAAAAGAGTCATCATCAAATAAAGAACATTGTCCATCTGGAGCTTGGTACTTTGATTTTTCTGATTTTGAGCCATAAAGAAGCTTTGTTAAATAGCGAACTTGTTGTGACAACGATTCAATTTGTTTCAACAGTTCTTCATTTCTCTTATTGGATTGCGCGAGTTGTTCTTCTAATAATTGAATTAATTTTTCATTCGAATCATTGCTCACATCATTCACCACATTTCCGTACAAATTCAATAATGTCTTGATTATATCACTAGTAATCATTGGTTAAAAGACACCTTTTTTAGATTTTTGTATGGCTTTCGGTTGATGAATTGCGAGTCCTTCAAGTAACCAACGAAGTTGTTGTTGCGTGAGCCGACGAACTTCATTTTCATTTCGTGGCCATTGGAGTTTGCCATTATCCAATCGTTTATAAAGCATAGCGAAGCCATCTCCATCAAAGTATAAACATTTATAACGATCTTTCCTTCGACCGCAAAACAAGAAGATTGCCTCGCTGTATGGATCGAGTTCGAATGAATCCTGAATTAGCGTTGCTAGACCGTCGATTCCTTTTCGCATATCTGTATGACCGCAAATGATATAGATATTTTTGCATTTTGTAAAATCATGAATCATTTTGATTCAACTCCCTGATAACGGCTTGAAGTAATTGAGGTTTGACACCAGGGTAGAAGGAGATTTTACACTGATTGGATTGAATGACGCATATTGGTCTGAGTGGACCACGACTTGCTGGGGATGGAGTTGGATCAGATTTGGACTCTAATTTTACAGGCACGATATTGAGTTTTTCCGTTGCCAAAAAAAGAATACCTCCTTTGTAATTGTTACTTTCATCTTACAGGGAGGTGTCATTGATTTATAGGCGTTGTTTGATTTCGGGCTTACCTTGTAACTCATGGGAATATAAATACCTTAACGATTTCTAAAGAGGCGTTCATTTGGGGTATTTTATCGGCCTTTGGATTAGCCTTTTATACGATTTATCCAATTGGCTTATTGAAAAAATGGGGTTCCTTTATTACGGTAGGATGGGGAATGTTAGTAGCTGGTATTGTATTTAGCTTTATCCGAGCGCCTTGGCAATTTGAAGGGCAATGGTATGTGACAACGAATTTTGCCTTTTTATTTGTAGTGATTTGTGGTACAGTGCTTTCGTTTTATTTCTATTTAGATAGTTTAAAATATTTAACAGCTTCAGAAACAAGTTTGCTTGCTTGTGCAGAACCCTTATCTGCAGCTTTAACGTCCGTAATTTTTTTAGGGGTATCATTTGGATGGATAGACTGGCTTGGCTCCCTATTAATATTATTTACGATTGTGATTCTTTCTAGAGAGTAGGGGAGGGGAGGGAAATTTCCTCCCCTTAATAAAAAAGGCGCCTGAAAAACAAGTGAGGCTGCCCTGAAAGTTTAATACTTTCAAGATAGCCTCTAGAAAGAAGGATAAGGACGAATGTATTCAATTTAAATTAGTGGGAAACTTTGTTTACTGAAATACCAGTTTGTGCCCGAACTTCAACTTCGTTATATTTTGCATAGTCTGCTTCTTTAGATAAGATTGTACCAAGCCATCCGCAGATGAATCCAACTGGTACAGATATAATCGCAGGGTTAGTTAAAGATACTAATGGTGTACCAACGAAAATTGCTTTACCTGGTTCTGGATTCCATACGTTTGGTGATAGTGCTACAAGAACTAATGCAGTAATCAAACCGCCTAGGATTGCCCATACAGCTCCGTTGGAATTGAAGCGTTTCCAGTAGATTGTATAAATAATTACTGGCAAGTTTGCAGAACCTGCGATACAGAATGCTAATGATACTAGGAACGCAACGTTAAGTGTTTGAGCTCCTAATGCAAGTAAAATTGAAATAACAGAAATTACTAATGAACCAATACGAGCTGCAACAACTTGTTCTTTTTCAGTAATATTACCTTTCTTAATAATTTGACCGTAAATGTCGTGAGATAGAGCAGAAGCACCTGAAAGTACAAGACCTGCAACTACCGCCAAGATTGTTGCGAATGCAACCGCAGAAACGAATGCGAATAGAATGTCTCCACCCAAAACTTCTGCAAGCAACGGTGCAGCCATGTTACCAGCTGGGTTTGCTGCAACAATCGTTTCTTTACCAACAAATGCAGCTGCTCCGAATCCTAAGAAGATTGTCAATACATAGAAAATACCAACAATCCAAGTAGCCCAGATAACTGATGAACGAGCAGTTTGCGCATCTTTAACTGTGAAGAAGCGCATCAAAATGTGCGGTAGACCAGCAGTACCCAACACTAATGCCAATAATGTGGAAATCGTATTGATTCCGTTCTTATAAAGCAATCCAGGATTTAGATACGCTTCTCCTGCATCAGTTGCAGTTGCCATTTCTGAGAACATTCTGATAATACTGAAATCAAATTTCAATAATACAAGAATCGAAATAATAGCAGTACCAAACATCAATAGAACAGCTTTAATGATTTGTACCCATGAAGTAGCAGTCATTCCACCGAACAATACGTAAATTGTCATCATGACACCTACGATTAGAACAGCTGCCCAATAAGGAATACCGAATAATAACTGAATAAGTGCTCCTGCACCAACCAGCTGTGCAATCATGTAGAATAAAACGATTACAATTGTACTTAAAGCAGCAGCTCCACGAACTTTGGCCATTTCGAAACGAGCTGTGATCATATCGGCCAATGTGAATTTACCAAGGTTACGAAGTGGCTCGGCAACGATATATAATACAACCAAGTAAGCTACTAGATAACCGATAGAGAAGTAGAAGCCATCATAACCGTATAATGCAACAGAACCTGCAATCCCTAAGAATGAAGCCGCAGATAGATAGTCCCCTGAAATAGCAAGCCCGTTTTGCCAACCTTTCAGTCCGCCCCCGGCAGTATAGAATTCGCTCGCAGTGCTAGTTCTTTTGGAAGCCCAATAAGTGATATACAACGTGATTCCTACGATCAATAAGAACATTACTATGGATGGTACACTCATTGACCAGCACCCCTTTCATATTCATCGATAATTTCTTTCGCTTCTTTGTCAAATTTGTTTGCTCTCCCTACATAGAAGTGTGCCAGTCCCCAAACCATGACGAATAGTCCAAAGGAGTAAAACCATACCCATGTAATTTCCCCAACTGCTTTTTGGTGCAAAATTTTTGTGTAGGATGTCAAGATGGGTAGCAACATGTAAAGAACAAAGAAAATTACCGTCATCGTCCAGAGAAACGAGTTTTTCTTTTTCGATAACCGTCTGAACGATTGACTATTGGCGATTTTTTCGTAGTCGATATTTTTGCTGTTTTGTCTCGCCATAAACATACCCCCTTTAAATTTGAACATTTTTTCTGCATTATGTGCGCAAAATTCTTTTTTAAGAATTTTACAATTCCAATTTTATTTAACGGTTCACAAAATTGCAATACTTTTTCTATAAATTATTCAAAATTTTTCGCAAAAAAAATTGATTAAAAGAGAATATTTTCGCATTAAAACAATTATATGAATATTTGTGTACTAGAATGGGGAATTAGCAGCATTTATAAAGTTGATAAAATTAAAGGAAGTATAATATTTTATGTGATTTTAGAGGATCTAGAATATCGGTAGTAGGTCAAATATGAAATGTATTTGCTGGAGAAATATTTTTAAAATGATAAGGATATTACATACTTGATACTGTTTTTATATGAGAAATTACAGTGGAGCATGAAAAATCACAGCAAAATAATTAAGAAAAAATTTTCTGTCTCACTATTAGAAGTAATCTTAGTTCATGAGATATAACTCGGTATAAGATATATTATGTTAACTAAAAAATCAAAATGGGAAAGATTTCAATGGATGCCTTTTTTTAACCTATCTTTTTAGATTACCTTAGCTATATTCTAATTATTATTGTTATTGCAGTATTTTCGGCGATTCACTTTTTCATACTAAGCCATTAAATTTTTTCCAATATTATAAGGTGCTTGTACTATTGAACCTATAATTTACTTACTATTTCGTGCAATCATATTTTTATATAGGTTTTACAACATTTCCTATGGTTACAGGTTCTTCTTCAACACATTTTGAATACTTACTTGTTTTGTTGTTACAAATTATGTAAAATAAACGAATATTCGTTCGGTTTCTTTTGTTTACATCTTTTCTTATTTACTTGGTTGTGCTTTTATATGTTTTTCGTTTTTTTATGGCGCAACGATTTTTAAACAATAATGGTTTATTTAGAACCATATTTTATTAGAACTATGTTCTTTTCCTCTCTAAAGCGTAAAAAGGTAGCAATAAATTAAAGGGCGGCCAAATTGCTGCTGGACGCCCTCTTTTTCAACTAGATTATAATTTAGCAATAGATAAGTTTGTAATGTCTGTGCTTAATAAACGAACTACACCGCTAACAACAGCAATCCAAACTAGCAAATTTTCTTGGAATGCGACAAAAATTCCTTGTGTGTTGCTGAAACCATTGCCTGTTACAGCGATGGAATCTCCGAATTCCAATTCTAAATATTTATGCATTTCGTCATTCACCTCCATCGTTGAAGCTACTATAGTAGATGCACGATTTTTTATTTGTTTTGAGGCAAATGAACTAGATTTTGAAGAAAAAAATGATATTTTTTGCTAAAGAAAATCTATAAAAACTCTATCTCGACAATTGCCTATTTTCTCTCATGTTCTTTTATCAGTAAAAAGCCTAAATTAGTTTAATCATAAAAATCGAAACAACACGCAGGCATGAGGTAATGAAGATTTTGTTAAATTTCATTAGAATTCATGAAAAATCATCATTAATATGATATAACTTTCATAAAATTTACAAGATAACGGCCATACATAAAATAATGGGATCGGTTCGAAAAAATTACTTTTCAGAACAAAACAATAGATTTCTACTACGTTATTTCTCCAAAAAGTATATAATAGCTATATGGAGGTCGAATATGTTAAAAATAAAAAAAATTGAGTTTATTAAAGCCGTATATGATGAATCTTTATCGCATAATATTTTTTCCATTGCTAATATCTATTTTTCAAACTATCCGCCCATTTTAGGAGCTTTAATATATTGGAAAAAAAATAATTCCCGTTCTGAATATACCCGTGAAGGCGAATATAAATTTTTCTACAATTTAGATGATATTACTTATTTTGCTGCAGTGAAATTTCCAAAAGGGACGAAATTAACGAGGGATCAAAAACAGGAACTATCCTATATTTTATTAGATGAACGAGGTTCCATTGGCACTTATACCTTTAAAACCCATCCAAATCGAAGAAAACGATTTAATCCAAAAAAAACCTTGGAACAATTAAATATGCCTGAAAATTTTGATGTGACTTCTATTCCGTTTCATTATGGCCCTATTATTGATGAACAAAGTGTGGAAGAATTAAGAAGGGAAAATCCCCATTTAACAAAAGAATTTATTGTTGACTATTGTTATTGGAGATACCGATTAATCAAAATGCATCCGACTGATTTTGAACCTTATTTAAAATATGTAGATTTTGCCTATGTATGCTATGCTTGTGATCAAATATCCGAAAAATATTTAATTGATCATTTGGATTTAGTGGACGTTTCCGCATTGCAATATAATTATCCTGTGCTTGCTAGACTCTCTCCCTCTTTTAAAAAATATGTGATTGATGAATTAATTCGCAATAAAAAGGAAATTAATCCTCATTTTGCCGACGAAATCGATACCTTCATTGAGGATGATACGTATTTTAGTGAATATGCCACAATTGATTTGTTGGATGAAGAACTGTTCGAAGAGGAAGAAGAAAAAATAGATTTTCACTTTTTTGAATTTGACCGTGGTCCATATAAATGGCCAGGCAGCGAACATCTGGTGAAAGGGATTCCTTCCCTCGCCTCTCAATTATATGATGATATGGGCTATAAAAAACCAACAAACGAAGAAATGGATGAACAATTCAGCAAATATAATGAAAAACAAATCTCTTTAATTAGCGCCATTTTAGAGCCACACTGGCTAAATCGCTACAAAGATCGAATCGATTGGAAAGCTGCTTGCTTATATAATAAACACTTGACGGATGAATTTTTAAATGAACATATTGAATATGTCGATTTTGAATGTTTAGGCAATAATTTAAGCTGTGTTCTATCGGAAGAATTCATAGAAAAGCACATGAACCAATTCAATCACGACAAGCCTGTTCCATTAATTATCCGTTTTTTAACGGTGCAAATGTATTTAAATCATAAAGATAAAATTAAAGTGAATTCCGATTTGCTGTTCCAATATTATAACAGCATCGGTGCACCGGAATATAAACGAATACTTGATTTATTGGATGAATAAGAATTTCGAACGCCATTTTAAAAATGGTGTTTTTTTTTAAAATTAAACCGCCCTACTTGTTGTAGCTAACAAGTAAGGCGGTTTAACCGACTCGAATAATATATAGATGCAAATTCATAACCTCTCTTCTATTTGGGGTTCATGCAGAAAATCATTTCTACCCGTTTGCTTGTTCTTTTGTTTTTTTGGCATGTTCATTGAATTGGTCTAATTGCTCTTGGGATAAATGTTCAATGAAATTAGCAAAATTGATTGGTTCAAGACCAAATTGCTCACATTTTGAAACGTAATATTCATATCCTTCTTGATAAGTTGTCATATAAATCACTCCTTTGTACTATAACAGTTTATTTTTGTTGTTTCTAATATAGTACAGAATTATTTTCCTGTCAATAAAAAGTTGAAAGACTTGTCTAAATTTTTAAACAAGTAATTTCTTTCTTATATGAGGCTTTTTACGACTTTTGCAATTGTGGCGCCATCCGCTTTTCCTGCAAGAAGCGGTTTTGCAATTTTCATTGCCTCTCCCATATTCATTCCTTTTGTAATGCCGGCTTTCACTAAAGCATCCGCGATTTCCACTTCAGACAACTGTTTTGGCAAGAAGCTTTGCAAAATCTCCAGCTTTCGATTTTCCTTCTCGATTAAATCTTCCCGTCCAGCTTGTTTTGCCCCTTCCAATGCTTGATGTGTTTGTTTAACTTCTCGATTAACAACCGCTATCTCTTCTTCATGGGAAAGTTCAGAACCTTTCTCCTTTTCCGCTTGATCCAGGGCGGATTTTAGTAGCGTTAATACCCCTTTCGCCACAGCGTCTTTCTCTTTCATCGCCTGCTTTAACTGTTCAAAAACAGCTTGTTTCATCATATTATTTTTCTCCTTTCATGGCATTTCATGAATATTATAATAAAAATTTTCAATTCCATGTATGAAATGAACCTGCAACCTCATTTTTATTCTGAACTATTATTTAAATTATTGCTATTTTATGTATAAAAAGTTCTACAAACTTCTAGAAAAACTTTACACAAACGGATTATCAGAATTTTCATAGTTGATAAAATATTAAATAAAGTTAATTCTTTCATCTATTTCAACAATCGGTGTGGCAACAGCCATTATGATTTCAGGAATCTGCAGGTGCAGCAAACCTTGGTGTGGCAGCATCAGGCGTCGGCATGTGCATTGCAGCCTATAAAGCCATCATTTAGGAACAGCCATTGCCCATTTTGCTTCAGCCAAAATTGAAATGCGCAATTTCTTTATGAAGCCGCGCATTGCATATCCTATGATTTTAACAGCCGCGATTTAAGGCGGATTGTTCGGAGTACTTCAAATTGTCGGAACACCATAACAGCGCAGGATTTGAACTAGCCGGATTTGTCGGTCCATTAAAATATTTGGATTTAGTTGGCTGGAATTTCAAAAGTATTACAATATCCATTACGATGTTCATCGCATTGCCTGCTATTTTAAATATTGTCTTCTTAAAACTCTTTGAAAAGAAATTTAAATGGATTAAATCTGATGATTATTTAGTTTCATACGAAAATGAACACATCTTGGGATGAGGCTGGGACATAAACAAAAAATTAAAGGGGTAGTTGAAAGGGTTTTGATAAATATTTGATATAACTAAAAATTGATTGAAGTGACGGGGCGACTCCTCCCAAACCAATTTCAAAAATAAGGAAACAGAGCGAATGGAAAAACTCATTGTTTTCTCCATTCGCTCTGTTTTTATGGACTTTTTAGACAAGCCCCTTATTATTATTTCACAGCATCTGATAATAAATTTCCTGTTTCTTCATCATAGAATCTTAGCAAGTCGCCATTGATAATCTTGTCAGAATACTCAAGTTCTTTCTGTGCCCGTTCAATATAAGGCTTGCATCCTTGAATATCTACTTCTTCCCCAGTCGCGCGATCGAAGCATGTTTCTTGAGCATACACATATTTATCTGTTACAAATCGACCATCGCGGAAGATAACGAAGTCTTCATGCTCATCAGAGAACAAATCGGCACCTAATTGCATATCGTTGGAAGTATCAATGCCCAATAGGTGTAAAATTGTTGGTCTTAAGTCCATTTGACCTCCGACTTTATCAATGACTTGCCCATCACCTGAACCAGGAATATGGATAAATAAAGGAACCGATTGCAATAGAGCAGTATCATATGGTGTAATTACGTCTTTGCCTAAATACTGTGCCATTGCTTTGTTATGGTTTTCGGAAATACCATAGTGGTCGCCGTACATAACAATAATGGAATTATCATATAAGCCTTTTTCTTTTAATTGCTCAAAGAAGACTTTCAATGCTTCATCCATGTAACGAACTGTTTGGAAATAACGGTTCAATGTACCTGAATTTGAATTATATTCAGGAATGATTTTATCTTCTTCATCCAATGTGAATGGGAAGTGGTTTGTTAAAGTAATCATCCGTGTATAGAATGGCTGTGGTTGTTCCGCCAATAATTCCACAGATTGCTCAAAGAACGGAATATCTTTTAATCCCCAGTTCACTGAATTTTCATCATTCACATCATAATAAGTCATATCATAGAATTTCTGCATTTTTAAGGATTGGTACATCATGTCGCGGTTCCAGAAAGATTTATTATTCGCGTGCATGACACTCGTGTAATAGCCATTTTTTCCAAGCTTTTCAGACATGGAGTTAAATGTATTTCCGCTGTGGGTAAAGAATACCGCACCACGATCTAATCCAAAAAGCGAGTTTTCTAATATAAATTCCGCATCACTCGTTTTTCCTAAACCCGTTTGATGATAGAAATTGCTAAAGTAATACGTATCTTTATCATGAATCAAAGAGTTTAGGAATGGCGTTACTTCATAACCATTCATATCATTTTGCAAGACAAAATTTTGCAATGACTCAAGCTGGATGACAATTAAGTTTCTGCCTTTATATTTACCAAACATTTTTTCATTAACAGCAGCTTGGTTCGCTTGAACATAGTTGTTTACTTCTACCAATTCGCTACCATCGGCTAAAGCGCGCTGAGCGGAAGATTTGGATTGAATGTAAATGTCATATAAATGATAATTGTATGTTCCGATGTTTTTTACAAGCAATTCCCTGTCGAAACTGCGAGTTAATAGCTGTGGGCGCTCTGTTTCAGCAAGTCCCAAGTTTAAGAATAAAACAGCTAAAGATAAAACAAAATAGGCTCGACGAACTTCTTTGCGTACAGTATATAAATTTCCTAATTTTGGAATATATTTAATAGCAAATAGTATAATAAAAACATCAATAAAGTACAATAAATCTTCGAAACCAATAATTTCCGCAACAGATGTTCCTAAGTCGCCAAAGTTGCTTGTTTGAAATAGTACAGGAAGCGTAATAAAATCGTTAAAGAATCTGTAAAAGGCAACGTTTGCAAATAACACGATGCTTAAAACAATGCTCATTCCAACGATCCAACGATTACGCGCTTTTTCTGTTTTGAAAAATAAAGATATACCGTAAGCAAATAATAAAAAGCTAAGTGGATTTATAAATAAAATGAACTCTTGCATCCCATTTTCTAAATCAAATTCAAAGCTGGTTCGATAAACAACAGCAGTTTTAATCCAAGTCGCTAAAATGGCAATGATTAAAATTGAGTATTTTGGCCATTTCCATGACTTCATGTTATATCCCCCTTTTCATGGTTTAAAGAACCCATCAAAAAAATTACATATTCTACATATGTTCCAATTAAGCAAATAATATCTTAATCCTTTTTATCCTATTAAGCAATGAAAAGCAACACCTAAAATCAAAGAGTATGTGTTATAAAAATTATATATAACCTTACCTTAGCCATTCTCCCAAAATAATTACGTTTTTCTTACAAAAAGGTTCCCAAAAAGAAAGCAGTGGAGTTTCCACTGCCGGAAATAAGACCTTACAAGTCTAAATCTTTTTGCCACTCTAGTCAATCAAGAAATTCTTCTATTTTTTACAATTCTTAATAGTTCGCGTTCCGTTTTCGCTCTTCTTCATTTTGAATCTCATGGCGAAGAATTAATAAGGCTGATTGATATTCTTTTACATCTAAAATTTGCGCCTTATATAATTCGCGAATTTCATCTTCCATCATCATCAAATCGCCTAAACGATCCCCTGTATAAATAAAAGAACCATATTGTTTCAACAAATTGCGAATATCAAGAACGGTTTTCATTTCTCACCCTCCGATTGTCCACACAATTGATGATTGTTTTTTCTGTATATATATAATCCACAGGAATATCGTGGGATTCCTTTGGCAATTCATCTACAACTTGCAAATGAAAAGCAAGGGCTATTTTTTGTCCGTGGTAATGGGCTAAATAGCGATCATAATAGCCGCCTCCATAACCAATTCGATAGCCTTTATTGTCAAATGCTATGCCTGGCACAATCATGACATCAATCTCATTTGAAGGCACAAAAGCCGTTTGTTCCGGTATCGGTTCTTTTAAATCCATATAAACCGTTTCCAGTTGTTGAAAACTAGTGATTTCGTAAAAATCCATTGCCCGGCTTTTCGGATTGCATTTTGGCACAACAACCCGCTTTTTCATTCTCCACAATGCTTCAATGATTTCGTCGGTTTTGACTTCCGGCGGTCTTGAGATTGTGACGGCGATCGTCCGGCATTGCTCGAGGAAGGGTTCTTTCAATAAACGTTCTTTAATCATCGTTGAGAACCGACAATATTCTTCATTGGACAATTCATTTAAAGAAGATCTTATATGATGTCGCCAATTTTTTTTATTCAATGAACATCAACCCTTTACATATACATAAAAAGCCAAAACCGGAAATGGTTTTGGCAAAAAAAATTACTTCGTTTCACGGTGAAGAGTGACTTTCTTCTCGCGAGAGCAATATTTTTTAAGTTCAAGACGTTCTGGATTGTTGCGTTTATTTTTTGTAGTAATATAATTGCGTTCTCCGCATTCAGTGCAAGCTAAAGTAATGTTTACACGCATGATTAACCCTCCCACTCTCTATCATGAATTGTAATATGAGCAATGATTTATACGACTAAGTCATTATATCATAAATTGAAAAAAAATCTAGCATCATTTATTAATTCTTAACCTTATGTTAAAATAATTGAAAAAATGCTTCGTTCGGAGGAACCATTGTGGAACTATCAACAATTCTGATCATCATAGGCATTATTTCTATTATTGTATCCTTTTTCATAAAAGATACATCAAAAAAAATGGAAAAAGAGATGGAAGATTTGTCCATACAATTTTATCAAGAAATGAATGCCATCAAACGAAGATTAAAAGTCGTCGAAGAAGAGCTGCTGCTTGAACCTTCCTTCAAAGTGAAGCCGGCAAAAAAACCGGTGGACCAGAAAAACATTCAAAAACAGATGCCAAATAAACCGGTTAATCAAATATTGGTGCAGCAAGTGATTGAATTGAACCGCCAAGGGCATTCCATCGATGAAATTTGCAAACTATCCACCTTATCAAAGGAACAAGTACTTCAAATTCTTAGTCGTGGAGGTCAATCATGAAACGATCGACTTTTCGTGGTTTCGGAATTGCTTGCATCTTAAGCGGATGCCTCATGATTGGGTGGGATTATTTCTTTCCGGCCGAATCCACATCAGACGAAATTGTCAAATATGAAGAAAAGATTACTCAACTTGAATCCCAATTAAAGGAAAAGGAGCAGCAGCTAAAAGAAATGGAAAATCAAACTTCTACAAATGACTCAAAGGAAGAAGGCACAACGACTCAATCGGCTGCTGAAGAAACGGCGTCTCCCAATGAACAAGGCGATGTAACAGAAGGAATTTTATATATTTATTCCGGCCTAACGCCATATGAAATATCAAAAAAATTGAAGGATATGGGCATTATTCAAAATGCTGTGGAAATGGAATTGTTTCTAGCACAGCCAGAATACGCCCGTTCCATTCAAAAAGGCCAATATAAGGTAAATTCTTCCATGTCCGTTGAAGAAATTGCTAATTTAATAACAGGAAAACGAAACTCATAAATGTATTCCCTAAGCAGAAAAACATTCCATCTGTTTAGGGTTTATTTTTATAATAATTGAATCAAACAAGGTTTTCTTCAATAAAAGTTACATTGATTGTAAATGAGGATTATAATATTTATTTCTTTTGATCCACGACAACATATCCATAAATTAATACAAGCATTCAAAAGAAGAAGTAGTCGAATATTAAGAGAAAATTACCCGTCATTAAAAAGTAGGCTTCCTTCGCTTTGGACTAGAAGTTATTTTTGTTGTAGGGATTTTTTGATCCAGCTTCGGATGGAACGGGGTTATCGGCTTTATCAGTGCATTAATCATTACATCTCTCCTATTAGCTGTTATACTTAGCTTTAATAACCGCATTTCCGAAAGGGAGGAAATCTGATGAATATTTATGATATTGATGTGACGACAGCAACAGGAGAAACCTACTCATTAAGCCGATACAAAGGCCAGGTCATGTTAATTGTCAACACCGCTTCAAATTGCGGTTTTACCCCGCAATTTGAAGAATTGGAAAAGCTATATCAAAAATATAAAGATCGGGGATTTGTCGTTTTAGGGTTTCCTTCTAATCAATTCAAACAAGAATTGCCATCTGCAAAAGAAGCAGAAGCCGCTTGCCGCCTCCATTACGGCGTTACTTTCCCCATCCACGAAATGGTTGCGGTGAATGGGGAAGAAGCCCATCCATTATTTCAATTTTTGACCAGCCAAAAGAAAGGCGTTTTAAGTTCCAAAGTGAAATGGAATTTTACAAAGTTTTTAGTGAATCGGAATGGAGAAGTTGTTGCCCGCTTTGCACCCATTGATAAACCTTCCAAATTCGAAAAAGAAATCGAGAAATATTTATAAAAAAGGGCGCCACAAGAATGCGCCCTTTTCCATTTATATAGCTGCTAAAAAAGTTTCCATGATTTTTGTTCCTGTTGGGGTGCCAATGGACTCCGGATGGAATTGCACCCCGTAGACAGGCAACTTTTTATGTTGAATGGCCATAATTTCCCCATCATCTTTTGCCGTTGCGATTACTTCAAATTCATTGCTTAAAGTGCTTGGTTCAATCACTAATGAGTGATAGCGCATCACTTCAACTTCCCCGTCAACTTTTTGGAACAGCCCTTTCTGTTCATAATTTAATAGAGATGTTTTCCCATGCATAATGCGTCTCGCTTGCACAATTTCACCCCCAAAGGCCGCACCGATGATTTGGTGCCCTAAACATACACCTAAGATTGGAACTTTATTGTAAAGCTCTTGCACAAGTTGCACGCTTTGAGGAATTTCATCAGGATTGCCAGGACCCGGAGATAATATAATGGCTTCCAGCTGCAACGAACGAATTTCCTCAATGGTGATGTCATCATATCGGACGACTTTGACCTCTTTTCCCAAAGCGGCAATTTGCTGATATAAGTTGTATGTGAATGAATCATAATGATCGATTAATAAAATCATCGCTCTACCTCCAACAACGCCTTCATTTTATTGATCGTTTCCTCATATTCAGACTCAGGAATGGAATCATATACAATACCTGCTCCAGCTTGAACGTAGGCTTTGCCGTCTTTCACAATCATCGTGCGGATGGCAATGGCCAAGTCCAGATTGCCGTTTATGGAAATATATCCAATCGCCCCTGCATAAACTCCGCGCTTCTGTTGCTCCAGCTCGTTGATAATTTGCATGGCGCGGATTTTTGGAGCACCGGAAACCGTTCCTGCTGGCAAACAGCTCGTCACCACATCCACCACATGAACATCTTCCCTTAATTCACCAATCACTTCTGAAACGATATGCATAACATACTTATACCGTTCAATTTTCATATATTTTGAAACTTGCACTGTGCCTATTTTAGAAACACGGCCGAGATCGTTTCTTCCTAAATCCACAAGCATCCGGTGTTCTGCAAGTTCTTTCTCATCATCTAAAAGGATTTGTTCAAGTCTTTCATCTTCTTCCTTCGTCTTTCCTCGAGGTTTCGTTCCTGCGATTGGATTGGTTTTAATGATGCCATCCGTAATTTTCACTAAGCTTTCTGGAGAAGTTCCAAGAATTGTATAATCATCAAACTCCAAATAATACATATAAGGCGATGGATTGGAAGTGCGCAATCTCCGATATAGAGAAAAAGGATTCCCTTTAAAATCGGAAGTAAAACGTTGAGATAATACAACTTGGAAAATATCGCCGCATTCTATATATTGCTTCGCCTTTTTCACCATCTTCACAAAGGTGTCTTGAGCAATCGTTGGCTGAAATTGAATATCGCTTTTTTCCACATCAATGAAAGTAGACCCATTTTTCAATTGTTCTTCAATTTGATCAATACATTCTCCCATTTCTTTTTCCGATTTGCCTTCAGAAAATAAATCAATCGCCACAATCGTTACTTTTTGCAATAAATGGTCGATGACAATAAAGCGGTCATAAAAGAGAAGATGCACATCCGGCATATTTAATTCATCCGGCAACACTTCGCCAATTTTTTCATTATAAAAAGCCGTATCATAGCTAAAGTAGCCGATTGCCCCACCAAAGAAGGAAAAAGGAAATGGTTCCTTTGTAATCGGAAGCAATTCTCTTAATTTTTGAAAAACCGATTCTTCTACCCTTTCCTCACTTCCTTCTTTTTTAAACAAATAGCTTTTGTTATCGCCGATTAATTCCGCAATCGGATCAAAGGCGATAAATGAATATCTTCCGCTTTCTTCATGTTTGGCGGCTGATTCAAACAACACTTTATTTCTGCCCTTTATGCTGAGAAAAGCGGAAATCGGGGTAACCATATCCCCTTGCAAAGTTTTCATTACATAATTCACTGTCTCTACTGTCATCTCGACTTTCTCCTCTCAACTCATCTGTTCTTCAATAAAAAAGGCTTCCCGAAATTAAAGGACGGGAAGCCGTGGTACCACCTTTATTGACATAAGAAACCTTATGTCCACTCAAAGTTGGTAACGTCAACAACACGCCAGCACCTACTCTAGTTCAGCGCTGGAGCTAGAAAGCCCATTCGCATTATGGACTGCACTAGCTTGCACCAACCGCTAGCTCTCTTCAGCAAATCCATAATACTACTCTTTTTCATCATCGCTTCCATATGAAGTTGAAATTATTTTATTATAAAATTTTTGATTATTCAATAAAAATTCCTCTAATTTCTTAGAAATGCCCCACGTTTTAACCGAAGCGGCCCGAAATATAGTCTTCCGTCCGCTGATCGCGGGGAGTAGAAAAGATTCGAGCTGTATTGTCAAATTCCACGACTTCTCCATTTAGGAAAAAGGCCGTTTTATCTGAAATGCGGGCGGCTTGCTGCATATTGTGGGTGACAATAAGAATCGTATAATTTTCCTTTAATTGTTGTATTAACTCCTCCACTTTTATTGTGGATATTGGATCAAGGGCAGAAGTCGGTTCATCCATTAGAATTACATCCGGCTCAATGGCTAAACACCGCGCAATGCAAAGCCGCTGCTGCTGCCCGCCTGATAGTCCATAGGCGTTTTGATGAAGGCGATCCTTCACCTCGTCCCAAAGAGCAGCCCCTCGCAACGATTGTTCAACGATTTCATCCAGTATCTTTTTATTTTTTACGCCATGGATTCTTGGTCCATAGGCGATATTATCATAAATCGATTTTGGAAAGGGATTCGGTTTTTGAAACACCATTCCTACTTTTGTGCGGAGTTCTTCCACAGGGTAATCTTTATCAAAAATATTCCGTCCCCGATAGAAAATTTCACCTTTTGTTTTCACCTTTGGAATAGTCTCCACCATGCGGTTTAACGCTTTAATAAAGGTTGATTTCCCGCAGCCCGATGGACCGATAATGGCCGTTACTTCATTTTCAATCACATCGAAATGAATATCCTTTAATGCATGATGTTCACCATACCAAAGATGAAAGTGGTTTGTTGAAATTACGGAAGTTTTTTCTTTTACTTGGATATAACGATTCACAACGTTTTTCATCTCAACAACAGCCGTTTTTCTTTCATTTTTCAATATCGTTTGCACCATTTCCCCACCACCTTAGTAACGTTTTTGAAATTTATTTCGAATAAACACGGCAATAGAGTTCATCAATATAAGAACAATCATCAACACGAGTATGCCTGATGCCGCAACATTTTGGAATTCTTCTTGAGGACGTTTTGCCCAATCGTAAATTTGAAGGGGCAAAGCCGTAAACTCACTCAGCAGCCCATTCGGCAAGAAATGCACAATCACTGGAATCCCAATTACAACAAGCGGCGCCGTTTCCCCAATGGCACGGGAAAATGCCAGAATGCTTCCCGTCAAAATTCCCGGTACGCTAGCTGGCAATACTACGTGCATGATCGTTTGCCATTTTGTTGCCCCCATTGCATAGGAAGCTTCCCGCATCTCTTTTGGAACTGCTCGAATGGCCTCTTGAGCTGCTACTATGATGACAGGCAAAATTAAAAGGCTCATCGTCAACCCGGCAGCTAAAATGCTTTTTCCGAATCCGAACAGACGCACAAAAATCGTTAGGCCAAGTAAACCAAAAACGATGGACGGTACTCCTGCCAAGTTGGAAATATTGGCGCGAATAAAATTATTCCAACGATTGTTTCTTGCATATTCTTCCAAATATATGGCTGTTGCCACACCGATAATTAACGATGTTGGGATTACGACAAGCATCATATAAACGGAACCCACTAAAGCCGCTTTCACCCCGGCTTTTTCAGGAAAACGGGAGGAAAAGTTATTTAAAAAATCCCAATCAAAATATCCTAATCCTTGAAAAATCATTCTTGCTATTAACACGACAAGGATGAATAAAGCAAAAACAGCAGCGAGAAAAAAGATTCCTTTCCCCATTTGATTCCTTCTCAAGCGAGTTTTTATACGCTTCATTACGAGTGCATCATCGATATATTTCGTCATGTTAATATTCCTCCCTGAAGCGTTTTGAAATGGTATGTGCAACAACATTCATTAGTAAAGTGAATACAAACAGCGTAAATCCTACTGCAAACATAGAATAGTAAATAGTTGTGCCAAAGCCTGCATCTCCGGAAGAAACTTGCACAATATAAGCCGTCATCGTTTGGATGGAGCCGGTAATATTCATATCAAAGGTTGGCGTTGCACCACCGGCAAGGGAAACAATCATTGTTTCGCCGATTGCCCTAGAAATGGCCAACACAATTGATGCAACGATGCCCGATAACGCTGCCGGGATAACGACTTTTAAAGAAACTTCCAGCTTTGTTGCTCCAAGGGCAAGAGCACCTTCACGAATGCTGTTTGGCACAGCATTCATGGCATCTTCAGATAAAGAGATGATGCTTGGAAGAATCATGATCCCCACTACAATCCCCGGACTAAGGGCGTTGAATAATTTCAACGATGGAATGAATATTTGCAAAATGGGTGTAACAAACGTCAAAGCAAAGAAACCATAGACAATGGTCGGCACTCCGGAAAGCACCTCCAAGATGGGTTTCATGATTCTCCGTGTGCGCTCTGTAGCATATTCGCTTAAGTAAATAGCCGCTGCTAAACCGAGAGGAACGGCGACGCATATGGCAATGAACGTTACTTTTAAAGTGCCCATCAAAAGCGGCAATACGCCGAAAGTTGGATTGCCGCTTGAAAATGGATACCATTCAGTTCCAAACAGATACTCGAAGATGGAAACTCTTTGAAAAAATTCAAATGTTTCAATGATGAGTGTGCTTACAATGCCCAGTGTGGCCATGACCGAAATAAGTGATGCTATCATTAATAAGATGGGCATGCTTTTATCCCGTACGTTTCTTTTCCGAGATTCCCCAATCCATTGTTGAATCGATTGGCCTTTTCTAATCCTTTGAGGCATTGGATGCTCCTCCCTTTGTTGCGTTTTAAAAAATGCGGGTCGATTAGTTGATTTGATCCAATATCTTTAATGCTTCATCATATTTCTCATCCGGCAGGCGCACATAGCCTACAGCTTCCGCCATATCCCCTGCATTTTCTAACGTAAATTTCATAAAGTCATAAAATACTTCATTTTCTTTAATTTTCCCATTATTGACAAATACGAATAACGGGCGGGAAAGAGGGGTATATTCCCCATTTTCAATCGTTTGATTTGTTGGTTCTACCCCATTGACGCTGACAGCTTTTAATTTATCCTTATTTTCTAAGTAATAAGCGTAACCGAAGAAGCCAATTGCATATCGATCGGATGCTACTCCTTGTACGATGACATTATCATCTTCAGATAATTGGGCAGAGCGAACTAAATCCTCCCCTTCCAATATCACTTCGTCAAAATAGTCAAAGGTGCCGGAGTCTGTTCCTGGTGCATAGTAAATGATTTTTTCATCTGGCCAAGAAGGGTCAATATCCGACCATTTTTTCTCCGTTCCATCCTCCACCCAAATTTTTTTCAATTGGTCCATCGTCAAATCGAGAGCCCAATCGTTTTCAGGATGAATAACAACCGTGATCCCATCATAAGCGATTTCGAATTTTGTATACTCTATGCCCGCGTTTTTTAAAGCTGTTATTTCTTCCTCCTTGGCATCCCTTGAAGCGTTCGTGAAATCCGTTTCGCCGGCGATGAATTTTTCAAAGCCGCCGCCAGTTCCTGAAACGCCAACAGAAATTTGTACATTTGGTTGAACATGAGCATACTCTTCCACCATTGCTTCCATTATGGGCGCCACCGTAGACGAACCATCTCCAGCAACTGTACCTGTCAATTGAGCATCTTCCGTTTGCTGTTGTGATGCTTTGCCGCTTGTTGCTCCTTCATTCGTTTCTTCTCCACATGCTCCAAGAAATAATGCAGAACCCAGTAAAACTGTTATTGATACATACTTCCATGTTTTCATTCGCTATTTCCTCCATCATTTATCATATTCCTTACATTTCTCACTTTAGCGTTCTTTTATTGATAGGATTTAAATGCTATGTTAAGAGATTGTAAAGTTCAAAATTTTTAATATCCTATCCTCTTGAAAGAAATAAAAAAAAACCGCAGCAAAAATGCTGCGGCCATTATTCATTGACCATTTGTTCTTCCGTATCTTCATCAATTTTTTCATCTGTTGTGGAAGGTAAAATTTCTTTATTGACTGTTTGATCGGAAATTTTGCTATTGGCATATTTATTTTTTAATTCAAAGTAGACATCCAAAACTTCACGGGCAATTTGGTTATTGTAGGAAGTATAACTATTGCTTGTTGTCACCCATGGAATAACGACGGCATAGGCAACTTCTGGGTTTTCATATGGCGCAAATCCTACATGGGTTAACGTAATAGTATGCGTTCTCCATTTTTCGCGGATCGGACCGTAGTATACAACTTCCGCAGTACCAGTTTTCCCTGCTGCTGTATATGGCGTATTGCCAAACACAGAGCGGGCTGTACCTTGGTTGCCGATATAAACTCGGCGCAAGCCTTTTTTGACATGATTAATTTCTTCGTCCGTATTGGATATTCGGTTTAAAATTTTTGGCTGAACTTCTTCAATCAGCGGACCTAATGTTTTTCCATCTTTTGATGGCTCACGCACTTCTTTTAACAGTCTTGGCTGCACGCGATAACCGCCGTTTGCAATCGTCGAAATATATTGAACGAGCTGCAACGGTGTGTACGTATCAAATTGTCCGATTGCCAAGTCTAAAATTTTACCTGGTGTATCCATTTCACCTTTGAATCCAGAAAACTCATTCGGCAAGTCAATTCCCGTGTTGACGCCTAATCCGAATTCTGCATATCCATTTCTCATTCTCAGCAAAGTATCATCTTTAATTTGCAATCCCATATTATAGCGGTATTCCAATCCAGCAAGTTTTAATGCTACTTGGAACATATAAGAGTTGGATGAACGCTCCAGGGCAGTTAAATCATTCATTGGGATGCGTCCACCACGGTTGAAGATGGAACTTTTCGGATCTGTACTTGCCAGTTTAATTGGCTGGTCCACTAACACCGTTCCAGGCTTAATAACGCCTTCTCTATAACCCGTCAATAAAGTGGCAGCTTTTATTGTAGACCCTACTTCATAAGCCGTCGTAAAGGTTCCATAAGAATAATCCACAATGATTTGTTTTCCAGTTTCAGGATCCCTCTCGATTTTTTTGCCCACCATCGCAAGAATTTCCCCAGTATGTGGATTCATCATAATATAGAAGGCGCGATCTAGGAGTGAAGAACCGCCAGCCGATTTCGCTTGAAGCAATTTTTCTTCTACAATTTTTTCTGCCGCTGCCTGCAATTCAATATCGATAGTTGTCACTAAATCTTTGCCCGGTTCCCCTTTAAAGGTAGTGATGGTGTCCACCACTTCGCCTTTTCGATTTGTCACGTTTTTCACAACCGATTTTCTTCCTTGCAGCAACTCCTCATATTGCGATTCAAAGTAACTTTCCCCAACCCGGTCGTTTCGGGAATAATCGCGGGCTAAGTAATAATTTAATTGAGATTTCGGTATACCTTTGCTTGGAACGGTTGTTCTGCCTAAAATCGCGAGCGAACTTAATTTCACCCTTTTCCAATCGGTTGTCGTATTGACGCCCGGCAAATCAAACAGCCGTTCAGAAACGCGGGCAAATTCTTCAGCCGTCACATTTTCACTTTTAATAATTTGTGGAGATAAATTATAACCCGATGCCATTTCACGATAAATCGCCAACACTTCCAAATCAAAATCCGAAAGCTCGGCCAATTCTTCATCGGTAATTCTCTCTCGCACTAACCGGTCAATTTCCATTTGTGCCTCTTTCTCGTCTTCATATTTTGCTTTTATTTGCTTTTCTTCATTTTTAGAGACTTTCGCATAAGCTTTTTCTTTATTTTTCATAATCCAGAAATCTTTTTTATCGCGAAGGGTTACCCGATTAGTCGGCTGTTCAATCAACTTGGCTAATTTTTCAGCCACTTCAATCATTTCTTCTTGAGTTGTAGTTGGAAATTTTGTATAGGTAATGGCGTTTTGAGGTTCATTATCGACTAAAATTCTTCCGTACCGATCGTAAATTCTTCCACGTGGAGAACTCGTATTTACCGATACTTCTTCTGTCCGTTGCACTTCCAGAACATATTCTTCCCCTTTTACAATTTGCAAATAGCCTAAGCGCAGTATTAAAATCGAGAATAAAATAAAAATCGAAATAAACAGAACGTTCATTCGAAATGAAAGGTTCGTACGAGAATCTCCCTTGCTGCTAGATTTCTTTAGCTTCCTCATCGGTACCCTCCTTTTCAAAGAAGCTCATTCATGGTCTTTAGTATAACACTTTAACGTATGAGAAAAAAGAAATTCCTTTCTTTAATATTTTGTAATGGTTCCGATTGAAAAAAGTTTCTTTTAAAAATAAAAAGAGAGAGTCTCCCTCTCTCCATTGTTATTTTGGTTCTTTGTCAAATGGTGTTGGTGAATAAATTCTAGTGACATTATTTGGTAATATGTAATCGGATGGCTTAGGGGAAATTCGAGGTTCCCCTAAGCGGTTTTTATTTTCGCTAAGTTTTGGGTAATGAATATTCGGTTTCTAAAGTGATAGAAGGATCGATAACCGAAAGAAATGCGTTTAATCACTTTGATTTTGTTATTAATCCCCTCTAAAATGCCGTTGCTATAATCATATTTCAACGTATTCTCCATGTAATTGATGTATTTGTTGATTGTCTTGATGGCGGTTTTCATATAGCTGGAAACGATATTTTGTTTATTCTCTAATGTTTTCTTTAGGAGCTCAAAGTCTTTGGTTTTGATGCAATGGCGAACGTATTGGTATAACTCATAGGACGCTTTTAATTCAGAATCTAAATCAATGAGATAGTGGAGAATCTCCACCTCACACATATGCTTTTTAAAGCAACGATGATATTTATAGTTCTTATAATCAAGTTTTGTTTGATCTTTCAGAAGGAGCTTCCAGTATTTTTTCAATTTATTGTAATTCTTTTTATCCCGATTCATGACGTTGATGCGCGTTTTGTTTAAAGCTCTGCTAAATAGTTGGAGGATATGGAATTTGTCGAGTATGATTTCCGCCTTAGGGAAAACTTCTTGGATTAAGGAAATATAAGGGCTGTACATATCGATGACAATCGTTTTTACCGCATCTCTCGCCTTCTTGGAATACCGTAAGAAATACTCTTTGAGGACATGTAATCTTCGGTCCTCCACGATATCCACAATCTCCCCCGTTTCAGAGTCACAGAAAATAAAGGACATCGCTCCAGCTGCGGATTTCACTGATTTAAACTCATCAAAACACAAATGCTTTGGAAGGTAGTGAACATTTGGTTGATAGTAGCTATAAAAGCTGTCAATGACTCGACTGACAGTGGCATGAGAAACATTATGTTTCATCGCAATATCTTTTTCGGAGATTTTATCTTTGGCGTTTAAAGCAATCGATACTTTAGTATTGTTGGAAATACAACAGTTTTTAGCCACGACGCTCGTTTTTAAAGTAAACGTGGAATGACAATGTTTACAGAAATAACGCTGTTTACGCAATTTTAAGTAGGTATGAAAACCTGAAATGCTAGGCATTTTAATGAGAGACGTTTTAAAACCGTGTTTAATGATTTGATCATCAAAGACATGTCCACAAGCATAGCACGCTTTTGGTTGGTAAGTTAATTGGCCATAAAAGACTTTTGATTGGACCCCTTTAATGAGTTCTTCTGCACAAAAATTTTCATCAAATGTGATATTTTTATCTTTAATATTTAATAAATTACGTATAGAATAATGATGAGACATGTGACATCACTCCTTGTAAATGTGGTTTTGGTCGATTACATTTTACCAGAGTTTTGTCACTGTCTCATTTTTTTGTTCAAAAAAATTGGTGCTGGTTTTTACTCACCAACACCAAATATTATAGAGCCGTTATTTTATTAATTCATCCACTTTTTCAATTGGCATCGGTTTATAAAAATAAAAACCTTGGGCTGTTGAACAATCCATTTTATGTATCAATTGCAACTGTTCCTGCGTCTCAACTCCTTCAACCACTGTATGTAAGCCCATATTTTTAGCTAATTGGATGATAGACTGAAGGATAATTCTTCCTTTATTATCGTCAACTTTATTGATGAAGTTTCGGGCAATCTTGATTTCAGAAATAGGCAGATTCATTAAATAGCTTAATGACGAAAATCCGATTCCAAAATCATCAACGGAATTTTCAAAACCATAATTCTGCAATTGTTTCAAGATCGCACTTGCCCGATCCACATCAACTAAACAAATGCTTTCAGTAATTTCCAATTTTAAATATTTAGGATCGATTTCGTATTTTTCAATTAAAGCGATTAAATCTTCGACAAAAGTTGGCGTGTAAAAGTGCGATGGCGAAATATTTACCGCCACTTGGTATAAACATAAGTTTTTCTCTTTTCTCATTTTCAGCCATTGGAGAACTTGCTCAATGACGAGCGTATCAAGTTCTTTGATTTGCCCTAGAGATTCTGCTACTTCGATAAATACAGCAGGCGATACATTTCCTAAAAGTTCGGAATACCATCTCGCAAGGGCTTCAAACCCTACCACTTCGCCAGTTTCAATTTTCACTTTTGGCTGAAGATAAACGGAAATTTCTTTATTCTGAATTGCACGAATCAATTCAATTTGGAGCTCCATCGATTTTTCGATTTCCAGTCCATATTCCTCTTTATACGAAACGACTGAATCGCCAGGAGATTTTTTTGCTACATTTAGGGCAATATCGGCAAAATGGATTAATTCATGGATATTCCCTGTGAAATAGCTTAATGAAACGACCCCAATATTAAAAGAAAGGAATAATTCCATATGGTTAATATTAAACGCATGATTTCTAATTTCTAACAATTTCTTTGTATAATATTCAATTTGATCCTCAAGGCAAATGCCAAAAACAATCAAAGAAGTTTCGGATGTCGTTGAAATAATGATTTCAATATCATATAATTCCCTGCGGATTCTTCTTTCAATTTCCTTTTGCAATAAAGACAGTTGGGCATTGTCAAAAAGATGGATGATTTGAATATAATTTGCCGGTTCAATTAGCAAAATAAATCCAGAAACATTTTGCCCTATGCGCTCTTGCAATTGATTGATAAAATAATTGTAATCGGTTAATCCAGAAATTGGATCAATCGATTTTAAAATTTCTGTTTTTTCTTTTTCTATAGAAATACTTTGATATTCCACTTCAAAGAAAATAACAACATCATAAGCATGTTTGCCCTCATCATCATAAAAAGGTTGATTCATGACTTCAATCCATAGGGTGCTTCCGTCTTTCCTTCTACACAATTCTTTTCTCTTTAAATGGTTTTTTTGGCTGAACTGAATGATCGATTCAATCGGTTTATTTTTCACTTCATCTGCTATGTATCCTGTTAATCTCGTAAATGCTTTATTGGCAAATAAAATATGGTGATTAACAGAATCTAGAATTAGAAAAGTGGTTTTAAATTGTTCGCCGATTCGACAGAGCCAAAAAAATAAATTATCCTTACTTAATTTTGTATCTAACAACAGCTGTCACCCCCTTCTGTTGCTCCCTACAAATATATATTATAGAAAAATATGAAAAAAAGCTACTTAATAGTATGCTTGCATTCTCACTATAATAAACATTAAACCGTCGATAATATTAAAAAATTTTCATCATAATGGATGAATTATTCATTTATTAAATAATTTTACAAAAAATTTTTTCAAAATTATTCTTTTCTAAGAATTTATATTTCTAAAAATAAATTTAAAAATCCTTATTATTGCTTTTCATTATAAAGCCAAAAAATATAAATTACCATCCACAATTTGGATGATAATTTATATTTCATTAAGACCAAAGGACGCATTTCAAATGTACTATGTTTAAAAAAATTATAATTGAATAACTTTTGGTTCTTTTCCTTTCGAATTCATAATCCGGATTTGGGAAGGAACAATTTTTATCACCACCATGTTCGGGTCATCTGGGCCATCAAACCAAAATTTTAATACCTTATTCCATACTTTTTCCTTCATTCCCTCATCAGAAGACGCTTCCGCTTTTCCCTCAATTTCCAAATAGGCATCACCAAATCCTTTTCCATCATATCCTATCAAAATGTGAACATATGGATTATTGGAAAGCTCTTCTACCTTATGGGTATCTTTGCTTGTGACCGTATACAAAGTTAAGTTATCGTTGTAAAAGGTCATATAGCGAGTATGGGGTTTATTGCCTTCAATTGTTGCCATCGTACCTACTAAATTGTCATTCAAAATTTTCTCTGCGATTTCTCGATCGGTTTTTGCCATGTCCATCACTCCATTCATCGTTTTTATTTTTAGTATTTTAAAAAATGCAGTCATTTATGTTAATGAATCGGCCGCCAATATTTCAAAAAATGTTCCGCCTTTGTCCTGCCAATTTGAATCAACTGTTCTTTCGCATCTTCATCCAAATCAAACTGCGTAGCGCTATAATGCTCCACTGGGATAAAAATAATATTTTTCTCATGCCTTCTTGAAATGTACCGATTATCATGGGCATTCATCATCGACTTAAATAATGCCTCAAATAAATGCAGCCCATTCTCGATTTTATGAGGAGGAATTTCTGAAGCGTGACTGCTGAGTTTTAACCCTAAAATTGGCCGAACCTTTTTCCCGTTATCATAAATCCACAATGGAAAATTGCTTAATACTCCGCCGTCGACAAAGATGGAATCTCCATTCCCATTGTGAATTTTTACTGGTTCAAAGAAAAACGGTATGCCGCAGCTCATTCTTAATGCTTTTGCAACCGAAAACTCTCTCCAATCTTTTCCATACAAATGCAACTCATCTGGCAGTACAATCATGCGGCCGTTTGTTAAATCTGAGACAACCACTTTTAAGGAATCTTTTGGCAAATCCCCAAAGGTATATACATTTTTTTCTGCTAATTTTTTCCACAGCCATTTTTCAAGAGCTTTTCCTTTATACAATCCTAAGCGTATATATAAATTCAACCATTTCATGAAAGGAAGGGTTTTCGAAAACCTCGGTGCATCGAGCAGCGATTTTGTATCCAATTCGTCCAATGCCTTCTCCATTTCCTGCACTGTATACCCGGCTGCAATAAAAGCAGCTACAATGGAACCGGCGCTTGTTCCAGCCACCCTTTTAAAGATATATCCTTTTTCCGACAATACTTGAAGGGCACCGATAAAGGCAAAAGCTTTTACTCCACCACCTGAAAAAACACCATCTATTTCCATGTACCTCTCCCTTATTTTTCATTGGTATAATAATGTAAGAAAAAATAAGGGATTTTAGAACTTTTTATCGAGAAGAATCGAAAGGGTTTAGTAAAAAATTCGCAAGCTATGTATATGCAGCTTGCGAATAGGTTGTCGAATATTATTCGTTTAAAATAGAAGGATTTTGCTTACTAGATGGCTTGCCTTTGTTTTCATTTTGATTTGCTTTTTTTGCTTTCTCATTTTGGCCAATCACATCCAAATCATCCGGGCTTAAATCATACCCATAGCCATATTCTTCTCGATCTAATGATTTTTCTTTTTTCTTCGCCATATCGGTCACCTCCATCAAACATAATGTGTCCCAAATTCTCCAATTTATGCGGAAGGTGAAAAATTGAAAAGTTCACTACAACTAACGAATTTTAGGAAGAAAAATATACAAAATAAAAATTGCTTCAACGCAAACAAAAAGGATCAGCCTTCACCCACAAAGGATGAAAGCTGATCCTTTCTTGCTAGCCGTTCAGAACTTGCAAGAAGCTCTGATCAGAAGAACCATTATTTTTTCGCAGCTGCGTATTTTTCAGCTACAACGTCCCAGTTTACTACATTCCAGAATGCAGAGATGTAATCAGGACGACGGTTTTGATATTTTAAGTAATAAGCATGCTCCCAAACGTCTAAACCAAGGATTGGTGTTTCGCCTTCCATGTATGGAGAATCTTGGTTTGGTGTAGAAGTAACTTTTAACTCGCCGTTTTTATCTACTACAAGCCAAGCCCAACCTGAACCGAAGCGGCCAGCAGCAGCTTTAGAGAATTCATCTTTAAATGCATCAAAGCTGCCGAATTTTGCATCGATCGCAGCTGCTAAATCACCTGTAGGAGCTTTTGCACCACCAGGAGTTAAAATTTCCCAGAACAAAGAGTGGTTGGCATGTCCGCCGCCGTTGTTGCGTACAGCAGTTTGTTTATCTGCAGGCACTGCATCAAGATTTGAGATTAATTCAATTAAATCTTTATCTGCGAATTCTGTGCCTTCAACAGCAGCATTTAAGTTTGTCACATACGTATTGTGGTGTTTCGTATGGTGAATTTCCATTGTTTGTGCGTCAATATGAGGTTCTAATGCGTCATATGCATAAGGTAATTTTGGTAATTCAAATGCCATGAAAATTTCCTCCCTTTATATAAATCAGTAATTTCTTACCTCTGCTATAAGATTATCAGAATAAATATAGCCGTTCAATTATTACGCTCAGCCTCTATGCTATTTCGGACTTTTGACTGAAACCATGTTCGCCCGCTGAAACCCAACCAAACTCACTATTTCCCTTCAACGGTGTTTTTATACGATGGCGACGATAAAAATCACAATCATCACCAATTGAAGAACACATTTCGTTGCTACAGAAGTTAAAAAACCGACAAGGGAACCGATGCCCGCCCGGAATGCCTGATAAATGTTCGAACGGGCAACAATAAATTCCCCAATCACTGCCCCTAAAAAAGGGCCTATCAGTATGCCCAAAAATGGAATGACAAACGGGCCTATCAAAAGCCCAATCGTACTTCCCCAAAGGCCTGCTTTTGTTCCGCCAAATTTTTTCACACTAATCAAATTCGCGATTGTATCCGCCAAAAACAAAAGAATGACAAACAGGATTTCAATCAGCCAAAACCCCAAGGAAAGTTCGGTAAAGGAAAAAAACAATCCATAAAGGATAAAACCCAGCAATAAAAACAGCACTGACGGAATAATCGGGTATATTAAACCGATAAAGGCGATGATAAAACAAGCGATAATTAACAACCAAGCAAGAAATTCCAACTTCTTCCCTCCATACTTGTTATGGCGTAATAGATTAAAAAAGTTTCAAGAAAACCAATTTGTTCATTTTTTCTTTTTCCCTTTTCATGTTAAACTTTCAATGGAGGAGAAAATCATGGTTTCGCATATACAATTGTTTTTAGACAGCCTATTTCAACCCAAAAAACTTGCGGCCTATCGGATACTATCCATTGGAAAAGTCATTCAATACGTTTTCATACTCATCACCATCGTGACGTTTTTTTCTTTTATTCAATTTATGACAGGAGTATCTGAAACAGCCATTCAAATGAAAGGTTTGCAACAATATGTGAAAGACATTCAATGGCTGCTTTATCCTTTCGCTCTTTTTTTATTGTTTTTTACATCGACCGTACTATTGTTTGTTCGAATTTCCATTTATGCAGCAATTGGCACAATCTTCATCAAATTATTTAAACGCCGCGGTGAATATCGGCATATGTGGAGAACAACCGCTTTTGCCATCACTTGGTCGACTCTACTTTCTATCCTCTTTTCCTTTTTCAGCCTTTCTAGCGGGCTAGCCACAACAATAAACGCAATCATTACTATTTTTCTATTAATTCTTGCATCCTTCAATTATCCAAAATTAGAAAAAACAAAGTTCTGAATCCTTTCCTGCTTCATATAGTGGAGCAAGGAGGGATTTTTTTATGAAACGATTTCTATCAATTGCCATGATCATCCTTCTAGCAGTTGTTATTAAAATAGATTTAACGGATGGAACCGTTCCCTTAATTGCCCATTCTGAATCTCAACCTTGCAATGAACAGCTTTCCGTAAAATCCGTGCCCGTTATGACACAAGAAGGCGATACGGTGCAACGCCTGCTTGCAGAATTTTCAACGGATGAAAGAATTTCCTTGCCTGAGCGGATGGCGGATTTTTATAAAATGAACCCTCACTTGAAAAATCAAGCCATCGTTCCTGGTGAATTCATTAAAATTCCGATTTACGCAAGCCAAGAGAATTGCAAAAAATAATAATGTTTCTTCCTTGTCGACACAATTTTACACTGCTAAAATAGTGGAAGTGAAGGTACGGGAAAAGTACCTTAAGAAGGAGAGAGTTTGGATGAGTGAAATTATTCATCGTACAAAAACACGTCCTGTACGTGTTGGGAATTTAACTATCGGTGGAAACAATGAAGTCATCGTTCAAAGTATGTGTACAACGAAAACCCATGATGTAGAAGCAACGGTCGCTGAAATTTTGCGGCTTGAAGAAGCAGGATGCCAAATTGTGCGCGTTGCTGTTCCAGATGAACGGGCAGCAGCAGCCATTCCAGAAATTAAAAAACGCATCCATATCCCATTAGTAGCGGATATTCATTTTAACTATAAACTTGCATTAATGGCAATAGAAAACGGCATCGATAAAGTGCGCATCAACCCAGGAAATATCGGCCGCCGCGAAAAAGTAGAAGCCGTTGTCAAAGCGGCCAAAGAAAGAGGCGTGCCTATTCGGATTGGTGTCAATGCAGGTTCCCTTGAAAGACATATTCTAGAAAAATATGGCTATCCAACAGCAGATGGTATGGTCGAATCTGCTTTACATCATATAAAAATACTCGAAGATTTAGATTTCCATGATATCATCGTGTCCATGAAAGCTTCGGATGTCAACCTTGCCATTGAGGCTTATGAAAAAGCAGCCCGCACCTTCGATTATCCATTGCATCTAGGGATCACAGAATCAGGAACGCTCTTTTCCGGCACAGTAAAATCTGCAGCAGGTTTAGGAGCCCTTCTTTCAAGAGGCATTGGAAATACGATCCGCATTTCCCTTTCTGCTGACCCAGTAGAAGAAGTAAAAGTAGCAAGAGAATTATTAAAAGCCTTTGGTCTTGCATCCAATATGGCCACATTAGTTTCTTGCCCTACTTGCGGACGAATTGAAATCGATTTAATCTCAATTGCCAATGAAATTGAAGAATATATTTCCAAATTAAATGTTCCGCTCAAAGTCGCCGTGCTAGGATGTGCGGTAAACGGACCTGGCGAAGCAAGAGAAGCAGACATCGGAATTGCCGGAGCCCGTGGAGAAGGCCTTCTCTTTATGAAAGGAAAAACGGTGCGAAAAGTGCCTGAAGAAACAATGGTGGAAGAATTGAAAAAAGAAATCGACAAATTGGCAGCAGAAAAATTGGCTGAACGGGAACAACAGCAAATTTAATCTCGAGGGGGGAGTCGCGATGAAGAAAAAACCTCGTTTTGGCATTGATATCGATGGAACTGTTACAACTCCCGATACGCTGCTTCCGTACATCAATAAACAATATAAAACCAATATTGTGCTTGATGATGTCATTGAGTATGATTTTTTAAGCGCATTCCCCCATCCCGTCGACCGAAAAGAGTTTGCGCGATGGTTTAAAGAAAATGAACCTTATTTTTACGCTGTCAGCAAAATTGCCCAAGATGCCCAACGAATTTTAAACAACTGGCATAAACAATATGAATTATTTTATATTTCCGCAAGAGACCATCATTTGTATGATGTGACAAAACGATGGTTTGAAAAACATCAAGTTCCTTACGATCATATTGAATTAATCGGCAGCCACAATAAATTAGAAGTGGCGAAAAAACATCGCATCGAAGTTTTTTTTGAAGACAAGCACGATAATGCGGTCGAACTAGCAGAAGAATTAAAGATTCCAGTGCTTCTTTTCGATACGCCGTATAATCGTAAAGCTATCCCTAGCAATGTCGTGCGGGTGAAAAATTGGAAAGAAGCAAATGAATGGATTGAGCGGCATTTTTAATCATAACCCAAGGCTTGTCCATGAATGTTGTACAAGCCTTGGGATTTTTATAACTCCAATACCCCCTTCATCCACCGCTCCACAAATCTCTCAAACGTAATCCCATATCGATTATAAATATCGTGGTATACAAAATAGACTCCCAGCTTCTCTAACAAATCATCATTGATTTTCATGAATTCTTCCCTTCTAATAGAGTTAAATTCAACAAAAATTAACGGAAATTTCAAATTCCTCTAAACCAACGATGAATTTTTTCGCTATCATGATATTGGGCGCTAGTTTAATCACTAGGAGGTTTCGGAATGAAGAAAGTCCATTTTTTTGTTGCCATTATTATTTCAATAATTCTATTATCCGGATGCAGCAATATGAAAGAGGCAGTTTCTGGCATACAAACACAAGCGGAAAAAGCGAAAAGCGGTTTGACGGTCGATGCTTTTTCTTTGCGTGAAACTGAACTTGAATATAACAATGAAACCTTTACTGTAGAGGATTTATTTAAAACCATTTTACGTGATGTCCAATGGGAATATGAAAAAAATGAAAATCAAGATTATCTGCTTGTAAAAGGGACATGGAAGGAACCTTTATTTGACGATTTAAATTTATCTGAAGAAGAAAAAAAGGAACTTTCAACGACTGGAAAAATTTATATTCGATTAGTTTTTGAAAAGAATGAACTCATTCCTAGTGAAACAACCGCATCGATGAAGTTGAAAGAAGAAACGTTAGTGGATGAAAAAGGAGAAGATATTCTACATTACTTTTACAATCTGTATTTGAATGTAAAATCGTCTAATTAAAAAAAGCTGACGGCGGCTGTCAGCTTTTTTCATGGACATCTTCCATAATAAAATCAATAAAATCACGCATATTTTCAGGGGAAACTCCGTGGCCAACGGGATATGTTTTGTAAACGACTGTTGCTCCATAATCTTCAAAAAACGCTTTGCTTTCTTCACTCCAGAAAATCGGATAATCGAAATCATATTCCCCATGGGAAATAAAAATTCTAGTTCCCCTCATGTTCTGTTTAAAATATTGCTCCTTCACAAAATTCGGCAAGAATCCTGACAATGAAGCACATGCTTTTATTTGATTGCCCATAACCACACATAATGTTTGGGCAATGGCTGCTCCTTGGTTAAAGCCCGCAACAAAAATTTTCTCCGGATCTAAATGATATTCTTCGATCGCTTTCAAAATGAAATCTCTTATCACAGCGACCACTTTGTCAAAAATAGCTTGTGTAGGCTTTCCTTCCTCTTCAAAAGTATAAAAGGCATAACCCGGATCATGGGTAATAGGTCCTCTTAAACTAAATACATGGCAAACATCTTTCAAATCCCCAATAATTTGCAGCAAATCTTCCTCGTTGCTTCCAAGTCCATGAAACAAAAAAATGGCAGGACTTTTTTGGCTTTTTTCCTTTGGTTCTATATGTTTAAAAGTAAACACTGATTCCATTTTCCTTCCTCCTGTACTGAGCTACGAATGCGAAAACATCTCATTCTTCCTATCAAATTATTTTAACATGAATCCTAATCATAAGGTTTTTATCATTTTGATAAAAATCTTTGAAAAACAACCTGAAATTTCTTTAAAATATATCATTTTCATTATTATTAAAAATTTATCTATGATTTGAAATTGAATTTGGTAAACTATTATTAGATGCTTTTATTCGATGCTTTGTTTGATTCGGGGAAATCATACAACTTGCATTTCAAAGGGGTGTAAAGAATGTATAGGGAAATCACTGTTGATCGCAGTTTATTGTATATCGAGCAATATCATATTGATACATTTAATGAATTAGCCAAGAAATACAGCCAATTTAATTATCTTGTCAAAGAAGGCGCACTTAATTTAATCGATGCATGGATTATTGCTTTTAATATTTGGCTACTGCTCTTGCCTGACAAATACCATATCATACACTCTGCGGGAAAAACCCTATTCTACTCCTCAAATTTTGTCATTCTCACTGCGCTTGAAGAAAATATTCATATAAATCAGCTTAAAGCGAGAGAAAATCGCCCCGAATTACTATATTATATCATTTCTCTACAACTGGCTACAGGAATCAATCGATGGATTTTGCATGTCATGTTGAAGCATGACTTAACAGATATGATTGAGCGCAATAAAAATCGAGTCTATTTTGACGCTCATCTAGGAACAAAAGAAGAAATTCAAATTTTTTTAGAAAACCAATCCAGATTTGTCAAAGCAGCTGTAAAAGAACTGAATTCCACCAATTCCTTTGACAAAATGATTAGGCGTTCGATTAATGAGTCCCATAATGTATATAATGATTATCAGAATAAATCGAAAGAGCCATCTACTTATTAGAAGATGGCTCTCAGCTTGTAGACAAAGTCCCTAACTAGGGGCCAAATCTACAGGCTTTTTTTGTATAATAGGGATAGAATTCTTGGTTAACGGGGGAAATTTAGGATGTTCAAGAATCTTAGAAAATGATGAGCAAAAAAAAGACAAACCCCAACTCAAATGAAGCATTTGAGTTGGGGTTTGTCGACAGTCTGAAACATCATTTTCTCCAAAGAGAAAATGATGTTTTTTTAGATTTGTCCCAACCTCTTCTCATGCATAGGATTGCTTGTACATTTCTTATTTATTTCCACTTTTAAATAAAAATAAACGGTTCTGTATTCACTTCAGATTCGATAAACTCCACATCTAGTTTTCCATCACAAAGGGCGGTCATTTTTTCTTTTACCCCTTTGATCATCACTTTTTCCACATGATGGCCAGGATCCACAATATTTAATCCTATGGCTTGGGCATCTTGAGCCACATGGAAATACATATCTCCCGTTACAAACACATCCGCTCCGGCTCTTTTTGCAATATGGATATATTTATTTCCGTCTCCTCCAAGCACTGCAACTTTGGATACCGTTTCATTTTCTTTACCTACAATGCGCACCATTGGAACATTTAATCGCTCTTTTACATACTCCGCAAATTGCCGCAATGTCATTGTCTCTTTCAACGTGCCGATGCGCCCAATGCCGTATTCATTTGTTTCCTGGGCCAATGTATAAAGGTCATAAGCAGGCTCTTCATATGGATGGGCATTCAACATGGCTTTTAAAATTCTATTTTTCATGGATGTTGGAAAAACTACTTCGATTTTTTCTTCCTCTGTTGATTCAATCTCACCCACATCTCCAATGTATGGATTCGCCCCCTCTAACGGTCGGAAACGCCCTGTACCGGCTGTTGAATAGCTGCAGGAATCATAATTGCCGATTTTTCCAGCGCCTGCTTTTGCAAGAACATAGCGAAGCTCCTCTGCATGGTCAACCGGCACAAACACCGCAAGTTTCATTAAATGTTCGGAGTAGGTTTTTTCTAAAATTTCACGGTTTTCCAGTTCCAATGCATCCGCAAGCAAATCATTGACACCGCCTTCCGCCACATCCAAGTTCGTATGGGCGGCATACACAGCAATATCATTTTTTATAAGCATTTCGTAAAGTTTCCCGCTAGGTGTGTCCGTTCTTAAATTAGATAATTTGCGGAAAATGGGCGGATGATGGGCTATGATGAGCTGGCACCCTTTTTCAATGGCTTCATCGGCTACCTCTTCATTTACATCAAGCGTTACTAATACCTTTGTCACTTCTTTATTCAACGTGCCGATTGCAAGACCGATTGGGTCATTTTCCATGCAAGCCAATTTTTTCGGCACCCAACTTTCAAACAGCTGAATGATTTCGTTCCCATTTGCTTTCTTCATGATTGGATGACCTCCTCCACTAGTGCAATGTGATGAAGCAATTCTTCCCGCTTCGCTATAATCTCCGGCGTTGATTCCGCTTTTTCCAGCGATTGAAGCACTTTTTTCCAATGCTTCACCTCATTGTTCCATTTTTTTAAAAATACATCCGATTTCTCTCGCAATAGATGTTTGCCCATTAATATTTCCGCTTCCGTTAATTCCATTTGTCCTCGCTCTAAAACGAGAATTTCATAAATCTTTGCATCTTCTTCGACAATGGCTTCGTCAATGATTTCCCATTGGTGAGCGAGCGCCCATTTGCGGATGAATTTGGCGTGTATGTTTGGCTGCAAAATTAGCCGGTGAACAGACTCCAGTTTTTCAGGATTTTTTTCGAGAATGGAGACGATTAATGAGCCCCCCATTCCGGCAATGGTAATGGTATCCACCCCATCGCTTTCTCCAATAGCTTCTAGCCCGTCCGCTAGCCTCACCGTAATGTGATCTTCTAATCCTTCTTCTTTCACTTTCTTTAAAGCCGATTGATAAGGCCCGTCCACAACTTCACCGGCAACAGCTTTTTGTACAATCCCTTTATGGACTAAATAACATGGCAAATAGGCATGGTCAGAACCGATATCTGCCACAATTGCTCCTTTTGGCACAAAGGAAGCTACTGTTTCAAGTCGTTTGGAAAGATTTTGTGCATTCATGATGTACCCGCCTTTATTGTTAATTTATGCCTCTTATTCATTATATAAAAAAACAAATCCTTAGTCGCCTATTGCAACTAAGGATTTAAGAGATTATTCTAAAGAACTGATGTATTCGGCAATTTTTTTCGCTTCGTCGCCAGTTTTCATTCCAGGTGTCATAGGAGTTCCTTCGATACCGTTTTCAAGAACATCCACGATACGATCCGCATCAAGTCCAGCGATTTGAGGACCCATGCCACCTTTTAAGTCTTGACCATGGCATCCAATACAAGTTTGAACTAAAGCTGCTCCATCTTCTGCATCTGCAGTTTCAGTTGTTGCACCATCTGCACCTTCAGCAGCTTCTTTTTGTTTTTCGACACCATCTAATGACAAGAAGAAGATAAGTGCGATACCCAATGCCATAATGAGGATATAAGGAACAATCGGGTTGTTTCTCATGTGTTTAACCTCCTTAATAATTCATGAATACTATAAAATATATAGAATATAGCCAACAACCATTATTGTACTTCATATTTTATAAAACGAAAAGACCTAAACAGAAAGTTTTACAAGGAATGTAACAAATTCGACAATTTTTCACAATTTAGCTCTATCTTATAGTTTTTCATTTTCTTAAAAAAACGTTGGATTATTATTGTTTCAAATCCTCTTAAAATTATTTTAAGAAAATGAATGAAAAAATTCTCTTTATGAGAGGAAAAAGATTTGATATCCAATAATGATTAGTAATCCTAACACACCGGAAATTGTAAAATACAAAAGCTTCAATCTTGCGCCCGTTATCGTCCACATTAGGCAATTGGCAATAAGCAAAGAATATAAAACGACATTATTATTCTCAAAATAGACTAAGCTCACTTTCACCGATATGCCAAAAATCAGCAATGCCGCTGCTACTTGCAAAATCGGTGTAATAAAATCATGTTTTTTTGCAAATTTATATGAATAAATGATCAATAGAATGGCAACGATTCCAACAACAATTGCGCCAATCACAAAATAATAGGATGACAAGAAAAATAAGAGCGCTAAAAGGGCTATTGAAAATAAAAGAATTCCAAGGGCGAAAAGGCGTTTTTTGCGCTTTTCTTTCACTTTTATCGACTTTTTAAAACTAATATTTTCTTGTTCCTCGATGTCTTCGCCTTCCATATATAAAGTCAGCAAAAAATCGCAATATTGTTCTGGCAAAAGTTTATTTTGCTTCCAAAATAAGATTTCATTGATGATGATTTGTCTTTTAGGATTTTCCATAAATATTCCCCGAAATGTTTAGTTATTTGTCTATATTTTATATGATTTTCTACTTTTCGACATCGATAGAAAGTAATAAATCTCTATGAAAATTTGTTAAAGTTTTCATATAAAAAGGCACCCAATATGGGTACCTTTACTTATAGGTAAAATTATTCCAAGAAGTCTTTTAAACGTTTGCTTCGAGATGGATGGCGCAATTTTCTTAAAGCTTTTGCCTCAATTTGGCGAATACGTTCACGGGTTACACCGAAAACTTTGCCGACTTCTTCAAGGGTGCGCGTACGGCCATCATCTAATCCGAAACGAAGGCGAAGCACGTTTTCTTCACGGTCCGTTAATGTATCTAATACATCTTCAAGCTGTTCTTTTAATAATTCGTAAGCTGCGTGATCCGCTGGTGATTGCGCATCATGGTCTTCAATGAAATCACCTAAATGGGAATCGTCTTCTTCACCAATTGGTGTTTCAAGAGATACCGGTTCTTGAGCAATTTTTAGGATTTCCCGAACTTTCTCAGGCGTTAAATCCATTTCTTCTGCAATTTCTTCTGGTGTTGGTTCGCGGCCTAAGTCTTGCAATAATTGACGTTGAACACGTACTAATTTATTGATTGTTTCTACCATATGAACTGGAATGCGGATTGTTCTCGCTTGATCAGCTATGGCACGGGTAATGGCTTGTCGAATCCACCAAGTAGCATACGTAGAAAATTTAAATCCTTTGCGGTGGTCGAATTTTTCAACCGCTTTAATTAACCCCATATTTCCTTCTTGAATTAAATCCAAGAACAGCATTCCGCGACCCACGTATCGTTTTGCGATAGATACTACTAATCGCAAGTTTGCTTCTGCAAGTCTTTTTCGAGCTTCTTCATCACCTTGCTCAATACGCTTTGCTAATTCCGTTTCTTCTTCTGCAGTTAATAAGTCGACACGTCCAATTTCTTTTAAATACATTCGAACAGGGTCGTTAATTTTCACACCAGGAGGAACGCTTAAATCATTTAAATCAAATTCTTCTTCCAATTCTTCTTGTTTCGCGATCGCTTCTTCTTCGAACTCTTCTTTTCCTTCCACTCGAATATCATATTGGCTTTCTAATTCTTCTGCAAAGTGAAAGATCTCATCAGGTTCTAATTCAAATGGTTCTAGCTTTTTAGAAATTTCCTCCATGGAAATTCCATCATTTTTTGCTTTTTGTCGAAGAAAATTTTTCGCCTCTTCCAAATTTTTTTCTAAAATTTCTCTTGAACGTTCTGACAAATTGTCCGCCATAAACCTTCCTCCTTATAAAAACCAATCTCAATCAAATCGCAGATAAAGTTCTTTTCAGTTGAACCATTCGTTGAAAAAGCTCTAAAGCTTTATCATATTCGTGCATTCGTTCAGCTTCTTTGGAATCGTGCATAAGCTTTTCTATTTCGAGCTCTAAGCGATGTTTTTTCAAATGTTTTAAACAATCTTGTATTTCAGCATCTTTATATTCTGGATCGCGTTCTACAAGCGCTGCTTCCATCACAATTTTCCGAAGTTCAGCATCATCTAAAATTTCAAGAAAACGCTGATAATCTGATGTTCCATGTTCTTCACAAAAGCCGATTAAGCGAACAAATACCGCAATATATTCATCATGTACAAAGGGCTGCGGATCATCGCTTTCTATAATGTGTTTTACTACTTCCATATCAGATAGCATATGAGAAAGAAGCAATCTTTCTGCACGTTTTGTGGCATTTAAATTTTTCGGATGAAAGTCGATACTTTTTATTGAGATGTTTTGGTCTGCTCGTTTATAATTTTTAGCAAAGTCAGCATCTAATTTTCTGAATTGTGCATAAATCGCCTCTTCCGAAACTTTTGTTTCCTTCGCCAATTCCTTTATATATAAGTCACGTTCGATAGGCGATGTTCTACCAACTAATTGTTCAAGCACTTCTTGGATGTATTGTAGAATATCGTTTTCAAATTGGAAATTTTTGTTCCGTCGTGCATACATCATCATAAATGACATGTATGCATGCGGTTTTTCAACCATCTGAACAAAAGATTCTGTACCATAATTTCGAATATACGCATCAGGATCTAACTGTTCAGGCAGTACGACGACTTCAACCTCCATTTGTTCATTATATAATAACTCTGCAGCACGTTTCGCAGCTTCCCATCCAGCATGATCACCATCATAACAAATAACTACTTTTCGAACTAAGCGTTTTAGCCTTGTGATATGCTCCTTTGTCAGGGAAGTGCCCATTGTTGCTACAGCGTTATCAATTCCCGCTTTATTTGCAGCAAGTACATCCATGAAACCTTCCATTAATATGGCTTGACGTTTTTTTCGAATTGAAGTTCTCGCCTTATCCAGGTTAAAAAGCACTTCACTTTTTCGAAAAATAGGAGTTTCGGGGCTGTTTAAATATTTCGCTTCTGATTCTTTCGGCTCAATTAAACGACCTGAAAAGCCAATCACCTTTCCAGATTCATTGCGAATTGGAAACATGATACGTCCTCGAAATCGGTCAAAATAAGTATGGTCATTTTCCCGTTGAATAATGAGCCCACATTCGACCATTTCATCTAAGGAAAAGCCTTTTCGCTGCAAAAGTACTGTCACCGAATCCCCATTTGGCAATGAATATCCTATACCATTGGATTCGATATCTTCCCTTGTAAATCCTCTTTTGAATAAATAATTTAACGCTTTTTCACCATCTTCTGTGTTCATCAATAAATGATGGTAATACTCAGCAACAAATTGATGGGCGTCCAGCATATTTTCTTCTTTTTTTGAATAGCTGCGAAGACGGTTGTCCATACTTTGGTTTTGGATATCTATATGTATGCCGATGCGTTCTCCTAATTTCGAAACCGCTTCAGGAAAGGATACATTTTCGATATCCATGACAAAGGTAATCACATTTCCACCAGCACCACAACCAAAGCAATGGAAAATTTGTTTGTCTTCGGAAACGGAAAAAGAAGGTGTGTTTTCGTTATGGAATGGACATAACCCAAACCAGTTTCGACCTCTTTTTGTCAGCTGGATATATTCGCTGATGACATCGACTATATCCGACTCTGTTCGAATTTTTTCAATCAACTCTTCAGGGATTTTATTTACCATTCCATCACCAACTTTGTTGCTACATAACACAATTCGATAAAAAATGAAAAATCCCTTTAAAAAATCGACACAAAAAATTAATTTTTTAAAATAATTGTTATAAATTATTTTTACCCCAATTTTATTATTATAAAACAATTTAATTAAAATTTCTATAACTATTTTATAAAAAAACGCAAAAAACCTCCCTATAATCGGAGGATTTTACTTATTTTTTAATCGTTCTAATCGTTCGATTATATCATTAGCTGTTTCCTCAACAGCCTTATTGGTTACATCAATTACTTCACAGCCTAATTTTTCAGCCACTTTGTAAAAATAAGCGATTTCTTTCTCGATCCGGTCTGTCCGAGCATACATTGCATCATCGCTTAAACCTAGCGCAATTAATCTTTCTTTTCGAATGATATTCAGTTTTTCCGGCGATATGACTAAACCAAAACATTTTCTTGGATCCACTTGAAACAATTCCTCAGGCGGTTCAACTTCAGGAACAATCGGAACATTGGCCACTTTATATCGCTTATGGGCCAAATACTGAGATAATGGAGTTTTGGAAGTCCGAGAGACACCAATTAACACAACATCGCTTAATAAAATGCCTTTTGGATCGCGCCCGTCATCATATTTTACCGCAAATTCAATAGCTTCCACTTTTCGGAAATAATCTTCATCCAATTTATGGACTAGTCCAGGTTCTTCTAGCGGGGCTTCTTGAAGCTTTTCGCTGAATAAAATAATCATCGGCCCCAATAAATCGATGCAAGCCACATTTAATTGTCGGCATAAACTGAGCATCAACTGACGCTTTTGTTTTTCTACTAGCGTAAAAACGATGATCGCATCTTGCATCACAGCAATTTCGACAATATTTTTTATATGGTCATCGCTGGATATGTGAGGAAATCGTTTTATAATGACGCCATCAAAATTAGGCCGAAATTGTGTTGCCGCTGCTTTTGCGGCTTGTTCTCCAGTTTCTCCTACCGAATCCGATACGACAAAAATTTTTAAGTTTTTCAAATTCGCACCTCTTACAAATCATTCGTTTCTGCTAATGAAATAAACGCTTTTGTAATATTTGTTTTCGTTATCCGACCGACAATCTCCAATCCATCTTCTCTTTCCTCGACAACCGGCAATGAATCGACTTGTCGATCAATCAGTTTTTTCGCAGCATGAACGAGCGAATCATTTTTGTGGCAATATACGATATTAGGCATTCTTGTCATAATAATATGAACTGGAATTTTTGTTATCGCCTGAGTCCCGATGCTAGTACGAAGCAAATCTTTTCTCGATAGAACCCCTTGTAGGCGGGATCGTTCATCCACTACAAATAATGTGCCTACATCTTCCAAAAACATTTGGCAAATGGCATCATAAGCTGTCATATTTTCAGATACCACAACAGGCAAAGACTGAAAATCTTTTACTTTTAGATTCATCATGGATTCTGTTAGAGCTGCCATCGTTTTTTTTCCAGAATATATATAGCCAACTCTAGGTCTGGCATCTAGAAACCCTGCCATCGTTAAAATCGCTAAATCCGGACGCAGGGTTGCACGAGTTAAATTTAAGTGTTCAGCAATTTTTTCTCCGGTGATAGGACCCTTTTCTTTTACTATTTGAAGAATTTTATCTTGACGTTGATTGAGTTCTATTGGACTCACCGCCTCAATTAGTGTTATACTTTTACTCAAATATTATATACTATTTTTTTTATAATTGCTAAGAAAAGAACATCATGATAAAATAATGTCACAACTAAGCATTATAAAAACTATATTAATATATTGAAGGCAATGACAGGACTATAAGTATCTTTTCAACTGACAGCGAGTAGGGATGGTGAAAGCCTACACGAAAAGAGAAACGGCATCCTGGAGCCATGTTCCAAAAAGAGGATTGCATTTCATTTTACGGAATGCAGTCAATCGGGGTGGAACCGCGGGTGTAGTACGCACTCGTCCCCGGGCTATAATCGCCCGGAGACGAGTGCTTTTCTATTTTTCATGAAAACTATAAATCAATAGGAGGAAACAAAATGGCTGTTCAATCAATGGAAACAATTGTAAGTTTAGCGAAACATCGAGGATTTGTATTTCCTGGTTCAGAAATTTACGGAGGACTCGCCAATACTTGGGATTACGGTCCTCTTGGAGTGGAACTAAAAAACAATATTAAAAGGGCTTGGTGGCAAAAATTCGTTCAAGAGTCGCCTTATAATGTAGGTCTTGATGCCGCAATTCTCATGAACCCCCGCACTTGGGAAGCTTCCGGCCACGTGGGCAATTTCAATGACCCGATGATCGACTGTAAACAATGTAAAGCAAGACATAGAGCAGATAAATTAATTGAAGCTGCGGCTCTAGAAAAAGGCGATGAAATTGTCGTGGACGGCTTATCTTTTGAAAAAATGGAAGAAATTATGAAGCAATATGATGTGCATTGCCCGGACTGCGGTGCGCAAGATTTCACAGATATCCGCCAGTTTAACTTGATGTTTAAAACATTCCAAGGAGTCACAGAAAGCTCTGCCAACGAGATTTACCTACGCCCTGAGACAGCGCAAGGGATTTTCGTCAACTTCAAAAACGTACAACGCTCCATGCGCAAAAAAATTCCATTCGGCATTGCCCAAATCGGTAAATCATTCCGCAACGAAATTACTCCTGGAAACTTTACTTTCCGCACACGTGAATTTGAACAAATGGAATTGGAGTTTTTCTGCAAACCAGGGGAAGATTTAGAGTGGCAAAATTATTGGAAAGAATTCTGTAAAAACTGGCTCTTGAGTTTAGGCATGAGCGAAGAAAACATTCGCCTCCGCGACCATTCAAAAGAAGAATTGTCCCATTACTCAGCGGCTACAACGGATATTGAATACAAATTCCCATTCGGCTGGGGCGAATTATGGGGAATTGCAGACCGCACTGATTACGACTTGAAGCAACATATGCAATATTCCGGCGAAGATTTCACATATGTAGACCCAGTTACAAATGAACGCTATGTACCTTACTGCATCGAACCATCTGTAGGTGCTGACCGCGTCACTTTAGCATTTTTATGCGATGCTTATGATGAAGAAGAATTGGAAGATGGCGACAAACGTACGGTGCTTAGATTCCATCCGGTTATTGCGCCATTTAAAGCAGCGGTTTTACCACTTTCTAAAAAGCTTTCAGAAGAAGCAACAGAAATTTGGAACGAATTGCGCAAATATTTCCCTGTTGATTATGATGAATCTCAATCCATCGGAAAACGTTACCGCCGCCAAGATGAAATTGGTACTCCATTCTGCATCACATACGACTTCGATTCTAAAGAAGATGGCCAAGTAACAGTGCGCCATCGCGATTCAATGGAGCAAGTACGCATTCCGATTGCCGATGTAAAAGCTTATATTGAAAAACATTTACAATTTTAATGACTAGAGCCGTCCAATTTTCGGGCGGCTCTTTAATTTTATAAAAATCAGAATTATTCGAATTTATAATGCCCATTTCCCCCATCTTTTGTATAATTAGGCTAAGGGATGTATGAACTTAGGGGGGAATGGCCATGCTTTTTCAACAATTTTTAGCGGTGAAAAATGAAGAAAAACAGCAGAAAGAAGATTGTTTCGATCAATTAAAGACGATGGTGGAAAGCCTTTTTAAAAAAGAAGTGCCTTCTATTCAGACGACGGGCCATTTATTATTTAACGCTAATTTAAAAATCCAACAATATCTTCATGCGGCTGAGTTCCATCGAAAACAAATCGACCTTTCCACAGCACTGGGGACTTTTCATCAAGAAGCCTATGAAATTGCGAGAAAAAAAGGCAAACAGCTTCAGCTTCTGATGGACAGTTTCATTTTATTAAATATTGAAGAGGAGCGAGAAAGAGTCAATCATCGTTTGATGCTTGTGGATGATAAAATCGAAAAATTATATCGCCAATTTCAAAACAAAGACGAAATCCTTCCAGAATTAAAAGAAAAATTTTGGCAAGCTTTGAAAGAGGATTTAATACCAATCTTAGTTGAATTAAGATAAATTAAAAGGCGTCATGGTTCGACGCCTTTATTTTCATCTTCTTTTTGCATCGCCATCAAAGCTTCGGATTTTTCCAGCTGTTCAATAAAGGAGCGGGATTTTAACCGCATCCCTGTTTGTTCTTCATAAATCGTTGTTACAATCATTTTAATAAAACGCTTCGTCTCGCGTTTTAGCTCCAGCTTTCCTATTTTTTCGATTGGCACATTGGCAAACATTCGTATCAACTTAATTTGAGTCGGATTGAGCCGAATAATATAAGGATCCGCATGAAAACAACGGTGGCAAAGAAACCCGCCTTGAGAAAAGGAAAAGGCAAACTCCCCTTCAACAGCGCCACATGATGCGCATTGATGCAATACCGGCCTCACCCCTGCATAAGGAAGCAGTTTCCAGTCCACAAATAACGCAATTGCCTCTGGGTCGTATTCCTCATCAATAGCATACAAAGCCTGCTTGAGCACCTCATAAACAAAAGTTTGCGAGCTTCCCTCTTCAATTAAACGGTCCACCAATTCCACGATGTAACTGGCGTAAGCAGCCCTTACAATATCCGTCTGAATATGGCGCATAGACTGCATCAGTTCGCCTTGCTGCAAGGTGCCCAAGCCTGTTGTGCGCTGTACAATAAAAATACCGTGCATAAAAGTTTGGGAAATGGCAGCTAAGCGGCTTCTCGGCTTTTTTGCTCCCCGGGCCATCACGGCGATTTTTCCCGCTTCTTTCGTCATTAAGGTAACGATTTTATTCGATTCTCCATAATCTCTTGTTTTTAACACAATGCCTTCTAATTTATGTAGCATTATTGCACATCCCTTTTTAGCAGAAGCCAAAAAACTATTAAACGGATACTAGAAAAAATGCCGCAAAGAGCGGGTCTTTAAATGACGCGCTCTTAAGACTAATATTCATCTTCCCGATATCCGAAGTCACGCAAATACGTAATTTTATTCCGCCAATCTTTTTGCACTTTTACCCATAGCTCTAAATACACTTTCGAACCTAGAAGCATTTCGATATCTCTTCTTGCTAAAGTGCCGATTTCTTTCAACAATTTGCCGCCTTTTCCGATGATGATGCCTTTTTGGGAATCGCGCTCCACCATAATCGTTGCCATCACATGAATTAAGTTTTCATTTTTCTCATCTCGTCGGATTTGGTCAATGACAACGGCAACGGAATGAGGCACTTCTTCCCTTGTTAAATGAAGCACTTTTTCACGAATCAATTCAGAAATGATAAAGCGCTCAGGATGGTCGGTGATTTGGTCGCTTGGATAGTATTGCGGCCCTTCCGGCAAATATTTTTCAATTGTTTCAAGCAACCGTTCCACATTATTTCCTTCCAATGCGGAGATTGGAATAATTTCTGCAAAATCCATGCGCTGGCGATAGTCATCGATGATTTTCAACAATTCATCCGGATGCACTTTATCGATTTTATTGACAACCAAAAACACAGGCGTAACCGTATCGCCGAGCATTTCCATAATGTATTCGTCGCCTTTTCCGATCTTTTCTTCGGCATTGACCATGAACAAAATTAAATCCACTTCACGCAATGTATTTTTCGAAACTTTCACCATAAATTCGCCCAGTTTATGCTTTGGCTTATGAATTCCCGGTGTATCAATGAAAATCATTTGGCTGTTTTCTCTAGTCAACACACCTTGGATTTTATTGCGGGTTGTTTGCGGTTTATCAGACATAATGGCAATTTTTTGTCCGATTACATGATTTAAAAATGTGGATTTCCCAACATTTGGTCTTCCAATGATTGAAATAAAGCCTGATTTAAACGTTTGATTTTCCTGCATCTTTCATATCCTCCGATTTAAACGAACTTGGTAATAATTGTTCCACTGTCGTTTGTTCTATATTCCCGTTTACATTTGCTAAATATACGGGCATCGTCGGCGGGCAAAACTCCGCCAATACTTGCCTGCAAGCACCACATGGAGAAACGGGATCTTTTGTATCCGCAACGACTAAAAGGGCCTGAAAATCCCTTTCCCCTTCAGATACCGCTTTAAAAATCGCCGTTCTCTCTGCGCAGTTCGTCAATCCGAAACTTGCATTTTCAATATTGCAGCCGCGGTAGATTTTTCCGCTTTTTGTAATGAGCGCAGCACCAACCGAAAACTTTGAATAGGGAGCATAAGCATTTTCTCTTGCCTTTTTCGCTTCTTCAAAAAGTATTTCCATATGTATTCAATAGCACCTCCCGCAAGTTAAAACCATTTTGGAAGAAAAAGAATCATTCCAATAATTATGCTTGCAATCGCAAAAACAAGCACAGCCCCTGCCGCCACATCCTTAGCTGCTTTTGCCAGCGGATGAAACTCCGGGGAAACTAAATCGACCACATTTTCAATAGCTGTATTCACCATTTCAAGTCCAATGACAAGGGCAATGGTAATGATTAAAATAAGCCATTCCACCGCACTTAATTTCGAAAAGAAACCAGCAAAAATGGCAATACTTGCGCAAACAAGATGAAAACGCATATTTCGTTCCTTCGTTGCCAAACGAATTCCTTCAAAGGCAAAACGAAAAGAACGAAAAAAATTACCCATGCAAATCACGACCTAAACCAAAGGATGAAAGAATCTCCTCTTGTTTTGAAAACATAACTTTTTCATCTTCTTCAGTCATATGGTCGTAGCCTAGTAAATGTAAAAATCCATGAACGGCAAGAAATCCCAGTTCCCTTTCAAAGGAGTGGCCGTATTCTTCCGCCTGCTCTCTTGTACGTTCCACCGAAATGATAATGTCCCCGAGCACGCGAGGCATATCTCCGACAATTTCGATTTCCCCTTCCCCCATTTCTTCAAGGGCAAAGGAAATGACATCCGTCGGGCGGTCAATATGCCGATACTCCCGGTTAATTTCGTGGATTTTTTCATTGGTAACAAAAGTAATAGAAACTTCTGCTTCCTCAACATTTTCCATTTTCGCAGCGTGTTGCAGCAAGTTTTCCACAAGTTGTATATGTTCTTCGTTTAATTCATTTGTTTCATCTAAAAAATCAATGGTTAATGTCATAGTTCCTCCTAATGTTTAGCAAATATGCATTATTTATTTAATCATGGTCGGTTACATAATGCCAATATACATGACATTAAAAAGCTTTTCAGAAGGAGACTCCAGCGAGAACAGCCCTAAACTTGAGCCCCCTCTGAGGAAGTTCAAGACCGAAGAAAGCGCCTTGAGCGAAAATCAACATCTATTTTTTTTCCTCTTTCGGATACTCAATTCGGGAATGGAACGTGCCGTTTAATGTTTCACAAAGCACTTTTTCAATGATTTTTAATTCCTTAATGGAAATATCGCATTCATCAAATTGATTTTCTTCCAACCGGTCTTTAATAATCGATTGCACCAAGTTTCGGATTTTCTCCGCATTTGGCTCTTTCATGGAACGGACGGCAGCTTCCACACTATCTGCAATGCTGATCACCGCAATTTCCTTTGTCTGCGGTTTTGGACCAGGGTAATGGAAAATCGACTCATCCTTTAATTTTCCTTGTTCCTTTGCCTTATGCAAGAAAAATTTTAGCGAACTTGTGCCATGATGCTGAAGGGCGATATCAATAAATTCTTGAGGCATTTTATGCTTACGTAGAATCTCCGCCCCATCTGTCGTATGGGCAATGATAATTTCTGCGCTTCTTTCTGGCGGCAAAGAATCATGCGGATTGATGCCAGACATTTGATTTTCCACGAAAAAGGCCGGCCTTTTCGTTTTCCCAATATCATGATAATAACTGCCTACCCGGGCAAGCAAACCATCCGCACCAATCGCTTCGCAAGCTGCTTCCGCTAAATTGGCAACCATAATGCTGTGATGATAAGTTCCAGGCGTTTCCGTTAAGATTTTCTTCAATAACGGATGATTCGGATTGGATAGTTCAATTAATTTCATTGTCGACAAAATTCCAATGGCTGATTCAAAGAATGGCAAAAGCCCCATTGTCAATGTGCCTGAAAGCAAGCCTGAAACAATTGCAGCAGCCCCGTAAAACAACAATTCGAAAGGTTCATAATGGGATTGGGTCATCAATAAATAAAATGCGATAAACGATAAATTAATCATGGACACCACTCCACATCCTTTAAGAATATCGGAGCGGTTTTTGATGGACTTCATAAAGTAAATGCAAGCAAAGCCCCCAAGCAAAATGTACAATGCAATTTCCATTTGCATGACAGCAGAGTATCCTTCTTGGAAGATGATCCCAGCTGATGACGCCACAAGCACGGTCACAAGACTTGCAGCTTGATAGGATGAAAGCAAGCTGATTAACATTGTTGCCAACGCTGAAGGATAAATAAAGCCAATTTGCACATCAAAATCATCTAATAAACTAATTAGCTCCATTAAAGCAATCGATATTAAGTAGACAATGACCGTTACAACCAATTGTTTCCGTTTTTTTTGTACATCCAATTTCTGCTTATCAAAAAGAAAATAAAGAAACGCCATTTGAATAAATACCAATATAGCGAGTCCCAAAACAGGTTTTAAGGAAACTTTATTGTTGGTCATTCCCAATAGTTCTAGCTGCCGATATTTCTCTCTGTCGATGAGCTCTCCTTCTTGCACAATAATCTGCCCTTGCAAAATGCGGACAGGTTCAACGGAATGGCGTGCTTGTTTTTTCAGTTCCTCCGTTTTTTCCTCATCCAGCGTTTCAGTTTCAACAACAGCTGTTCTTCCCAGCGTAATGTATGGAGAAAGCAAGGCAGCACTAATATCTTTCTGCTCGCGAATTTTCGTTTCTAAATCATTTCGAATGGCTGCAACATTTTCTTTGCGTATGGGTTTAGATAAAGCCTTTTTTACCAACTCGACAATCGATGTTTGAGCCCGAGCCAACTCCTTCTCATCCACTATTAAAAGCGTCCATAAATCATCATCGGTTAATTGAAGAGTTTGGCGGTCTGTAATTTCTTTCAATTTATTTTTGAATTTTTGAATCTGTTCATCTTTAGTTAAACTTTCATCGCTGTCGACAATTTCCTTACGAACATCTAATGTAATTTCGTAAATCGATTCTAACAGTGCAATGCGATGATTGACAATCTCTTCATCAAAAACATATACCGGTTCGACAGTCTCTTCGGCTTCCTGTCTCTCCTCTTCGGTTTTTTCAGTGTCCTCCACCGTCTTCACCGCTCGTATTGTTTCCGGAGCCAATTGAAAAGGTTGAACATCATATGTATCACCAAGGACATTGCCAAGCATCATGAAAAACTGCAAAATACCTGCAATCGTTAAGATGATAACTAATAATACCCTAAATCCAAACATATCTAACAATCTTTTTAAGTGCTGATCCATGACGCACCCCCAGATATTGTATAGTACTAGTTTAACAATTTCTTCAATGTTTTTCATTGATATCATCAATTCTTAAAAAATAAAAATGTGTACGGTGTGCTCGTACACATTTTTAAAGTTCTTGTTCATGATAGGCTTGTATAATTTTTGCCACAAGGGGATGCCGTACAACATCTCCAGCTTCCAGATAGGAAAAATGGATATCTTTAACATCTTTCAAAACCCGCTCAGCAATGATAAGTCCTGATTCCATTTTTGTTGGCAAATCAATTTGGGATTTATCTCCTGTAATGACCATTTTGGAACCATAGCCTAAACGGGTTAAAAACATTTTCATTTGCATGTGAGTTGTATTTTGGGCTTCATCTAAAATAACGAAGGCATCATCTAAAGTACGTCCTCTCATGTATGCAAGAGGAGCAATTTCGATTGTACCTCGTTCGATAAGGCGCTGCGTATGTTCCGTTCCATACACATCATGCAATGCATCATATAATGGACGAAGATATGGATCGACTTTCTCCTTCATATCTCCAGGCAAAAAACCAAGAGATTCTCCAGCTTCAACTGCTGGACGCGTTAAAATAATGCGTTTAACATGTCCATTTTTCAATGCCTGTGTTGCCATCACGACGGCTAAATAAGTTTTTCCTGTCCCTGCAGGCCCAATAGCGAATACTAAATCTTTTGAGCGAATGGCCTTGATGTATTCCCGCTGGCCAATCGTCTTCGCCCGAATCGGCTTGCCTGAATGGGTTCTCGCTATTTCAATATCATACAATTCCGCAAAATATTCAATTGTTCCTTTATTCATCATCTCAATCGCGTTGGCAACATCCCGCAAATCGATATTGATGCCTTTACGAATGACTTTTAACAATTCTTTTAATAATACAGTCACCTTTTTCTTTTGCTCTTCTTCTCCGGCAATTTGAATTGTTTGGCCGCGAGTGATGATTTGACAGTTGAATGTTTCTTCGATTAACTTTATGTTTTTATCGCCCATTCCGAGAAGCATAATCGCTTCATTCGAATTTTCTACTTGTAACTCTGTTAATTCTTCCGTCATATTTAATCTCCTTGGTCAATAGGATATTCTTTCGCAATATTTTCATTTACCAAAAATAGGACTTTCCCTTTTACTTTATCATCATCAAAGGTAACGTGCAAAATATTTTCTTTCTTGATATTCGTTTTTGGTGGAAGCGAGCGTAAAATTTTTTCGTGCAATAGAGGCAAGATAAATGAGTTGATGTGTTCTTCGGAAAGTTCTTGAGTAGTTGTTGTATAAGTTTGGGTTTTTTTGATTTCGATAAAATTTGAAATCCACTTTGGCAATTTGACTTCTTGTAACGATTGTTCCTTCTCCTCTTCTTTTTGATTTTTTAATTCAATCGTCCACTTTTTCTCAGTGGCAGAAATATATTGCACTTTTCGTGGAATTTCAAAGCTTGTTTCCAGCCAATAATCGGCGTATACTTCTCCTTTTGCACCAACAGCAAGGTAATCATCCTCCCCTATTTGAATAACCCCGGAGACAAGTACATCTCCTTTATAGACTGTGGTATTTGGCATGACTCGGCGCTCGCCGCTTGTAATATTAAAATGGGTAATAACTCCACTCTTTGCAGCAATTAAATGGTAAAGTCGATCCGGCTTTTTGTCTTTCACTTCTGTAATAGGAGCAAGCTGCGGAACAATCGTCATGCTGCCTCCTTTTTTGATAATATGAACCCATGAAAGGTCACGGATTTCTTCCATGATTGTTTGTCTAATTTCATGATCGGAAAGGAGATGGCGTTTTAGTAAAGGCTGTTTTAATTTTATTTTTTCATCCAACACTTTTTCCACTTTTGCCTCAAGTTCAGGTGTTTCCGCTTCTACATCCACTTTCCAAATAAATTGGGCACATAAGATTGGAAGAAGAATCATAAGTGCTATTCCGATGATTGTCCATCCTGTATTTTGAAAAATTCTTGATTGTTGCAAATAACGAATTTTTACTTTTAAATGATATTTTTTCCGCAATGCGCGAACCGTAGACACTTCTTTTCTTGTAATTTCAAATTTGACTTCATCATCTAAATACTCCAGTTCGCGAATTTTTACCCGATTTTGCTGCAGGCGCCGAATAAATTCATGCACTTTTTCTCCGCGGGACACGCGGACTACTACAGGGCGACGGTCGTAAATTCTCATAATTCCTTCACCTGTCGTTTCATTTCAAAATATTTTAATTCATCCACATGCACTAAAATTTCCTCTTCTTTAAGCACATTGATATGTACTGAGGAAGCTTCAATCTTCACAAGGAAGTCTTCATAATAAAACTTGCAATGGGCTTCTGATGCTTCAATAAATTTATAGTTTCCAATTATTCGAATTTGGCTAGTATTCATTATTTCAATCATAGGCTCGCTCTGGAATAACTTTTTCAAAAAAAACTGCCCTCCCTTTCCGCAAGTATATGCGGAGAAAAGGGAGGACATGATTCTTTTAACGTTTTTTCGCTTTCGGCGGGCCTAAGATTTCCTGTGCAATGATTGCGTTGACAAGCCCCTCTTTCGATGATAAAAAGGAATGCCCAGTTCCTTTAGTGCTGCGCTGGTTTTGTTTGACCGCGACAGGTTTTGGATTTTGATCTTTTGCCATGTTTACATGTTTTCTCGATGTTTCGATTTTCGGCTGTTCCCCTTGTATTTCCAATTTCGGCGCCGCCTCTTGTTTCGGTTGTACTTCTTTCTTTTCCGTCAACTGTTGATAAATTTCTTTAGCAAATTCATCGAATGTTTTAATCTCAACTTTTGGCCTATTTTGAGGATTTTGATAAACAGGAGGCGGCGTGGATGGATTATGCCGATCCTTTGCCTTGCTACTTAAAATGGAGCCGATAAGGCCAAATAATATTAAGATGATTAAACTTTCCATTAATAGCACTCCTTTCTGAGGAGTTTATTATGACTCTTCTTGCTGAGTTTTCGTTACATTTGCTATGGACTCTCTCATAGCTGTATCAGCTTGGATATTTTTGTAATTCATGTAATCCATGATGCCTAAATTTCCTGAGCGCAATGCTTCTGCCAACGCCAAAGGAATTTGCGCTTCCGCTTCCACCACTTTTGCTTTCATTTCTTGCGTTCTCGCCACCATCTCTTGCTCTTTCGCCACCGCCATCGCACGGCGTTCTTCCGCCTTCGCTTGAGCGATATTTTTATCCGCTTGAGCCTGTTCAATTTGCAACTCAGCACCAATATTTTTACCAACATCTACATCGGCAATATCGATGGATAAAATTTCGAAGGCAGTACCTGCGTCCAAACCTTTTTTCAACACTGTTTGCGAAATCATGTCAGGATTTTCCAAAACTTTAGAATGGGACTCACTTGAACCGATTGTACTAACAATACCTTCACCAACTCTGGCAATTACCGTATCTTCGCCGGCACCGCCGACTAAACGGTCCAAATTCGCGCGTACTGTAATTCTAGCCTTTGCTTTTACTTCAATCCCGTTAAGGGCGACACCTGCAATAAATGGCGTTTCAATTACTTTCGGGTTAACGGACATTTGAACGGCTTCCAACACATCGCGACCAGCTAGGTCAATGGCAGCAGCCCGTTCAAAAGACAATTCAATATTCGCTCGTTGTGCAGCAATTAATGCATTGACAACTCGGTCCACATTCCCACCGGCTAAATAGTGGGATTCCAATTGGTTAATCGTCACAGCCAACCCTGCTTTATGGGCCTTGATTAACGGGTTCACAATTCTACCTGGTATAACGCGGCGCAAACGCATTCCGATTAACGTTAAAATGCTCACACGAACACCGGCTGCTAATGCACTAATCCACAGCCCAACAGGAACAAAAGTAAAGAATATCCCTAAAACGATGATGACTAGCACAAAACCGATTACCGATGTTACAAATAAACCATCAACAAATATCATGCATCTTCTCCTTCTTTCTCTTTGATTTCTCTTACAACGATTCTTGACCCTTCAACCTGCACGACTTTTACTTTTTTATCAAAATCGATATAGCTTCCTTCAGAAACCACATCAACCCTTTCATCCCCTATTAAAACCGAGCCAGCAGGTCTAAGAGGTGTAAGAGTAATGCCTTCTTTCCCTAATAAATCATTGCGATTGATATTGGAAACATAACCTTCTTCAGTCGTTGTTGCATCTTTCAACACCAGTTTGCTAAAGAGATGTATATTTTTTCCGAAGAACTTCACTAATACCACCATTCCTATTATGGCAATCGCCAATGCTATAATCATCGAATAAGCCATGTGAACAACACTTTTTCCTGCAAACAATAAACCAATTACCATGAAAGCACTACCGATAAGTCCTAAAATCCCCCCAGGGACTAGTAACTCCGCAAGCAACAAGGCAAATCCGATCATAAATAAAAGAATGTTTTGAAATCCTGCAAATCCCGCTGATACATGGCCAAAAAAGAATAAAATTATTGATAAGAACCCAATCATGCCGGGTATTCCGATTCCAGGCGAGAGCAGTTCAAATACTAAACAAAGAGATGCAACCGTTAAAAGTACCGTTACCACAATCGGATTCGTTACAAAGGTTGCCAGTTTTTCAACAAAAGTTGATATATTACCAGCTTCCATTCCATTTTCTATTGCCAAAGCGCTGCTTGGAAAGATGAAACATAATATCATAAACATGGTCATCCACTGAAAAAGCCATGGCTTATTCATTTTTCCCCCTCCTTCCTTCCGTCAAGCATCATGTTAACTTATATACGAACATAACCTCTTGAAAGTTTCAAATTTTTCATGAGTAGCCTTAATATTATTCTAAATGAAAACAATTGGAATTTCCTCTTTTTAGTTTTATATATAGTAAAAAACCCTAGTATTTGCTTAAACAAATACTAGGGATTTATTGGCTATGAAGTGTATCTTACGCGTGTTACGAACGAAGGGCATATGATCATCAAATTATGACCACTTACGTTTGCGTGCAGCTTCAGATTTTTTCTTACGTCTTACACTTGGTTTTTCGTAAAATTCGCGTTTTCTAATTTCTTGAATTGTACCATTTTTTGATACATTTCGTTTGAAGCGACGAAGAGCATCTTCAAGTGTTTCGTTTTTTCGTACGACAGTTTTTGTCATCTCTTATCCCTCCCTCCGAACACACGTCAATACACAGAAAACATTCGTTTTAATGTGTACTTGAGAATTATACCGTAATGTAGTAATGAAGTCAATAGCAAACACTACAATGTTTCTTCAATTATTTTTACACCGCTGCTTGTCCCGATGCGATTTGCTCCAGCTTCAATCATTTTTAACATATCCGCTAAACTGCGAATTCCTCCTGAAGCTTTCACGCCCACTTGTTCTCCAACGGTTTTGCGCATTAATGCGACATCTTCCACCGTCGCTCCACCTGTTGAAAAACCGGTAGATGTTTTTACAAATGCAGCGCCAGCCTCTACAGCCAACTGACAAGCTTTTACCTTTTCCTCATCAGAAAGCAAGGATGTTTCTATAATTACTTTCACCAATCGGCCGCTAGCGGCATTCACCACCTGCTTGATGTCTTCCTTCACTCGTTCATAATCACGCGCTTTTAATAAACCAATATTTATTACCATATCAATTTCATCGGCGCCTTGTTCAATGGCCTGCGTTGTTTCAAAAACCTTCGTCGCTGTTGTTACAGCCCCTAAAGGAAAACCAACGACCGTGCAGACATTGACCTTGGTGCCTTTCAAAATATGTTTACAATCCTTTATCCAATATGGATTGACACAAACAGAAGCAAAGCCGAATTTTTTCGCTTCCTCACATAATTTTTTTATTTGCTCTTCTGTTGCATCGGGTTTCAGCAGCGTATGGTCAATGTATGATGCATAGTTTATTGACATAGGAAATGCTCCTTTTTTGCAATATTATTTTTGTCCAATTTCTCTTATGATACCATACGAAATTCATTCATTTTAAGGTGAAATTTGCCCAAAATGAAAAGCGTGCATTCTTGGATTGGAATAAGAATGCACGCTGAAAGGATTATTGATATTGTTCTTCAAGTATACGCACAAATTGGCCTTCGTTGTAAGGATAACCGGCTTTTGTAATTTTTACTTTTACCAATTTCCCAATCAGATCAGAAGAACCTTCAAAAACAACACGCAAATAATTATCTGTATAACCAGCGAGCATATTTGGACCGATTTCTTTTACATGCTCTTCCGGAATTACTTCAAGCACTTCACCTTCAAAACGGGAAGCGTATTCTTTCGCCAATTGATCGTTTAACGTAATTAAACGGTGTACCCGCTCATTTTTTACTTCTTCATCCACTTGGTTTTCCATGCGGGCCGCTGGAGTACCAGTCCGTTTTGAATATGGGAAAACATGAAGCTCAGCAAATTTATGCTCTTTTACAAAATTGTATGTTTCCATAAATTCCTCTTCCGTTTCACCCGGGAAACCGACGATGATGTCAGAAGTAATGGCCAAATTCGGCAATGCTTCTTTTAATTTATTTAACCGCTCTGCAAAGAATTCCATTGTATATTTGCGGCGCATGCGTTTCAAAACAGTATTAGAACCAGATTGAAGCGGGATGTGCAAATGATTCACAATAATGTTTGAATTTCGGAGCACATCGATGACTTCATCCGTTAATTGAGAAGCCTCAATCGATGAAATTCTTAAACGTTTTATGCCTTTTACATTCGCTTCAATATCTCGGAGAAGCATCGCTAAATTATAATCCTTGAAGTCTTGGCCATAACCGCCTGTGTGAATGCCGGTTAAGACGATTTCCAAATAGCCTGCATCTACTAATACTTGGGCTTGCTTAATAACCGCTTGAGGATCGCGGGAGCGCATAAGTCCTCTTGCCCACGGGATAATACAGAAAGTGCAGAAGTTGTTGCAGCCTTCCTGGATTTTCAAGGAAGCGCGGGTGCGGTCTGTAAAATATGGTACATCCATTTCTTCAAATACGCGGTTTTTCATAATATTGCGGACTGCGTTAATCGGCTGTCTTTCTTTGCGGTACTGTTCAATATATTCAAGCATTTTCGCCCGATCTTGAGTACCCACCACAATATCCACGCCGGGAATTTCTAAAATTTCCGCCGGGGAAGTTTGGGCGTAGCAGCCTGTTACGCAAATGACCGCATCTGGATTTTTTCGGATCGCTCTGCGAATCACTTGGCGAGATTTTTTATCACCTGTATTTGTCACTGTACACGTATTTATCACATAAACGTCTGCTTGCTCTTCAAAATCAACACGCTCATAGCCATGCTCTTTAAACAATTGCCAAATGGCCTCGGTCTCGTAATGATTTACTTTACAGCCTAATGTATGAAAGGCCACAGTTTGCAAGGCAACACACCTCTTTCATTCAAATTCATATGATATGGCAGAAAGGACATATAAAGGCGCCGTTTCTGCTCTTAATATTCTTGGACCCAATGCCACAGGGATTGCGCCTTTTTCTTTAAAGGCTTCCACTTCTTTTCTCGAAAGTCCACCTTCTGGGCCAAAAATAAATAAAATGGACTTCGATTCTTTATCATACACTTTTTTTAACTTGTCCGCAAATCTTGTGTGCTCGCCCTTCGCCTCTTCTTCATCGGCTACAAACACCGCATCGTAATCTGGAAATTTTTCCAATAGCTGCTGGAATGAAAGAGGTGGAGAGATGATTGGCACAAAAGTTCGGTGGGATTGCTCCGCTGCTTCTTGGGCAATTTTGGATAAGCGTTCCATTTTCCTGCCGATTTTCTGATGATCCCATTTTACAATGGACCGTTCTGCCGCAAAAGGAATTAATCCATGCATACCAAGCTCTGTTCCCTTTTGGGCAATGAATTCAAGCTTATCGCCCTTTGGTAAACCACACGCAATATCTACTTGTATAGGCATTTCAGGAGAAGGAATCGTCTCCTCCGTTTGTTCCACTATCACTTCTTGGCCTACCGAAAGAATGGTGCAGACATATGCGATTCCATCTTGCACGACAATGATGTGCTCGCCCTTTTGCATGCGCATGACTTTCGATATATGACGCGCAGCTTCTCCGACAATTGTCAATTGCTTTTGTTCATTAAATGGATCATCAACAAAATATCGCTGCATGATTTCCTCCTAAAATAAGGAGTTGTCTTAATCGACAACTCCATAAATTATTTTTTCGCAATGATGGAAACCCAATCTTCCAACATTAAAACTTCATCAATGGAAAATCCGGATTTTTCAAGGGCGCTTTTTACATCTTCTTTTTTTGCACCTATAATTCCTGATGTAATAAACGTTCCCCCTGGTTTAAGAATGGAATAAGCATCGTCTGTAAAGCTCATGATGACTTCCGCTAAAATGTTGGCCACCACTACATCCGCATTGATATTAACAGTTTCTAACAAATTCCCTTGCAATACTTCAACGATGTTTTCCACCTTATTTAACTCCACATTTTCTTTTGCTGACTTGACAGCAACCGGGTCTAAATCAAGGGCGAGCACTTTACTAGCATCTAACAAAGCAGAAGCTATCGATAAAACGCCTGAACCGGTGCCGACATCAATCACAACATCCCCCGGTTTCACTACTTTTTCCAATGCTTGCAGACACATGACGGTTGTAGGATGCGTTCCGGTACCAAAGGCCATTCCAGGGTCAAGCTCAATGATGATTTCATCGGAATTTTTACGTTCATAGTTTTCCCAAGTAGGCACAATGGTGAAACGTTCAGAAACTTTAATTGGATGATAATATTGCTTCCATGATGTAGCCCAATCGTCTTCGTTTACTTCACAAGTCGTTAGAATATTTTTCCCTATATTGATATTGAAATTTTTCAAGTTGGCGATTGCAAGTTTGATTTCCTCAATCGTTTCAGCCAAAAAGCTGGATGCAGGAAGATAAGCCTTCACAATCACCCCTTCAGCAGGATAATCATCTGGACTTAAGTCATAAATTTCTCCATATACATTATCCCGTTCTTTTATGAATTCGGATGAATCTTCAATGACTACCCCGCTTGCTCCAGCTTCATGAAAAATATTGGAAACGGCTTCAACCGCTTCATTCGTTGTCAATACGGATAATTCAGTCCATTTCACTTGCAATCACACTCCAATGTTTCCTCGTCATTTCTTATTTTGTCTCACCTTTAAATTTTTTTTTGATTTTATTTAATAATGAGCTTTCTTGTTCTTCTGGAATATCGCCGCTAATTTCAGCAAATTCGCGCAACAATTGTTTTTGCCGTTCTGTTAAATTTGTTGGTGTTACAACTTTTACGTTCACATATTGATGGCCTCTGCCGTAGCCATGGATGTTTTTTACTCCTTTATCTTTAATGCGGAATTGAGCGCCGGATTGAGTTCCAGGTGGAATTCTTAATTTCACTTTTCCATGGATGGTTGGCACTTCTATTTCATCGCCTAAAGCCGCTTGAGGGAACGTAATTTTTAAATCATAGTAAATATCGTCCCCTTCTCTGACAAAGTAAGGATGTTTTCCTACTTTAAAGACAATGTATAAGTCGCCAGGAGGTCCTCCATTGATGCCAGGCTCTCCTTGGCCGGCTACGCGCAATTGTTGGCCGTCATCAATGCCTTCAGGAATATTGATTTTGATTTTTTTCCGTTTTTGTACTCGACCTTTTCCGGCACAAGTTGTACATTTTTCTTCGATTATTTTACCAGTACCATGACAGTAACCACAAGTACGGCGATTAACAATTCGTCCCAAAGGCGTGTCGATTGCCTGGCTGATTTGACCTGTACCGTTACATTTATCGCACGTTTTTGGATTTGTGCCAGGTTTTGCCCCTGAACCGTGGCATGTGTCACACTCTTCTTCTCTAGGAATTTCAATTTCTGTTTGTTTACCAAACACTGCATCTTCAAAGGAAATGTTCATGCGATACTGCAGATCGTCGCCTTTTCGAGGAGCATTTGGATCTCTTCTTCGTCTTGAACCGCCGCCAAAGAACGTGTCAAATATATCTTCAAAGCCGCCGAAGCCGAAGTCGCTGAAACCACCGCCGCTAAAACCGCCGCCTTGGCCGTTTACTCCGGCATGCCCAAATTGATCATATTGAGCTCTTTTTTGGTCATCGCTTAACACTTCATAGGCTTCATTAATCTCTTTAAATTTTTCTGCTGCATCCGGTTCATTGTTCAAATCAGGGTGATATTTTTTCGATAATTTTCTATATGCTTTCTTTATTTCATCCTTTGTGGCGTTTTTGCTGACGCCAAGGACTTCATAATAGTCACGTTTCATTACCTCACACTCGCTCTCTTTAACATAACGTCTATTTTATCATATATGCGTAGATTTTGTTAAAGTGAAAAATGCTGTAATTATAGGTTTCACAAAAAGGTTCTATTCATGGAAAAAGTCAAAGACCAAAACGGCTTTGACTTCATCCAACCATGTATCGATGTTGAATAGAACAGCTATGTTGATAATGAGAGAAAAGGCGGTGCGAAGGAGGGCTTTATACATAGTAAACCGCCTTTTCTTTTTAAAACATGGAGAATTTATTATTTATCTTCGTCTTTTACTTCTTCAAAATCTGCATCCACTACACCGTCGTCTTTTTTACCGTCTCCGCTTTGGTTCGCTTGTGCTTGTTGAGCAGCTTGTTGGTATACTTTTATGATTAATGGTTGAAGCACACCTTCAAGTTTTTCTTTTGCAGATTTGATTTCGTCGATGGAACCTTCTTTTAATGCTTTAGATAATGCATCTTTTGCTTCTGATACAGATTTCTTTTCATCTTCTGTGATTTGGTCGCCCAAGTCATTGATTGTTTTATCCACTTGGAATACTAATTGATCCGCTTCGTTGCGGAGTTCTGCTTCTTCTTTACGTTTTTTGTCCGCTTCAGCGTTTTCTTCCGCCTCTTTAATCATACGTTGAATTTCTTCTTCAGATAAACCTGAGTTTGATTGAATAACGATTTTTTGCTCTTTGCCAGTGCCAAGGTCTTTCGCTTTAACAGATACGATACCGTTTTTGTCGATATCGAATGTAACTTCAATTTGCGGTACACCACGTGGAGCTGGTGGAATATCTGTTAATTGGAAACGGCCCAATGTTTTGTTATCTGCTGCCATTGGACGTTCACCTTGCAATACATGAATATCCACAGCAGGTTGGTTATCTGCAGCTGTTGTGAAAATTTGAGATTTAGAAGTTGGGATTGTTGTGTTGCGTTCGATTAATTTTGTGAACACGCCACCCATTGTCTCAATACCTAATGAAAGCGGAGTTACGTCAAGAAGTACGATGTCTTTTACATCTCCAGCAATAACGCCCGCTTGAATGGCTGCACCCATCGCAACTACTTCATCTGGGTTAACGCCTTTATGAGGTTCATGGCCTGTTTCACGTTTTACAGCTTCTTGAACCGCTGGAATCCGTGTTGAACCACCAACAAGGATAACTTTATCGATATCAGATGCAGTAAGTCCAGCATCAGAAAGAGCTTGGCGAACAGGAACCATAGTGCGTTCAATTAAGTCTTTTGTCAACTCTTCAAATTTGGCGCGAGTTAAAGATGTTTCTAAGTGTAATGGACCCTCTGGACCTGCCGTAATGAATGGCAATGAAATTTGTGTAGTAGTGGCGCTTGATAATTCTTTTTTCGCTTTTTCCGCAGCATCTTTTAAGCGCTGCATTGCCATTTTATCTTTTGATAAGTCGATGCCATGTTCTTTTTTGAATTCATCCACTAAGTAGTCAATGATTTTTTTGTCGAAATCATCGCCGCCAAGTTGGTTATCACCGGCAGTAGCAAGCACTTCGAAAACGCCGTCGCCAAGTTCAAGGATGGAAACGTCGAATGTACCGCCGCCAAGGTCGAATACTAAGATTTTTTGGTCTTCTTCTAATTTATCCAATCCGTAAGCAAGGGCAGCGGCAGTAGGCTCGTTAATGATGCGTTCCACTTCTAATCCGGCAATTCGTCCAGCATCTTTTGTTGCTTGGCGTTGAGCATCATTAAAGTAAGCTGGCACAGTGATAACTGCTTTTGTTACTTTTTCGCCTAGGTAATCTTCAGCGTAGCTTTTTAAATATTGTAAAATCATCGCTGAAATTTCTTGAGGAGTGTATTCTTTATCTTCCACTTTTACTTTGTAGTCAGTACCCATGTGGGATTTAATGGAAAGAATTGTATTTGGGTTTGTAATGGCTTGGCGTTTTGCCACTTCTCCTACTAGACGTTCTCCATTTTTAAAAGCAACAGCAGAAGGTGTTGTACGGTTTCCTTCTGGGTTCGGGATGATTTTAGGTTCTCCACCTTCTAATACTGCTACAACAGAGTTCGTAGTACCTAAGTCAATACCAATAATTTTACTCATATTGAATTTTACCTCCTATTTCACACACAAATTTCATTACTCATTAACAGAAACCATAGATGGTCTTAATACGCGATCTTTCAATTTATACCCTTTCTGGAATTCTTTTAAAACAATGCCGGATTCTTTTTCTGGATCAGACTCTTGCATAATCGCTTGATGAACATTCGGATCAAAAGGTTGGTCTACAGCCGGAATGACTTCAAGCCCTTCTTTCTTCGCTGCTTCAATGAGCATATTGTAGACCATTTCAATTCCTTTATATAAATTTTTTGCGTCTTCCGATTCCACTTTGACATCCAGTGCTCTTTCGAAATTATCAATCACTGGCAATAAATCCATAAGCAAGCTTTGGGCGCGGTATTTTTCAGCCGCCTGCAAATCAAGCTGGCTGCGTCGACGCATATTTTCAAAATCCGCTCTCAAACGCAAATAGCGGTTTTCTTCTTCCTCAAGCTTTGCTTCCAACTCAGCAATTTTCGCTTTATATTCTTCCACTAAAGGCCCTTCAACTAAAGAGCTAGCATCTTCTTCATTGCCCGCTTCTTTGTTTTGAGAGGCTTCTTCATTGGAAGATGCAACCTCTCCATTTGCTTGAGCAGCTGCTTCTTCTTTTACAGTATCATCTTGTTCGATTGTTTCTTCCTGTTTGTTCTTGTTTTCTGTCGTTTCGGACACTTAAAATCCTCCTTACTATCCACCATTCAATTTTTCTGTGAATGTTCTCGACAATCCTCTTCTAACAATGTCAAGCAATGTTACGACCCGCTTATAATCCATTCTAGTCGGTCCAATGATAGCAATAGCGCCATTTTGGTCTTCGCCGGCAGAATAAGATGCCGTAATGACACTGCAATGCTCCACAGCAATATGATTGTTTTCAGACCCGATGCGAATCGTAATTCCCTGTTTCACTGGCTGGAACAAAGACATTACTTGACTCTTTTTGTCCATTAATTCCAATAATTGACGGACTTTGTTAATATCGTGGAACTCCGGCTGATTCAACATATTCGTTTTGCCGCCAAAGTAAATTTTACTATTATTTTCAACAGATGCAACTTTTAGCAATGATTGAATGATGGAATCCGCCATATGGACATGCTGCTTTAATACTTCATAAGTTTCTTTTTCCAATTTATGTTGAAGATGAATCAACGGAACGCCCATTAACCGTTCATTTAAAATATTCACCGTTTTTTCGATATCTGAAGAATCAAAGCCATCAGGCAAAGAAATGACTTGGTTTTCCACATGCCCTATATCTGTAACGATTATTGCAACTGCCATTTGTTTTGAAAGAGGAATAATTTGAAAGCGTTTAACTCGATGATCTGTCACGTTAGGTCCAAGCAAAATGGCAGTATAAGATGTCAATTCAGACAAAATGCTTGCAGCTTCACGAATCATTTGTTCCATTTCAACCTTTTGTTTTTCAAAAATGGATTGAATTAAATTTATTTCCTCAACGGACATGCGTTTAGGTTGCAATAGGTGATCCACATAGTAACGATATCCTTTTTCAGAAGGAATGCGTCCTGAAGATACATGGGTTTTTTCTAAATAGCCAAGTTCTTCTAAATCTGCCATTTCATTTCGAATAGTGGCTGGTGAATAATTAATGCCTTTTTTCTTTGAAATTTGACGAGATCCAACAGGTTGAGCAGATGTTACAAAATCATCAACGATTACTTGCAAGATTTGCAATTGACGCTCAGTTAACATGAAAATCACCTCTGTTAGCACTCGTTTAACGAGAGTGCTAATACTATAATAAAATTAGCAAAACAATGAATCAGTGTCAACGAAATACCCCTACTCGCTCAATAAAAATTGTTGGAACACTTCATTGCCTAAAAAGCGGCCTTTTTTTGTTAACTTTAAACGTCCGGCATCTTCCATTATTAAACCTTCAATGATTAGTCTGTGAATCACATCGCCATATTTTTCATTCATGGAAAAGCCCATTTTCATTTCAAACTGTTTAAAAGAAACCCCTTCATTTTTTCTGAGTCCTAAAAACATTTCCTCTTCGCACTTTTCCGAGATTGTAACTTGATGTTGATAGAGTATCGGCCTTTTTCCCGTCTCGATTGCTTGCAAATATTTTTTGATTGGACCGCAATTGGAATATCGGATGCCGTTCATATATCCATGGGCTCCAGCGCCAAATCCTGCATATTCATCATTGTCCCAATAAATTTTATTATGAATAGATTCATAGCCTTCTTTTGCAAAATTGCTGATTTCGTATTGATGAATCCCCTTCTCTTCCATCTCGTCCATCAGCATTTCATACATTTTTGCCTCCAATTCTTCCCCAGGCAGTTGGAGTTTTCCCTTTGCATATTGAATGTAAAAAACCGTCTTCGGTTCCACTATTAATGAATAGGCGGAATAATGAGGCAAGTTTAACCTAAGTGCCGTTTCAAGAGTATCTTCCCACTGCTTGAGAGTCTGTCCAGGAAGCCCATACATTAAATCAATATTAATATTTTCAAAACCGACGTTCTTTGCCCATTCAATCCCTTGATAAATATGATTTATCGTATGGGTTCTGCCCAGTTTTTGGAGGAGTGCTTCATCAAAGGACTGAACCCCTAAACTAAGCCTTGTTACGCCACCGTTTTTTAATGCTTTCAATTTATCAATGGAAAGTTCATCTGGATTCGCTTCTGCTGTAAATTCAAGTACATTGGTCGGCAAACAATCAGCAATCAGCTCCAAAAGACGTTCCAGCTGCTTAGGAGAAAGAGCAGTTGGTGTGCCTCCTCCTAAATAAATCGTTTCTATGTTTGCAAATTGCTCCGGTTCCTTTGAGACAACCATCGCCATTTCTTTCCCGACGGCTTCAATGTATTCATCTACCGGCTGCTTATGAAAATACACTTTGTTAAAGTCGCAGTAATTGCATATTTGATGACAGAAAGGAATATGGATATATACTCCTCGGACCATTGGATCCCTTCTTTCTACTATTTATCTTACTATTGTACAATTTCAAATGGAAAATTCAATGTGGAAGGGATTTATACAGAAAAAGAGGGTGTCTAGAAAGTTAAACTTTCGAACCCCCTCTAAAATAAGCTTATTTTTTATTTTCATCATCCATTCTCAATACGGCCATGAACGCTTCCTGAGGGATTTCCACGGAGCCTACTTGCTTCATGCGCTTTTTCCCTTCTTTTTGCTTTTCAAGCAATTTGCGCTTCCGTGAAATGTCCCCGCCATAACATTTTGCCAATACGTTTTTGCGCATTGCTTTAATGTTGGAACGGGCAATGATTTTTGTTCCAATTGCTGCTTGAATTGGCACTTCAAACTGTTGGCGCGGAATAATATCTTTAAGTTTTTCCACAATTATCTTGCCTCGTTCATAAGCAAAATCCCGATGGACGATAAAGCTTAATGCATCGACTTTTTCGCCGTTAATTAAAATATCCATTTTCACCAGTTTGGATGGCTTGTATCCAATTAACTCGTAATCGAAGGAAGCATAGCCTTTCGTGCTGGATTTTAAATGGTCAAAGAAATCATAAACAATTTCAGAAAGCGGCATTTCGTACGTAATTGTTACACGTGTTGTATCAATATAGTCCATATTGATAAATGTGCCGCGTTTTCTTTGGCAAAGTTCCATCACCGCGCCGACATAATCATTCGGCACCATAATCGTCGCTTTCACATACGGCTCCAGCACTTGGTCGATTTTTTGCGGCGCTGGCATCATGGATGGGTTGTCCACTCTTACCTTTGTACCGTCCGTCATTTCAACTTCATAAATAACGGATGGCGCCGTTGTAATGAGGTCTAGATTGAACTCTCTCTCAAGACGTTCTTGAACGATTTCCATATGCAATAAACCTAAGAAACCGCACCGGAAGCCAAAGCCTAACGCTTGGGAAGTTTCCGGCTCAAATTGCAAAGCCGAGTCATTTAATGCTAGTTTCTCCAAAGCTTCACGCAAGTCGTTATATTTGGCTGTATCGATTGGGTAAAGTCCGCAGAACACCATTGGATTTAATTTCCGGTACCCAGGAAGCGCCTCTTTCGCTGGGCGGTCGGCATGGGTGATTGTATCCCCGACGTTCGTATCGCTAATATTTTTGATGGATGCGGTAATGTAGCCAACATCGCCGACTGTTAATTCAACCACCTGCGTAGCTTTCGGCGTATGTACCCCAACTTCCACCACTTCGTATTCGGCTCCTGTCGCCATAAAGCGGATTTTGTCGCCAGGTTTTACAGTACCGTTCACCACCCGCACTAATACAACGACCCCTTTATAGGAATCGTAGTAAGAGTCAAAAATAAGGGCTTGCAACGGTTCATCCGGGTCCCCAGATGGTGCTGGAATTTTTTCAACAATTTGCTCCAATAATTCATCAATTCCGATGCCGGCTTTTGCGCTGGCCAACACTGCATCTTCCGCATCAAGACCAATTACATCTTCAATTTCTCTGCGAACCTTTTCAGGATCTGCTGCAGGCAAGTCGATTTTGTTAATGACCGGCAAAATTTCCAAATCGTTGTCAAGGGCTAAATAAACGTTCGCAAGGGTTTGTGCCTCAATGCCTTGCGCAGCATCGACCACTAAAATAGCCCCTTCACAAGCGGCTAAACTTCTGGACACTTCATAAGTAAAATCGACGTGTCCAGGAGTATCAATTAAATGGAAAATATAAATTTGTCCATCTTTTGCCTGATATTTTAATTGAACAGCATTTAATTTAATTGTAATGCCGCGTTCCCGTTCAATGTCCATGGAATCCAAAAGCTGTTCCTTCATTTCCCGTTCCGTTAGGGCTTTCGTTTTTTCTAAAATACGGTCCGCTAACGTGGATTTTCCATGGTCAATATGAGCGATAATAGAAAAGTTTCTGATGCGTTTTTGTCGTTCTAATCGTTCTTCGCGATTCATATCTTCACTCCTAACAAATGCCTCCATGCGAGTTGGGCTTTTCTATTTCGCAGGAGGCTTTAACTTTCCTCTATATAACTTCGGATTGACATATTTTTTACATAAAATGATAAACTAAGTTGAATTATACTATGAATGACAACAAAAGCACAATAACAAACAAATACTGTTCTTCTCCTGCTTCCAACCTGCTCACAAATAAAAAAGCGTTTAAAAGATAAACCCCCCTTAAACGCTTTCATAAAGAATTATTTTTTCGCCAAACTATTCGCTACCGCTTGCGCCAGCACCGCAGCCGTCCGATACACTTCATCTTCGGTATTATCAATGCCTCCAATTTCAATTAAAATAAATTCCTTCGCTAAATCTTGATTATACACCCCGTCTACACCTGAGCCCTTCTTTTCAATAATTCCTCGAGAAATATCCGGAATGATTGCATTCATGGAATCACTGATTGTTTGGGCAATTGATTTATTCAGTTTATAATTAGGATTTTCCGCACCGATGACAAAGGCTGCTTTTGCATAAGAAACATCTTTATGGACAATTGTCGTCTTTTTGTAAGAAGCAGAATCCCGATGTATATCTAAAATCAAATCGTATTGATTTGTCTTTAATTCTTCCGCAACATAAGGCCTTACCGTTTTATAGGCATCAACAATCGTTTTTCCATTTTCCTTTAAAACCGTCATCACATCGACATCAAGCGTTTTCGCTTCCATGCCGTTCAACCGGAAGTAATCTTCCATTAGCTGATGCATGGAATATAAATTTGATTGATCGTCATAAACAGCCACCATTCCCTTTTCATTTTGTAAAAACGGTTTATAGGTTTCATGGGAATGAGTAAACAACAAAAGCACTTTAAAAGGCTCTTTTGGAGGCGCCACATCAGAAACAACCAAATCGTTTGATGCATAAAGTATTTTTTCTTCTGGTGTGGCAGGCACATATTTTTCATTGTTTGGAAAAGGCATAAACCCTATCACAATTGGTAGCGAAAAAAAGAAAAGTATTGTCAGTACAAATCCTCTCAATTTGTTCATCAGCATCCTCTCCTTCCTCTACCATATGGAAGGAAGAGAATTTTTAGAACTAGTTCACTTTCTCATCAATCCATTGAAATAGACAATTGCTGATGAGCGTGGCGTATTTCGTCATCCAAATATCGACTTCTTTTGGTGTGACAATTAGTCTTTGGGAATTGGACAAAAGCACTTCTTCAAATAATTGCCGCCGTTCTGCCTTTGACCAAGTTGACCATTCGCCAAAGATTGGCCGAATCACTTCGTAATCAATTTCTTCATCTTCCGAATCGGATGTCCAAGAGGTTACGGCTAGTTTTCCTGAAGGTTTATTTTTTTCTTGAACTTTTTTTGCAATGGAGCGGAAGACTTTATCCACTGCATCGGCAATGATAACTGTTGCATCTACCACCGTTGGAACACCAATGGCCGTGACAGGTACACCCAACACTTCTTTTGAAATTTCTGTCCGCTGATTTCCTACTCCTGAACCTGGATGAATTCCGGTATTTGTAATTTGAATGGTTTTGCATAATCTCGATGTTCCACGGGTAGCTAATGCATCAATGGCCAACACCAAAACCGGTTTAATTTTTTCTGTTAAAGCATGGACAAAATCGCTCGTTTCAAAGCCTGTTTGCCCTGTAACGCCAGGGGCATATAAAATAAATTGATCCACATGCTCCTCCAGTTGTCTTGCTTGCATTGCATCAATGGTAAAGGGACCAATGGCATCCGGCGTTATGGTTTTGTTTCCTAGGCCAATTACTAAAACTTTGCTGTCTTTGGTGAATTTGATGTCTTTATGAATTTCTTCAATGTATTTGAGAAAAGCTTTTTCCAATTGCTCCATTCCCTCAAGGTCGTCAATATTTAGAGATGGAACCGTTAATGTAATATATTGCCCCTCTTTTTTTCCAATTTCTTCGGAGCCTTCTTTGCTGACGGTTACTTTTGTCACTTTTACACGATTTTCATTGAATTCTTCAAAGAGGACGCCTTCTGAATCATCTAACTTCTCTTTTTGCTGCTTCGTTTGGTGCTGAACGACCTCTTCCGTTTCATCGATTAAGTCAGTTCTAGTCCAATTGATTTCTTGCATGATGATCACCTCTTTTCTATCATGTTCATTCTGTCAAGTAAATATTCTTTGCATTTATGTGTTGCAATTATAGATTTCCTTTTGTATAATGTTTTCTGTTGTATTAACAATTGATTAGAGAATTTATCATCTCGTATTCTTATTAGGAGGTGAAAACATGCCAAATATTAAATCAGCAATCAAACGCGTAAAAACAAACAAAAAAGCAAACGTTGCAAACTCTTCAGCAAAATCAGCTATGCGTACAGCTGTGAAAAAAGCTGAGCAAGCAATCGCTAGCGGTGCTGACAACGCACAAGAATTAGTGATTCAAGCTACTAAAGCTCTTGACAAAGCTGTTAGCAAAGGAATCATCCATAAAAATGCTGCAAGCCGCAAAAAATCTCGCCTTGCAAAAAAATTAGCTCAAGCAAACTAAAATAAAAAGATCAATTGTTTTTATGACAATTGATCTTTTTTCTTATCGAAAATTGAGGTTTGGACAAATCTAAAAAAAACATCATTTTCTCCAAAGAGAAAATGATGTTTTTTTGATATGTTATTAAAACGATTTTTAGTTATATCCATTTTTTATCAAAATTCTTTCAGCTGCCCCTATAATTTTTGGTTTATGTCCCAGCCTCGTTTTTTATAAACTTTTTAATAAAAACATTTCTAAGTATCTCTCTCGGTTTCCCCCGGTTGTTTTTAATTGCAAATCGATTTCCGCCAATTCATTTAAGGCTTTTAGCAGCCTCTCTTCTGTAGGTCGGTTTTTTCGTTCCAGCATTATTTTGACCCGGTATGGATGGATGTTTAATTGCTTTGAAATTTGGGTTGGAGGATAACCTTTTTTATGTAAATAATAAACACTGTTCATCGTTCTGATATTGTTTGCAAGCAACCCCACCAGTTTAATCGGCTCTTCCTTTTGGCGCAATAAATCATGATAAATTCGAAGGGCTTCTTGAGTGTTATGGGCTAAATAAGCATTTAACATTTTAAAGGCATCATGTTCTAATGTTATGGCCACTAAATTTTCCACAAGCTCCTTTGAAATGACGACCTCATCCCCTAAATAAAGGGCTAGTTTTTCAATTTCCATTTGAAGTTGGTTCATATTTTCACCGACCATTTCAACCAGTTTATCGACCGCATCATCCTCGATCTTTTTGCCCCAACTTGCGGCCTCGCTTTGAATCCAGACGGCTAAATCTTTCTCCCCAAGCGCTTCTGCGTGTAGCATAACGCTTGTTTCCTTCATAAGCTTCGTAATTTTTTTCCGCTCATCCAGTTTTTCATAAGGAGCAATAAAAATCACCACTGCAAAATCGGAAGGGTTTTTCAGCCAGTTTTCGAGGCGTTTTAAATCATGGTCGATTTTTTCTGCTCCTCTTTCCGCAGCTTTTAAAAAGGTTGCATTTTTTGCCACAATTAATTTCCGTTCAGATAAAAAAGGAAAAGTATCCGCTTCATCTATTACAAAATCGACAGGAGTTTCCTCTAAATCAAAAGTGGTCATTTCCACTTCTTCATTTTTGCTTAAAACTTTTTTAATCCGTTGAATGGTTTCATCTATAAAATAAGCTTCTTCACCATAAATGCAGTAAATGGGGGCGATAGTGCCCTTTTCAATCTCTTTCCAAACTTTCTCAAACATTTCAAGTAACCTCCAAATTGTTCGTACCAATAGTATACACGATTGAAATAAAGAACTGTATTTTTTGTATAAAATGTGTCAAAATGAAATAGAAAGATAAAAGATTTTCCACAATCTCATATAGCTTTTTATTTTCCGTTGACTTATAATGGACTTTGAGTAGGAGGTTATCATATGGCAAATCATAACGAAAATTTTGTTACACATAACCCATTTGAAGGCGAAAATGCTTCTTGCAAACGCAATGATGCAATTGACGCTGGAATCGGCTTCGTGGTATCATTCTTATTCTTTACTTTAATGTTTATTATTGCTATTATTTTTGATGCTGTAGCTTAATTTTCAATAGAGTGTAGGCAAGGGGAACTTGTCTACACTCTATTTTTTTATATTTGTCCTTTCCACTTTCATTTGTTGATGGTTGACCGTTATTTCAATTGTTCCGACTTCCCCAGTGGTCATGGTTTTTAAATGGTGCTTCCAAAAGCGCTCCACCACCTCTTGATGGGGATGACCGAACCGATTATTTTCTCCTGCACAGAAAATGGTAAGCTCCGGTTTCATTTGTTGGATAAAGGCTTCGCTGCTTGAAGTTCTGCTGCCATGATGCCCTGCTTTCAATAAATCAATATCATGTAGGGCCGGATAAGCTGTTAGAAGCTCCTGTTCCCCTTCCGCTTCCAAATCTCCTGTAAACAATGCTTGAAAATCGCCCATCTCTAAATACAACACAAGGGAATCATTATTTCCTTCGTATTCAATATCCATTGGCCAAAGATATTGAAAAAAAACCTGCCCTTCTCTCCAAGAAACGCCTGCCCTTTTTTCTATAATAGGGACTTTTTGCTCCTTCGCTTCATCGAGTAAATCTTCCATTACAGGTTTTGACCAAGATGAAGGCGTTACATGAATTTCTCCGACGCGAATCTCCTTTAAAATTTCTTCCGCCCCTTCCACATGATCGCTGTCAGCGTGGGTCAAAATAAACGCATCAATTTTTGAAATGCCTTTTCCTTTCAAAAAGGGCACGACAATTTGCCTTCCTACTTCATAATCTTTGCCTTTTCTCCATTCTTCCTGTTGAAACCGTAAAACGCCTCCTGAGTCAATCAAATACACTTTTTGGCGGTAAGGAAGCTCAATCAAAATACAATCTCCCTGCCCCACATCGATAAAGGTGATGACAAGATTTGGATTCATTTTATCTTGAAAGTGAATTAACAGTGCAGGAATCAGCAATACAAGCGCAATATATTTCTTTTTCGCCCGGCAATCGATTAAATACAAGGCGATGAATACGCTGAAATACGCAATTCCTATTAAAAATAAGGATGGCTTCCCTGGAACCCACATTTGATAAGGTAAAGATTCCAAAATGAACGTGATGTTTGAGATTAGTTGGCGGAATGGTTCATAGAAGAAAAAAACAAGATCAGAGAATGGCCCTGGAATAAAGGTAAGAAATAATAAAGCTATATTGATGGGCAAAATGAGAAAGGAAAAGAGAGGCACATACAATAGATTGGCAATAAACGAGGAAAGGCTGAGTTCATAAAAGTGAAAAAGAAGCAAAGGGTAAACAATGAGTTGGCAAAGAAATGTGACTGCAAAAGCATTCTTCCACCACGAATGAATGGATTGAAGAAATTGGCTAGAATAAATTAAACTAGCCGTTGCCAAATAGGATAGCTGAAAGCCGATTTGGTAAATCACTCCCGGCTCCAATAGCACAAATCCAATGAAACTGATAGCAAGGGCATCATCCATGGAAAGTCGATGTTTCAACCGGGAAAGCATCAAAAGCTCCACCACTGCCACCGCCCGCCAAACAGAAGGCGCACCACCGGACAAAATGGCATATAGAGGCAAACACACCATTAAAAAAATCGCCGCTAGTTCCCGCCTCATATGCAAGCGGAGAAGCCCTTCATAAAAAAGAAAGGAAAGAATTCCGATATGCAGTCCCGAGATGGCAAACAAATGGGTAATGCCCAGCTTTTGATAGGCCCTCTTTGTTTCATCATCCATCTCTTCCTGCAAGCCAATGAGCAATGCTTCCGCTTCAGGAGCTAAAGAAGCTGGAAATGCTTTTTCTATATGTTTTTTTAAATGAAGACGCATTTCGTTGATTTTTTGAGATAAAGAAAATGTCGTATCTACATATTGGAGAACCGTAATTTCGATGATGCCTTGTGCACCTTTGCTTTTCAAATAGCTCTCCATTTGGAAACTATAGGGATGATGGGGTCTAGTAGGCTTTACCACTTTCCCCTGTACATAAAACTGCCTGCCAGCCAAAGCAATCGATTCAAACCACCGTTTTTCCTCTTCAGAAGAGAGCTTATAGGTCACATACACTTTTCTTCCCTCTTCATCCTTCATAAACCCTCTTAGAGCGTCCCCATTGATTTTATAGTCGCTTGTCCATTTATAAACGTGCGGCAAGTGAATAGGCTTTTCAATTTCTTTTAATTGAAAAGAAATATAGCCAAAAGAAACGATGCCGCATAGAAATAAAGCCAATAGATGGACTGGTGGATGCTTTTTATAAATGGCATGTAAAGCTAAAGGCAAGAGAAAAACTAAAAGCCATGGACTTTCATGGGCGCTAACAGAAGCAACGAGCACCGCCAAGGCAAAATAAATCCATTTATTTCGCAGAATCAAATAATTCTTTCACCTTCTCTTCATAATAAGATAACTCTTGTTCATCCGCCCCCATTTCCCGCAGCTTGTTCAATAAATCAAGCATTAACTGATGCTTTTCAATTTTTAGGAAGTCAATATTAGTTTTATCAAAAGGCACTTGCATCACACACACGCCAGCCTTTACAAACAGTTCCAACGCATAAGGATCATTTTTATAATCGCTGGCATAGTAGACATTTTTGATGCCGGATTGAATGATGGCTTTTGTGCATTGCAAGCATGGGAAATGGGTGATGTAAATATCCGCTCCGTTTGTAGAGATGCCGTATTTGGCACATTGCAGCAATGCGTTGATTTCAGCGTGGATTGTGCGCACGCAATGGTTGTCTCGGATATAGCATCCTTCATCATTGCAATGTTCTGCACCAGAAATAGAGCCGTTATAGCCTCCTGCAATAATTCTTCTGTCCCGTACAATCGTTGCACCGACGCTTAGTCTAGGGCAAGTGCTTCTCAATGCCAATAAGTGGCTTTGGGCCATAAAATATTGGTCCCAAGTAATTCGCTCCATATGATTACCTCCAATAGTTGTATTCTGTATTTCTATTATATCGTAATTAGGTCTTTCAATTTTTCGAATGTTTTTTCACCAATGCCGGAGACATTTTTAATTTCATCAATTTGTTTAAATTTTCCATGCTCCTCGCGATATTGGATGATCGCTTTTGCTTTGGATGGTCCTATCCCAGGCAATGTCATCAATTGGGATTCATCCGCCGTATTAATGTTCACTAGCGGCTCATTTTTAGTGGTAGCGGCACTTTTCACAAAACTATGTCCAATGGATGGCTCTTCTCTTTCAAAAGATTCACCTTTTTTCGGGATGTAAATGACCATTTCATCCTGCAATTTTTGCGCATGATTAATATATTGTGAATCGGCCTCTTCCAAATAGCCGCCTGCCAATTGAATGGCGTCGATAATTCGATCTTCTGTTGTTAATTCATAGACTCCGGGAAATTTTACAGCCCCTTTAACATCCACTACAACTTTGGTGGAAGCGGGCTCTTCTAATTGAAAGGTTTCCATTTCGTCGAAAGTTTGGGTTTGGGGAATGGTTGAAATGAGTTCAGTTTCTTCTGAACCGTCTTGCTGAAGAAAATAAATGATTGCGATGATGCAAAGGATTCCGGGTGCTATGATCATTTTTCCATACGTTTTAAACAATTGATGGAAAATCATACAGCACCCCTTCCAAAATGATAGAAGGTAAATCATATGGAACTACTTTTATCATACTGATTTACCTTCTACTTGAAAAGACTATTTTACTGCCCGAATAAAAATTCGCTCACTTTCCTTATTTGGCAATTGGTTTTCCCAATCGGCGGTCACCACTACTTGAGAAAATCCGGCTTCTTTCAGCCAAGCTTCGTAGGTTTCAATAGGAAATGTTCTTTGAAAATGTTGTTCATCAAAACGTTCATATAAGCCCGTGGACTCATCTAACACGAAAAAGATAATGTCATGGATAATGGAATGTTCCACATCTCCTTTTTCGGTTGTCCAGAGATATACAATTTCCCCATCGTCATACATAAAAGGACTTTGCAAAAAAATATGATTCATTTTATGAAGGGAATGAACGTCAAAAAACAGCTGTCCGCCTTTGCGCAACGAAGAATAAATTCGATTGAACGTTTCTTTTACTTGATGTTCTTCTCCCAAGTAATTGATCGAATCGATAGGGATTACAACGGCATCTACATCAGAAAATCCTTCCAATTCATCCATGGACATTTGGTAGAAAGGAATCGACAAGCCCGCTTCCTGGGCCCGCAGCTCCGCAATGGCAAGCATCGATTCCGATAAATCAATGCCGCTTACTTTGTAGCCCGCTTGGCGGAATAGTATGGACAATGTTCCTGTTCCGCATCCCACATCCAACAAGATGGGATATTCAGAACTGGGCGCATAGGAAGCGACCCAATCAACATATTTTTCATATGGAACATCTTCCATGAGCGCATCATATACTTCAGCGAAACGTTCGTAACTATTCACTGGCAACCTCCACTTCGATTTGCGGCGCATCTCCCCATAATCGTTCAAGATTATAGAATTGGCGTTCGTCTTTATTGAAAATATGCACTACCACATCTTCCAAATCGATTAATACCCAGCGAGCAGCGTCATAGCCTTCCATTCTTTTTACCGTAAAGCCATTTTCTTCAGCCTTTTCTTTCACTTCTCTTGCTATGGCCTGAATTTGGCGGTCTGAATTTCCGTGGCAAATAATGAAATAATCCGCCAATAGCGAAATATTTTGCATATTTAATACGACGATATCTTCTGCATGTTTGTCATCTAATGCTTTATAAACTAATTGTAAAAGATCTGCCATTGAATCAAAATTCCTCTCCTTTTGCTTTAATACTATTTTGCGAAACAATCAAAAAGGTAAAACTATTCTTTATAATAATCGTTGTAGCACTCAATGGAATCAGGGAAAATAGGCTGTTTTGATTCCACCAAAAAGGCAAGGGTATGGCGAATGCTTGCACGCATTGCCTCATCCAAATCTTCCTGCGCTTTTTTTCTCAACTTCTCAACCCCGTCAAATTTGCGGTTCGGTTCAATCATATCCGCTATATAAATAATTTTCTCCAATTTGGACATATTAGCCCGGCCTGTTGTATGGAAACGAATGGCATTTAATATTTCTTCATCATGAATTTGAAATTCATTTTCCGCAATCCATGCTCCGACAGGTCCGTGTAAAATTTCTGGCCCCCAGTCCAATAATCTTAAATCAAGTCCGTGTTCTTTTACAATGGTTTTCATCCACTCTTCATCGGCATATTTAGCCACATCATGCAAGATTGCGGCAATTTCCGCTTTTTTTGCATCCGCTCCATATTTTTCAGCTAACTGGATGGCCGTCTCCATTACTCCTATAGTATGAATAAATCGTTTTTCTGGCATCCGGGATTTGATTTTCTCTAAATATTCATTTCGCTCCATAAAGACCTTCCTTTCGTATGTATGCTTCCACTTCTGGCGGCAAAAGATATCTTAATGTTCCGCCTGTTTTGAACCGTTTGCGGATTAACGTGGAAGATAAAGCGAATTCAGGAGCTTCTACCATGATAATGTTAAATGGCGACTTGGACTTCGTTCCCGGCCTCTTAATGCCGACAAACTGGACAAGTTTAACCAGTTCATCGATGTTGTGCCATGTGTGGAGGGTATCAATCATATCCCCTCCGATAATGAAATAAAATTCCACATCCGGCTCCCGTTCTTTTAAAGCCACCATCGTCTCATAAGTATAAGAAATTCCGCCTCGTTCAAGCTCAATGGTTTCAATGGTAAATTCTTTATATGGTTTGACTAGAAGCTCCAGCATGCGCAGCCGATTTGCATCCGTCGATTCGTCTTCCTTTTTTTTGTGGGGAGCAATGGCATTAGGCATAAAGCGGACTTCATCCAGCTTTAAAGCATGATACGCTTCATTTGCCATTATTAAATGTCCCATATGGGGAGGATTGAAAGTCCCTCCTAATATGCCGACTTTTTTCATGAACGAACACCCAACTTTAAACTTATTTAGGTAATTGAATTCTTTTATGCTTCTTCGATTCTTTATATAAAACAACCGTCAGCCCGATTAACTGTACAAGCTCTGAATTTGTTCCTTCCGCCAAGGCTTGAGCCACTTCATGCTTGTCCATTTCACAGTTGTCTAATATGCGTACTTTTATAAGTTCTCTCGCCTCAAGGGCATCCTCTATTTGGCGAAGCATCTGTTCGTTTACCCCGCCCTTTCCAACTTGAAAGATTGGGGTTAAATGATGGGCCTCTGCCCTTAAAAATCTTTTTTGTTTTCCTGTGAGCATAAGTTCCTCCTAGTTGTCTATTTTAATTGTTCGATTAATTTTTGCATCATGTTTTCCGTATTTGGATATTGCCCAAGCCAGTATTGAAAAGCAATCGCTCCTTGATGAACAAACATGCCCAAGCCTGTGACAATTTTCGCTCCTCGTTTTTCCGCTTCTATTAGGAAAGGAGTCATTAAAGGATTATACACAATATCCGCAACAATTGTCTCTTTCTGCAATTTCTCCAAAGATAGAGGAAGTTTGCTTTCTCCTGTTGAAAGTCCTAAGGAAGTGGCTTGAATAATAATGCCATATTCGTCTAACCGCTGTTTTGCTTCATCAAGAGAAAGGCTGGCTCCACCGCCGAGTTCTTCTATGATTGCTTGAGCTTTTATAACAGTGCGGTTGGCGATATCCACTTCCTGATAGCCGTATTCCTTCAAAGCAAAGGCAATCCCGCGGCTCGCTCCTCCAGCACCAATGAGAAGCACTTTTTTCTCACGATGCTTTCCTACTGCTTCTTCTAAAGAATGAACAAACCCGGCGCCATCCGTATTATAGCCTTTCAATGTGCCATCTGCTTGCCGTACAACGGTATTCACTGCCCCCATTTTTTCTGCCATTGAATCCAGATCATCTAAAAAAGGAATGATGGCTTCCTTATGGGGAACAGTCACATTAAAGCCGCTTGCCCCCAATAATTTTAATGCGGACACAGCTTCCTCTAAATTTTCGCTTTTTACATGAATTGGAATATATGCTGCATCAATTTCCATTTCTTCAAACCATGCATTATGCATAAAAGGCGATTTTGAATGGGCGATTGGATCGCCAATGACAGCAAACCATTTCTTCATTTTCCCACCCCTCTTCTCTTTTAAATTAACGAAGGACGAACAAACACTTCTACCCCTTTAGGCGCATAGCAAGCAACAACGGCATTCGGCTGCTGCACCGTAATCCATCCAAGTCCGGAAATGACAATATCCGTTTTTCCTTCCTTAATGGAAAATTCATGGCGAACAAACTCCGGCAAAAACTCCAAAAATTCTTTGGATGGTGGAGACAATAGCTCTCCTTTGTGTTCTTCATACAATGAATCCGCTTTTTCCAGCTTTGTGCGGTGGATTGGCAAGTCATTTGATACATAAATCGTATACGAATTGCGGTTTCCTTTCACATAATCAAATCGGGCAAGCCCGCCAATAAATAACGTTTGCTTGTCATTTAATTGATACACTTTTGGCTTAATTTCCTTTTTCGGCGTGATGTACTTCAATTCGCTCTCATGAATATGGTGGGCCATTTGGTGATGGTTGATAATCCCAGGAGTATCATAAATGGCTCTTCCATCATCCAATGGAATTTCAATCATATCCAGCGTTGTGCCAGGGAAGTGGGAAGTGGTAATCAAATTCCCTTCACCTGTCACCCGTTTGATAATTTGATTGATGAAGGTAGATTTTCCGACATTTGTACATCCTACTACAAAAACGTCTTTTCCATCGCGGTACTTCTCAATGGTTTCAATAACTTCATTCATTCCATAGCCTTTATGGGCGCTCACCAGCTTCACATCGATTGGGAATAAGCCATAATCCCTGCAAGCCCGCTTCAACCATCGGATCACTTTTTCCCGTTTCACCGATTTCGGCAATAAATCCGATTTATTCGCAACGAGCAATACCGGATTTTTTCCAACAAAACGATGGATGCCTGGAATAAAGCTTCCATTAAAATCAAAAATGTCGACGATTTTCACAATGAGTCCATCATGTTCGCTTATGCCGTTTAAAATTCTCAAAAAATCATCATCCGTTAAGCGAACCGGCTGAATTTCATTATAATGCTTCAAACGGAAGCATCTTTGGCAAATAACTTGTTCTTTTTCTAATGATTTTGGCGGTGCATAGCCGGGCATGTCCGGATTTTCCGTCTGGATTTTAACACCGCAGCCAATGCAAGTTGGCATTTCAGTCATCATCTTTCCTCCCACATCGTTATTCCTTTTCGTTTTAAAACTTTGAATACACGCCGTTCCACAAAACGGTTAAAACGCGTAACAAAGCCGTCCGACTCTGCTACAGGCCGAACTAAAAAAGTATAGAGATTGAGCCTTTTTGCACCCAAAATATCTGTCAGCAATTGATCGCCTATCATCGCGACTTCATTTTTACTTAACTCCAATTTTTCTAGCGCCGCTTTATAAGCATATCCAAGAGGTTTTTTTGCCCGATATACATACGGAATTCCAAGCGGCTCTGCAAATCGCTTGACCCGCGCCTCACTGTTATTGGAGGCAATAACAACCCGAATACCAGCATCTTTTAACATTCGCAGCCATTCGACAATCTCATCCGTTGCATCCGCACGATTCCATTCTATTAACGTATTATCTAAATCGGTAATTATACCGCGTATTCCCCGCTGTTTTAATTTGTCTGGCGTAATTTCAAACACAGAGATTACAAATTCATTTGGCAAAAATAACTTGTACAAAACCCATTTCTTCCCCTTTTACAAAATTTTATATTCCATTATAGCATAACCTTCAATTCAAAACCTATGTAGCCAACGCATCCTAAGCATGTTGCCCTCAAATAATAGTACAACATTTGAACCTTTTTCAAAACTATCAAATCTTTATATTTTATTAAAGCATCATTTCATTTGCTTTTTTCTACAAAATAATCGATATCACGCATGTTAGCATAATATAATTCATATAATGTCGAAAAAAGCGGAAAGGATGTGCTCTTTGGGCGGTATATTTGCATCATTGATCCAGTTCTGGCTAGACATACCCGCCTTTCTAGGATACCTTAAAGGGCAGGCATTTCATAAACCGTTCACATCCGAAGAAGAAGCTGAGGCCATTGAACGATTTTTAGCCGGCGATGAACAAGCAAGGCTCGATTTAATCGAACGCAATATGAGGCTCGTTGCGCACGTCGTCAAAAAATTTCATCCACCCCATGAACAATTGGACGATTATATTTCTATTGGAACCATCGGGTTAATGAAAGCGGTTAGCAGCTATACACCGGATAAAAAGACCCGCCTTGCCACATATGCAGCTAGATGTATCGAGAACGAAATCCTCATGCATTTAAGAGCGCAAAAAAAGGTGCAAAAAGACGTTTCTTTATTTGAACCAATTGGTGTCGATAAAGAAGGACAATCATTGCAAATCCGGGATATTTTACAGCTGGATGAAAAGCCGGCCATCGAAAAAATTGAACAAAAAGAAAGCTTCGATCAGCTATACTCTTATTTAAGCGCGTTGGAACCTAGAGAATTAGAGATTATCATTTACCGATATGGATTAAACAATGAAGAGCCGCTCACCCAAAAGGAAATCGCCAAAAAATTAAATATTTCAAGAAGCTATGTATCCCGCATTGAAAAAAGAGCCCTTGTGAAATTGTATCAACAGTTTAAACATCATCAAAACGAAAGAGAGAGGGAACGGGAAAAAAAAGAAAAAGATTGAGCCGCCTCATGATACGAGCGGCTCATTTTTTTATAAAAAAAGAAAAGCTCATTTAAATAAACATTTAAACGAGCTAATGAATAATTATTTCTTAAATTTTGCTAAATCACTGCTTGCACCGAAATATGCGATCAGACCTACAAGAGCAGTAATCGTAACAGAAACTAACATTAATGTTAATTCCATAACTAAACCTCCTCTAAAATATCCCGCTACCTATATATTACTTTTTCCCAATTGACACCGTCAAGACTTTATCTAGCCTATAATTTTTCAATTGTTTTTAAAACAATTTCCGTTGAATGTTTTGCCGCTAAAGGCAAGAATTCATCAAAGCTAATGTTCGACTCCTTGCCGGCAATGTCCGATAATGCGCGAATCACCACAAAAGGAGTTCCGAAATGATGGCATACTTGCGCCACACTAGCAGCTTCCATTTCACATGCTTTCATTTGCGGGAAATGGTTTCGCACTGCTTCTACCCTCTCTGGGTCGCTCATAAAGGAATCGCCGGAACAAATGAGCCCAACGCCATATTTGTGCTCCCCGATTTCTTCCACCGCTTCAATGGCCAATTTCATGAGCTTCTCATCGGCTTTAAAAGCAGCAGGCATCCGTGGCACTTGCCCCATTTCATAGCCAAAAACTGTGCAATCTACATCGTGGTGACGCACTTCATCGGAAATGACTACTGAGCCTACTTCCAACTCTGGATCATATCCCCCAGCAGAACCTGTATTAATCACGACATCCGGTTTGTATTGATGCAAAAGAATAGTTGTCGACATCGCTGCGTTCACTTTGCCGATTCCGCTTTTTAATAGTACGACTTCTTTGCCGCTATATGTACCTGTAGTATATTCGCAGCCAGCAATCGTCGTCACCGCTTTGTTTTCCAAAGCATCTCTTAACAATTCTACCTCTTCCTCCATCGCGCCTATGACTGCTATTTTCATACTTTTTCCTCCTCTAAATAACGTCTATTACAAATTACCGAAAAAGAAGGGAAAGGTCAATTCTTTGGAATTTCTTTCAGCACTTCCACTTTAATTGGAATCCATCCAGAGTTGTCAATCCATTTGATATGAACGCGGTATTTTTTCGATTGATCCTTCGATGAAACAACGGAAATAGCGCCTTTTCCTGTTCCATCATTTCTTACAGACCAATAGATGATATCATCTTCCGGCAACTCCACCGCATTGCGGATGGTAACTAGTTTTTCTTCATAATCCACATGGCCTTCTTCAAAAGCCGAAATATGTTCACCTGTTTGGCGAGTTGGCGTTACTTGCCAATTATTATTGACAATGACCTTTTCTACATTTGCATCAGTGGATGTGCTTACAATAATCTCAGCATTGTTTTTGTCTTCAATTGATGAATGGTCCTTCTGAACATTGTCTTGTTCTTTGTTTTCTTCCAATTTACTTGGTTCATTGTCTTCTTTTGGCGTTCTCGCTTCTTTTTCTGATTCCGTATCTTTTGTTTCTTCTACAGTTTCTTCCTCTTTTGCCGTTTCATTTTTCCCATCATCTTTGACGATAAAATAAAGATTAATGACGATTAACGCAAAAACAATGGCAATTAATATATTGAGGATTCGATTCATTTTTCTTTTACTGTCCGAATGCCTTTTCATTTTACGGCTTGTGATTTCTTGTCCTTCCTTTGCCATTCCATTCCTCCTTCCATTGCTACATTCCATCTTACCAATAAAATAAGAAAAGCACCCGCTTCCAATAAATTTTTAATATAGTTGTTAATAAAATATTACAAACGAAAAAGTCGACAAATTTATTTACTAAAATTCGCCGACTTTTGTAATATGAATTAAACATTTGAAGAACGAATCTTCACAATTTTAACTTCCATTTCACCGCCAGGGGTTGTGAATTTTACTACATCTCCAACTTTATGGCCAAGAAGGGCTTGGGCAATTGGAGAGTCGTTTGAAATTTTACCTTCAAATGGATCCGCTTCTGCAGAACCAACGATGACATATTCTTCTTCTTCCCCATCAGGCAATTCAATAAATGTAACCGCTTTACCTAAAGTCACAATATCAGCTTCATTTTCGTTTTCTTCAATGATGACTGCATTGCGAAGCATGTTTTCAATGGCAGAAATGCGTCCTTCCACAAAAGCTTGTTCTTCTTTTGCAGAATCATACTCTGAGTTTTCGGACAAATCCCCAAAACCTCGAGCAACTTTAATGCGTTCTACCACTTCTTTGCGTTTTTCTGTTTTCAAATATTCTAATTCTTTTTCCAGTTTTTCTTTACCCGCTAAAGTCATAGGGTATTGTTTTTCATTTGCCAAATCGCTCACTCCTTAAACAACATCACTTTTATATTACAATTATTTCTGTATTTGTAAAAACTTTCTTATATATGTTAAAACCCGGTTATTAGAAAAGCATATGTTGCGCTGGTTCATCAAAGAACCAACGAACGCCCTCTAATAACCGAATTTTATATCGTACGTATTCGATTGTTTGGAAATGTTAAATTCATGCAAATAATACAATAATCATCATAGTACACATTGCCTTTTGTTTCAAGCCAATTCGTTATTTTTTATTTCTTCTTCTCATCATATTGTATGGGTAGATTGGATGTTCCACTTTAAACTTCACAATTTGAAGAGGATGGTTCGCCACTTCAATCGGTTCATTATCCTCATTCCACATTTGGCCAACCGTCATCGTGAATGTATTGATTTCCGGTCCAAAGAATTCAACGGTATCTCCCGTTTTGAAGTAGTTGCGCTGCTGCAATGTCACTATTTGTGTATCTTCATCATAATCCAAAACAAATCCTGCAAAATCCCATTCCGGTTTTTTCGCATGGAAGCCAAACATTTGTTGTTTATAGCTTGGTTCCCCTTCAAAGAAGGCTGAAGCTGTGGCGCGGTTAGCACAACGATCCAACTCTTCCAGCCATTCCCGTTTAATTTTGAAGTTATCCGGATCGGCACAATAGCTGTCAATCACTTTACGGTAAACGGAAATTACTGTCGCCACATAGTGGATGGATTTCATACGCCCTTCTACTTTCAAAGAATCGATTCCAAGCTCAATCATATGAGGAATAGATTCAATTAATTTTAAATCTTTTGGGCTCATGGCAAAAGGAGCATCGCCTTCTTTAAATAAAGGCACTTCTTTGCCATCTACATTTTCATATAAGTCATAATCCCAACGGCAGCTTTGGCAGCAGCCACCGCGGTTTGAATCGCGAGCCGTCATATGGTTGGATAAAACACATCGTCCTGAATAAGCGATGCACATGGCACCGTGGATAAATGTTTCAATCTCAATATCTACTTTTTCTTTGATGAGACGGATTTCTTCCGCTCCAACTTCACGGGCTAAAACGACACGGTCCAACCCTTCAGTTTTCCAGAATTTTACCGCTTTCCAGTTCGTCAATGATTGCTGTGTAGAAAGGTGGATTTCCAACTCTGGAGCCACTTTTTTGCACGTTTCAATAATCAACGGGTCAGCCACGATAATGCCTTTTACCCCCACATCGGCAATAGCGCGCAAATATTCCTCAAGGCCGGACATATTTTCATTGTGAGCGTAAATATTTGTAGTGACGTAAATGACCGCACCATATTTTTTCGCAAACTCCACGCCTTCTCGCATTTCTTCAATCGTAAAGTTATCGGCATTGGAACGTAAGCCGAATTCTTGGCCACCGATAAATACCGCATCTGCTCCGTAATGGACCGCCACTTTCAATTTTTCAAGGCTGCCTGCTGGGGCAAGCAACTCAGGTTTTTTCGTAATAACACGTTTGCCGTTCACTGTTTCTCGAATGCTTTCATTTTGAATTAATTGTAGCACCATAATACCCCTCCTTTCTTAATATACAGTTTCCTTATAAATAAATCCTGTATCTAATGGTCTAAGCGGCGGTTGAATGGCTTTGATTTGTTCAAATAAATCATCTTTGATTTCATCATATGCGTCTTCTCCTTGGTCGAAATACGCATCGATAGCTTGGCGATAGAGTTTCGTAACTGTAGTAATGTATTCTTCTGTCTGCAAAATGCCATCTATCTTCATAGAATCAATTCCAGCTTCAAAGAACTCAGTTAGTTCATCAATTAAGCAAATATCATTCGGCGAGAAAATGTGCGTGCCGTTCAAATCTTCGTAGATTGGATAGCGGTTGTTCCGTTCTTTATCGTGCAAAAACATATTTTTATTTTCTTTGCGGTTTTCTACTTCCATCACTTCACCGCGATAAAGGAAGTAGTTACCTAACAATTTTCGCTTCGATTGGAAAATGCAAGTCATGCCGTGCACTTGCACTTCAATTTCATATTTTGAGTTTTCTTTAATTTCCAAGATTTCATCAAGGGATAACTCACGGGCAAGAACTGAGCGTTTTGCCCCTCTTTCTCCCCAATAATTCACTTGGAACCAGTTTGTTGCTGTTGTTTCAGGATTCCAGTGAAGTGGGATGTCAATGCCAAATTCGCGAACGGACATAACAACTGCCGGATCTCCAAATAAAATGGCGTCCGGACCGATTTTTTTCAATTCTTTTAAGTATTCATCCAATGCTTCAATGCGGTCGTTATGGAATAAAGCGTTGCATGAAACATAAACTTTCTTTCCTGCTTGATGAATCATTTCCGTCGCTTCTCTTACTTCCTCAAGGGAAAATTCCCCGGCAAGGCGCAAGCCAAATTTTTGTTCACCAATGACAAAAGCATCTGCTCCTGCATTAATCAATTCTTTTATATGGGAAAGTGACTTTGGCGTCACGAGCAATTCTGGTTTTTTCAAAACTTTCACCTCTTTAAACAAATTAACAAACCATCGCCCACTGGAACGAAAGTTGTTTGATAGTCGGGATGGTTTGCAATCCATTCCGTAAATTCTTTTAGTTTGCGAATCATCGAACGCTTATTTCTTGGCACTTCTTCAATCGGAAGTTCCGATAATCCATGCATATACATATTGTCAATATAAATGACTCCACCTGATGGCACAAGGGGAGAGTATGTTTCAAAGAAACGCATATTTTGTCCTTTTGCAGCATCTATAAAAACAGCATCAAAATTAGACAGAAGTTCCGATGCATCTACTTCCAACGCATCTCCTTCAATCAACGTAATTCGATTTCCGACATTTGATTCAGCGATAAACTGTTTGGCAAGCTGAATCCGCTCTTCATCTTTTTCAATAGTCACAATATGGCAATCTGGTACTGCTTCTGCAATCCTGATGGCCGAATAGCCAATCGCCGTCCCAATTTCAAGCAGCCTTTTCGGTTTTTGAATCCGCAAAATCTGCGTCAACACTTCGATGGCTTCAAGCTGCATAATCGGCACATGATGATTTTGTGCATATTGTTCCATTTTTAATAATAAGTCATTCCTTGGCTGAATGAAGGATTTCATAAATTCCTCTGAAAACTTCATGTTTTCGCTCCTCAACTGTATATAAAAAAGAAAAAACCAAACAAGTTGGCTTATTTTCAATGACCTATGGAAAAATCACATTTAATCATAACATGAAAGTCTATGGAAAGCGAACATTCTTTACTATTTTTCGCTCAAAAAGTTTCAATTTCAGACGTTTGGCTGAAATTAAGGTTTAAATAAAACGAGAAAATAGCAGTGTTAACCGGAAAGGCTAAACCTGCTATTTCCAATTGTCTATTTTTTATTATTGATATAAAGATTCTTGTTTTGCAAATGTTCTTCATAAGTTTTGGCAAAATGGTTGTTTCCATCTTGATCAGCCAAGAAATACAGATATTCGGTATCAGTAGGATTCAATGCAGCTTCAATGGAAACAACTCCCGCATTGGCAATCGGCCCTGGAGGCAATCCTGGATTAATATACGTGTTGTAAGGGCTTTGCACTTCTAAATCTTCATATAATACCCGTTCTTTATGCCCGCCTAACGCATATAAGACACTAGGGTCCGTTTGCAGTGGCATGCCGATTTCCATACGATTGTAAAAGACGCTGGCAATTGTTTCCCGATCTGTTTTAGCTGTGGCTTCTTCTTCCAACAAGGAAGCGATAGTCAATAATTCATGTACAGACATTTCTCTTTCCGCTAGCAATGATTTATATTCATTAATCACGCTATTGGTTTTTTCAATCATTGGCAGAATAACGTCATCCAAAGAAACATTTTCTTCGTAAAAAGCATAAGTTGCCGGGAATAAATAGCCTTCCAGTGGATAACGAATATTTTCATTCAATATTTCATCCGTCACCAATTCTGGGTAGGTACTCATCACGTAATCAATGAATTCCTTGCTGTTCACTCTATCCATAAATTGCTCTTTCGTATATTTCGTATGTTTTTCTACGATTTTTCCAATTTGCTCTAAAGTCAAACCTTCAGGAATCGTGATGGCCATTAAAGGTTCGCGGTACACTTTTCCTGTTTTTAAGCTTTCGAGTATTTCATCTAATGTCATGCTTGGCGTCATTGTATAATTACCTGCTTGGAAATTGGATTGATTTTTAAATTTGGCATAATATTTAAATATTCTTGCATCTTTAATAATACCATGTTCTTCCAATATTTTGGAAATGGCCGTAATCCCTGAACCTAAAGGAATTTCTACTTCGATTTGTTGATCTGAATCAGAATCAACCGGCTGAAGGGCACTTTTCACATAGATTGCGCCAAAAATGCCAATAAATAAAACAAGTGCGATAACAATGATTGTGACCCATGCAACAATTCGGCGAACTACTTTTCCTTCCTGTTTAAACTGCTTGATTTTATCCATCATCTCCTGGTCCACATATGTACCCCCTATCATTTCACTACATATGATAATAAATTACTGGATAGATGAACAATAATCAAATAGGTTTTGCGGTAATTCTATGTATTTGTACGTTTTTTGCTAAAAAAGGTTCGAATAATTGGCATTTTTATCGAATTATGTATATTCTTTCCTGCGGCGAATTCCAAAGAATCGCGCCGCAGAAAAATTCGATTTACTGTTGATTTAAATGCTCAAAAACTTCCTCAATTTTTTCCCATTCTTCATCAGATTCAACTGGAAAAATTTCATGAATTTCTCCATCTTCTGATTCTACAAAGCTTGCAGCAAAAAATTCACTATTTTCTTCATCATCAACTGTATAAATCACGTATTTCTTTCCAAATTCTTCTATTTCAAATTGATGAAGAACTTTGCATTCCACTTCATTTCCTTCTTCGTCAATCGCTGTAAAAGTTTTTCCTGAGAAAGTATCCACAAGGGTGTTATAAACTTCTTCCACCATATCCCACTCTTCATCGGTTTGAAGCTCTTGGAAATTTGTCATTTCTAAGTTTTCATCCAACTCAAACCGCACTGCCGAAATTTCGCCGTTTTCCTTTCCTTCCTCATCCACAACGCAATAAATGCAGTAAGAATGTTCATCAGTGTCAAAAGTAAACAACACTTTGCATGTTTTCATTCCATCTTCCGTTTCTAATTTGAAAAATTGCTGATCCATCGTATCCTCCTAATAAATAGACATAATCATACACAAGAAAAAAGTAGGCAATTCAATGCCTACTTTATCCTTTTTTATTCTTCGTCCTCGTCTTCTGACTCCCATTCTTCTTCGAGATTATTTAATACTTCTTCAACTAAATCCCATTCTTCTTCGGTTTCGATTGGGAGCAATTCTCCATCTTTTCCGTCCTCATCTGGAATGAAGGCAGAAGCAAAAATTTCGATTTGGCCTTCTTCATCTTCTTCTGCCCCAACATAGGTATATAATACGTAAGACTTTCCAAATTTCTCAGAATCAAATGTGTGGATTACTTGGCATAAATGCTCATTTCCATCTTCATCAACGACTGTAATAATATTTTCATCGAACTCATGGTTATGTGCCATGATGGTCACCTCTTCCTATAAAATACGCAAAATCTATATCATCCCCGACGATTGTCTAAAGGATTTTTACAAATCATTTCATTCATATTATTCACCCAACATGGGCTAATTATTTAAGAAATGATTTTCGGTCTAAATAACCTTGCAAAATCATAACGGCTGCCATCTTGTCGATGACTTTTTTTCTTTTCTTTCGGCTCACATCGGCTTCAATCAGCATTCGCTCAGCAGCCATCGTTGTCAACCGTTCATCCCAAAGCGTCACTGGCAAATTGAACGTCTCTTCCAAGAGCTTTTTGTATTTTTCTGAAGCTTCGCCGCGGGGCCCCACCGTATTGTTCATATTTTTTGGATACCCTACGACAAACTCCGTCACGCCATATTCTTTGAGAAGCTCTCTAATTCGTTCAATACCGAATTCGCCAGCTTCTTCATCTATATGAATCGTTTCGATCCCTTGAGCAGTCAACCCCAATGGATCGCTGATTGCAATGCCAACCGTTTTTGTACCGACATCTAATCCCATAACTCTCATTGATTATTCCTCTTGATGATGTCTAATGTAGAATTTCACAAGCTCTTCTAAAATTTCATCCCGTTCAAGTTTGCGAATTAAATTTCGTGCATCTTGATGGCGAGGAATGTATGCCGGATCACCAGATAATAAGTACCCTACAATTTGGTTTGTTGGATTATATCCTTTTTCCTGTAATGCAGAGTACACTTTCAGCATAACTTGCTTGACTTCTTCTTCCATTGATTCTTCTGGAAAACTAAATTTCATCGTTTGATCGAACGAATTCAAGACCAGCACCTCGCTTTCAGAAATCAGGAGTTGGAAATTCTCGCTCCATTTTCTCTATTATAACTGATTCAACGGGTCAGCGAAATAGATTTGTTCCCCAGTTTTTATAGAGATTTTACAAAATTATATACAGATTGAAGAGCTTCATCTAGTTTAGATGCATCTTTTGCACCTGCCATCGCCATGTCAGGACGTCCGCCGCCTTTTCCTCCGCATTGTTCTGCAACGGATTTTACGATATTGCCTGCATGATATTCTTTTCCAGCAATATCTTTTGTCACCCCTGCGCAAAGCATTACTTTGCCATCGCTAACAGCTCCGAGGACGATAACTGCTTTCTCCAACTTCGCTTTTAAGTCATCCATCATTTGACGAAGTTGATTATTATCTTTTGCTTCTACCCGTGTAGATAATACAGTGATTTCGCCAATTTTTTGCGCTGCATCGAGAACGCTTGCCGCTTCAAGGTTCGCCAATTTTTGGGATAGCGAATCATTTTCGCGTTGCAATTCTTTATATTCAGCTTGCAATCCATGAATTCGCATTACTAAATCTTTTGGATTTGCTTTAAATTGAGCGGCTGCCTCATGCAAGATTCTTTCTTCTTCTTTCACTGCCAAATAAGCGCCTTTGCCAGTCACAGCCTCAATACGTCTTACGCCAGCACCAATTCCGCCTTCTGAAACGATTTTAAACAATCCAATTTCAGATGTGCGGTTTACATGCAGACCACCACAAAGCTCGATGGAATAATCGCTGACTTGTACGACGCGTACAATATCGCCGTATTTTTCGCCGAATAGCGCCATCGCACCCATTGCTTTTGCTTCATCAATCGGCATTTCTTCGATAACCACTTCAATATCTTCCCAAATTTTTTCGTTCACGATGCGCTCAATTTGTTCAAGTTCTTCTTTAGATGCTTGTCCAAAGTGAGTAAAGTCAAAACGCAAACGGTCTGGTCCTACATATGAACCTGCTTGGTTAACGTGTTCACCTAGCACGTCTTTTAATGCCCGGTGTAGAAGGTGAGTCGCTGTATGGTTTTTCACGATAAGCTTGCGTTCTTCTTTATTCACCACAGCTTTCACTGGATCGTCAAGACGCATTTCACCGGATTCAACCACAACTGTATGAAGATGCTGGCCGTTTGGTGCAACTTGTACATCTTTTACAACAGCTCTAAATGTATCGCCTTCAATTACACCTTTATCCGCAATTTGACCACCCATTTCTGCATAGAAAGGTGTTTCAGCCAAAATCACTAGCACTTCTTCGCCTTCTGAAGCCAAATCTACAAGCTCGCCGTTTGATACAATGGCAGCAACTTTCGTATCGCTTTCTTCCACTTCATAACCAACAAAGACAGAAGGCACTTTTAAGTTTGTCAACACTTCATTTTGCACTTGCATGGAATCAACATCCACACGGGCATTTCTCGCACGCTCCCGTTGTTTTTCCATTTCTCTTTCGAAACCTTCATAGTCAACCGTCATGCCATGTTCAGCAGCATATTCTTCCGTTAATTCAACAGGGAAGCCGTACGTATCATATAAACGGAATACATCTTCGCCTGGAATTTCAGTAAGTCCTAATTTTTTCTCCCGTTCAACAACTTCGTTCAAAATTTCAAGACCGGCATCAAGTGTCTCTAAGAAACGAATTTCTTCATTTTTTACAACCCGTTGAATAAATTCACATTTTTCGCTTACTTCCGGATAGAAGTCTTTCATAATTTCGCCAACAGTTGGAACAAGTTCATACATAAATGGTTTTTCAATGCCGATTTGTTTTGCATATCTTACTGCGCGACGCAATAAACGGCGGATTACATACCCGCGTCCTTCATTGGATGGAAGCGCACCGTCACCAATGGCAAATGCTACTGTACGGATATGGTCTGCAATCACTTTAAACGGTGTATTGATGTCTTCTTTATTATTGAAAATTTCTTTTAGATCAATTTCACCAGGACGTTTATATCGGCGATTTGCAAATTCCTCAACTTTTTCAATAATCGGCATGAATAAATCTGTATCAAAGTTTGTTGGTACATTTTGCACAACGGAAGCCATCCGCTCAAGACCCATACCTGTATCGATGTTTTGTTTTGGCAGCGGCGTATAAGTACCGTCTGGATTATGGTTGAATTGAGAGAACACCAAGTTCCAAATTTCTAAGTAGCGTTCGTTTTCTCCACCTGGGAACAACTCTGGGTCATTTGGATCATTTCCATATTCTGGGCCTCGATCATAGAAAATTTCTGAGTTTGGACCGGATGGACCTTCCCCAATATCCCAGAAGTTTCCTTCGATGCGGATGATTCGTTCTTCCGGCAAGCCAATTTCATTCTTCCAAATGTTATAAGCTTCTTCGTCTTCAGGATGGATAGTTACAGAAAGCAATTCAGGATTGAATCCCATCCATTTAGGGTCTGTTAAAAATTCCCAAGCATAATGAATCGCTTCTCTTTTGAAGTAATCCCCGATAGAGAAGTTCCCCAACATTTCAAAGAATGTATGGTGGCGAGCTGTTTTCCCTACATTTTCAATATCATTTGTCCGAATGGATTTTTGAGCATTTGTAATACGTGGATTTGCAGGAATTTCACGGCCATCAAAATATTTTTTTAACGTTGCCACCCCTGAGTTAATCCATAAAAGGGATGGGTCATTCACTGGAATTAATGAAGCTGATGGTTCTACTGCATGGCCTTTTTCGACAAAGAAATCTAAAAATTTGCGGCGAATTTCTGCTGCTTTCATTTTTGCTTAACCTCCTATTAATTTTTTGTTTGACAAAATGAAAAAAGTCTTCATCCCAGTAAGGGACGAAGACGTACTATTCGCGGTACCACCCTCGTTACAGTTTCCGTAAGTTTCGGCAAAAGGAATTTGTCTATTAGCCATTAGAAACTGTCACTTTAGCCACTGTAACGTTAGTGAACGGCAGGGATTAGCTGCACTCAGGAGTAGCTTTCCGCAATTGCCGCAGTGGAGATTCTTTCAGCCCAGGGAATCTCTCTCTTTACACTCAGCAAAAACGTACTTTCTCCTTCATCGTGTTCAAATTTTATCCATTTTGACATTTTCTCTGTAAATTATATGAAATGCGCTAAGTCATGTCAATAAAAATAGCAGCCGCTTTATTTCTTAATATGGAAACTCGTTCATATACTTTCCAAAAAAACAGAAAGAATAGGAGAAGTATATATGGAAATGATGTCTTTCGAATTTTTTACAGCACTTTTGTCCATCATTTTTATCGATCTTGTTCTTGCAGGAGATAATGCTTTATTAATCGGAATGGTAGCAAAAAATTTGCCAACTAAGCAACAAAAAAAGGTTATTGTGGTTGGAACGCTTGCTGCCATTTTCATGCGCATTCTCTTTACAATAATGGCGGTAAAATTATTGGAAATTGATGGTTTACTCTTCATTGGCGGCGTTTTATTGGTCTATATCGCTTTGAAACTGCTGGCGACAGAAGAAAGCAACGATATCCGACCATCTGCAAAATCCTTTTTGGGTGCCGTTTGGACAATCATGCTTGCCGATTTTTTAATGGGCATTGACAATATTATGGCCGTTGCTGGCGCTTCTTCCGGAAACATGCTGTTGGTGGCAATTGGTCTTTTCATCTCCATTCCAATTATTGTGTGGGGAAGCACCATTGTCATTGGCATCATCGAAAGATTTCCGCTCTTCATTTATTTAGGCGCAGCCGTACTTGCATGGACTGCTTCAAAAATGATGATAAAAGATGCTTATGTGCAGCCTTATTTAACAAATCCATTGCCTATCATTTTATTCCAATTATTATTAATTTTTATTGTTGTTTTTATTGGGTATCTATTGCGCAGCAGAGATAAAGGAAAATCCCACCAATTTGAATAATTTATCAATTTCTGAAATAAGATGGGATAAAAAGGGTATGGGGGCTTAATATGCAATTAATTTTCGAAGACGGTTTGCTGCTTTCAACTATTGAAATTTGCTATAAAGGAAAAAGAAAATATTTGAATCGTGTTGCCATCGATTCAGGGGCCTCCCATTCTTTCATCGATATCGATTCAGTTGAAGACTTAGGAATTGCCTTTGAAAATGGAGACCCTTTAATTTGCCATTCAGGAATCGGCGGGGCGGAATATAGTTTTTCAAAAAATATCGATTATATAAAAATCGGAGAAAAAATCTTCCGAGAAGTACCCATTGATTTTGGCACTTTAAGGGGATTTAATATTCAGGGATTGATTGGGCTAGATATATTAAAATCCGGAGAGTTTCTATTAGATTTAAAAAATTTGCAACTCATTGCAATCGATGAGAAAAAATTAGCATAATGGAATCGCAAGCAGGACATGCTCTATTTAAAAAACATCACTTTCTCCAAAGAGAAAATGATGTTTTTTTTGATATGTTATTAAAAATTGATTTCCGTTCCGGGGACGCTTTCCGCAGGCCCTCCTCTGAGTCATTCCTTCGCTCCTCGTGGTCTAGAGAGGGCTCGTCGCAGGAAAACTTTGCTTTGCCACTAAGCGTGCGCGACAGGAACTCGCCCCGTCATTCCAATCAATTTTTAGTTATCAAAACTCTTTCAGCTACCCCTATAATTTTTTGTTTATGTCCCAGCCCCTGCTTTTTCTTAATTGGCGCCATTTATTGCTTGGCGACTATTTTATCCATTCTGACGATTATGTTTCCCTTTAAGGCGATTATTTTCCCTAAACTGGCGATTTTCCGATATTCTCAGAGGACATCAGCGAATAGCTAAAATCCATACAAAAAGAGCGAATGAGTTTTTCCATTCACCCTTTTCACGGTTTCTTACACATATCTTGAAATGATTTGCTGAAGTTTATCTTCTACCCGGTTATAATCCGCTTCAGTGATCGTCACACGAACGAGGCTTTCATCGATATCCAACATTTCCGCAAACAAACCGCCAAGCCCCCGAGCTTTCCGATCCACTTCCAATAATAACTCCACTGCTCCTTCCTGTTGAGCTAAAAAGGCGATTTCCAACTCATCCAATCGGCCGCGGAAAGGACCGGAAATCGGCACAAATTCAAATTCTTGAATAAATGGATAATTTCTTCGATAACGTAAAGACACTTGCTCATTTTCCGCTTTTCGAAGACGGAAACCTAAATTTTGTACAGCTTCCAAAACTCTGGATGCCAACCTTGACGGGCGCACTTCCATATAGTCTTTATCCGTTGAATCAACGCCGCTTTGTATATCTAATTCCGTTTTCACCCATACTCTTGTGCTTCCAATTGTAAGAGGCGTATCTACAGGCAGTTTAAAAGAAAATGGGATGATTTTTACTTCATTTGCTTGAATTGTAAACGGATCGCTTATTTTAAATTTATAGAAAGCATATGGAACTGTCACTTTCCGGTCATCGATTTCTTTAATATACGTCGTGTATAAAGTAAAGTAAATTGTATGAATCCGTTGCTCAACATTTCCCCCATACACTTCCACTTCGCCGCGAACTGTCTCGCCGGCACTGTAAGAAGATTTCTCCAGCTGCGTATCTACTTTGGCAGAACCAATTCCTAAAGATGCAAGCATTTTATTAAAAAATGACATTTAAACTCCTCCTTATTTGCAAATTTCCTCTTAATCATACGATTCAATGTCCAAAAAGTTTCAATTAGGGGAATTATGGATTTATAATAAATGAAATAATCTCCACATACATAGCCGTCATTTCTTCAGGTGTTTTATCCATGCCGTTTTGAATCCATTGTTCTATCAACCCTAAAAAGGCCGCCGTAATGAAGGATCAAAAATAATCAATAGGCACTTTTAGATTTTTAGTGAAATGTTCATTTTTTCCAAGTTCTTCTGTAATTTTTTAATAAAGGCATCCTGCATGCGAAAATGAAACTCCGTACTTCCATGAACACTTAAAAAGATTTTTAAAACATTGGAATAGTCTTCAAAAAAAGCGAAATAACATCTCTTGCTCTTTTTCAAAAGTAATGGTGGATGTATAGCGTGCTTGCAACTGATCGATATAATCACCTAATTTTGAAAACAGCTCTTCTTCCATTTTCTCTTGCAAATCATATTTATCTTTATAATGCAAAGAAAAAGTACCTCGATTGATATCGGCTTCTTTTGCAATTTTCCCTACTGTAATAGTTTCAAAAGATTTTTTCTCCAATAACTTCAAAAAGGAATTTTGAATTAGCTGTTTCGTTTTTCGATTCTTTTCCACATATAAATCTTGATGGTAAATTTCCCACTTTGACTATCCCAGCCAACATATTGCAGGTCATTAATCATATTAAAAATAAAAAAGATAGACCAACAGGAAATTACCTGTTTGCATCTATCCTTTTTATGTTCTATGAAATTTTCTTTTGTTCTGAATACCATTTTAAAAATGTATTTCTTTCTATTACATTTAAAAGACATGGAACTTTTAATTGTTCTTGCACTTTCTTGTATTTTTCCGGAAACTCATGTTGAACATTCATTCGAATATACGGCAATTTTGCTTGAGCTTTTTGAGAACGAATATTTGATTTTTTCACTGCCACAAACACATATTGTAAATCCAACTCAGTAAAAGCCTTGTAGAGCATTTCCTTTTTTGCCAATTCGTTGTATCCTTTCCCCCAATATGGATAACCTATCCAAGTACCAATTTCACAAGTTTTCGAGTTTTTATCAATATCTTTCAATGTGATGATTCCAATCAACTCTTTATTTTCGTTGAAGATGACTCTTGAATATTGTTTTCCTAGTTTTTCTTGCTCTTTTATAAATTCAATAAATTGAATTGTGCCTTCAACAGAAGTTTGTTCTTCAGACAGCCCTAATGGTTCACGTACTTGGGGCTGTGATGAAAGAGATGAAATAGATTTTGCATATTTTTTATCATGAGGCATTAGCAAAACTTTTTTCATAGAACCACTCCAAAATTAAAATTTATAATGGGATTTTACTATATATTGTAAAAATTTCAATATTACAAAAAAATGCAACTTTAAAGAATACAAGGCTGCATTTATAATGGCCTTTATTGTTTCTTTTTCAATACGATGCATGTACTCGTCGCGTATGCAATCAATTTTCCCTCTTCATCTATGACGCTGCATTCCAACAAACCAAGTGTTGATCCTCGCTTGATTATTTTACTCTCAGCTCTTAATGCTTGACTGGTCGGGGCTTTTAAAAAGTTGATTTTTAGTTCGACCGTTGTGGAGATTTCATCCTCTGCCAAAGTGGTTGAAAAAGCATATCCCATCGCAGCATCTGCAATAAGGCTAATGATTCCTCCGTGAACGGTTCCAATCGGATTATGAAAATTCTCCGTTTTTTCCAATCCCACAACGACTCTCCCTTTTTCTGCTTCCAATACTCGATAACCAATCATCTGTGCCGCACTGCAGCTTGGAATTTGATTTTGGGCAAAATAAATAAGCTTTTCTAAGTAACTCATCAAAAATTCACCTTCCCTAAATCTTTTTGCAGGTGCTTTCGATTTTATGAATTTTCATTATGTTATAATGTATAAAATTAGAATTTCGCCAAGGAGGCACTATGAGGACAAAAGGTGAACGTTCAAAACAACATATTCTGGAAGTTGCCAGTATGCTGTTCAGTAAAAACTCTTTTAAAAACGTAACCATTCGACAAATTGCTAAAGAAGCCGGCATTTCACCTTCTCTCATTTACAAATACTTTCATACGCAAGAAGATTTGTATTACGCTGCTTTGCAATCAGCCTGCCAAGATTTATTAGAGCGTTTAAAAACGATTGACCGTTTAGAAGATTTTGTGCATGAATATTTGCGCTATATGTTTTCATCGGCACTGTTTGAAATGATGTCGTATTTTTCTCTTGAACATGATTCATCCAAAAACTTCATCCCTATTTCAAATGAAATTAATAAATTTCTTCAATTATTGGAAGAAAAAATATCCGGACCAAATGCAAAAATCGAGGCCCAATTGTTGTTTTCCACCCTGAACGGGCTCATTATTTCATACAAAAAAGTACCGCGCGACACGGAAGCGAAAATCGCGACGATTCAAAAATTGGCCGACTACTATATTGCCAATTTAAAAAACCGAATATAAAAGATGAGGCTGGGACAAATCTAAAAAAACATCATTTTCTCCAAGGAGAAAATGATGTTTTTTTGATATGTTATTAAAATTGATTTCCGTTCCGGGGACGCTTTCCGCGGGCCCGGCTCGAGCCTCCTCTGATTCATTCCTTCGCTCCTGCGGTGTCTCGAGAGGGCTCGTCTCAGGAGTCGCCCCGTCACTCCAATCAATTTTTAGTTATATCAATTTTTTATCAAAACTCTTTCAGCTACCCCTATAATTTTTGGTTTATGTCCCAGCCTCAACATTATTAAACCGGATTTTTTTCTTCTGCGAATTTTGACTTTATAATTTTGCCGACTGCATTGCGTGGCAGCTGATTAAGAAAGACCACTTCCTTCACGGTTTTGAAAGATGCCAAATGTTCTTTCGTGAATGCGATGATCTCCTCCTCTGTAACTTCCGCGCCTTCTTTTTTCACTATAAAAGCCCTTGGCACTTCTCCCCATTTTTCATCCGGCTTACCAACAACTGCTACTTCTTGTACTGCTGGATGTTCCGAAATCACCGCTTCAATCTCTGCTGGATAAATATTTTCACCGCCGCTGATAATCATATCTTTTAATCGGTCCACTACATAAAGGAATCCTTCTTCGTCGATGTAGCCAACATCTCCCGTATATAATTCGCCATTCTGTACCGTTTTCTTATAACTTTCTTCATCTTTATAATATCCGACAAACACTTGGGGACCACTTAATACGATTTCACCAATTTTCCCTTGCTGAACCGCCTCTTTTGTTTCAATATCGACAATACGCAAACCAGCCTGCATAACAGGTTTTCCCATCGATTTATATTTGTCTTTATTTTGAGATTCCTTCCAAAAGGTAATCGCACCAGTGAATTCTGTCATTCCGTATACTTGCTGTATTGGTATGCCAAGTTGTCTGAAGCCAAGAATCAATGGCGCAGGTACAGCCGAGGCGCCGCATGAAATATTTCGAATACTTGAAATATCTGTTTTGACAGAAGGATAGGTTTTGAGCATAAATGCCAGCATCGCCGGTACACTCATCATTGTCGTAATTTGATGGCGTTCAATTGCTTTCCAAGCTTCAACCGGATGGAAATCTTCCATCAATATCATCGTGGCACCAACATGAACATTTGTGATGAGCGGTGCAAATCCCCCTATATGGAAGAACGGTGCAACCATCAAGAAGCGATCTTGCTCCCACCAATCAATTGTATGAGTAAGCCCGATGGATGCCGCTTGTAAATTATTGTGGGATATTAAAGCTCCTTTAGGTTTGCCAGTTGTCCCTGATGTGTACATCATTAAGATTGGCTCATTGTCATGGGTCACATATTGCGGCTCAGCGGCTTTTTGCTTATAAATGTCTATTAGCTTATTTGTGCCGATTGCAGCAACAGGCAATTGTTTTGCCGTTTCTTCAAATACTTCATCATACACTAATAATTTAGCATCACTATGGGTGATAATGTATTGCAATTCTTCTGTATGTAAACGATAATTTAAAACAACTGTCACAACCCCAATTTTTGCCGCACAAAAAAATGCTGCCACAACATGCTCATTATTTTTGCATAGCAGTGCAATTTTATCTCCTGCTTTAATTCCCTCTTGTTGTAAAAACTGTGCAAAGCTATTTGCTCTTTCATTCATCTCATGAAAAGTCAGTTGCACATCATTGCGGATAAACCCTACTTTTTCTCCTTGCAATATTGAACGGCTGGCTAAAATTTGACCGATATTCATACTCCCATCCCCTTTTTATAAAGTAGATCATTATAAAATAGGCAAATGTTCAAACCGTTTCGTAATAAATTCTTGATATGAAACAAACAATTCTTCCCATAAAGCTTCCCATCTGCGGGCAGCACGCATATTATCCTTATTCGGTAAATCTACTAAATTTATTTGCATAATCGAGGAAATTTCCTCCGCATATCTTCTTATTTCTTTAATGGATAAATGCGGGAACATTTCCTGCAATACAATTGTTAAAGGCCATTTAGACTTTTGTAAATCGCGATAAATTTGTGATAATAATACATTTCTTGGGCCTTCCCATAATTCGTTAACTATGCTGTCTCTAAATAAGCGGGCGATATCATTAAAATCTTCAATGGCCCCATTTCCGCCAAAAAGAGAGATTGCTAATCTCAGATTTTCAACCGCTTCTTTGGAAGTGTAAATTTTTTGCAGCAAAATCAATTCGCGCAATGCAAAGTTATCTAATGGATCACCGCTTGGATTTGCAAATTTTTTATATATATGAAAAGCCGTTGCGACAGTTCTTTTTGCCGCGTATTCCAAATCTGCGAGCTGGGCAGCTGCCATCGGAAACTGGTCAATTTTTCGATCAAATACTTCCCGAAAGCTGGCATAAAGTTTTGCTTCTCTTGCAGCGCGCATCATAAATGCCCCACTGGCAAATCCAATATCTAGACGGGATCTTGTCAACACAATACTTACGGCAATGGCAACCCCACAATCTTGAGGACCAATGCGATAGGCAATCGCCCCTTTATATTCAATTTCACCAGAAGGCAATTCACAAGTTCCGAGTTTCCATTTCAATCGATTGATTTCATAGTGATTGCGGATTTCTTTCTTTTTATTCTCAGGAAGCCATGAAGGTACTATAAATACAGCAATGTCATCTGTATCTTCAATTCGTGCAGTTACAACAGCATAATCCGCATGTACAGCTGAACAGAAATATTTATGCCCATACAGCCTGTACACATTTCCATCAGGCACAGCATTTAGCACATTGGCAGGTATATCGGATCCACCCTGCATTTCTGTCATAAATTGTGCTCCTATTGCAAAATCGCCGTTTATTCCTTCTTTGGCATGGCGATGTATTTCCCGAACTGCATCCGGGACCTCATCATAATAGGCTTCAATCAGTGCAATTAAACCATCTGTACAAACAAGCGGGCACGAAATGGCTGCTTCCCCGTTGCTTTGCAACAAATAACGTTTGCAAATCCCCTCATATGGCAAATTTTTAACAGAAAAAAGGGCTTCTTGAAAAACTTCTTTTGTCACTTGCACTGCTTCTTGTGGTTGTATGATTCGATCGATACGGTGATTAAAAGCATCAAAATGCCGAATTTTCGGATGATTTTCAGGTCGGGCATATTCAGAAATCAATGGGCGCCACCGATAAGCAACTTTCTTACTAAAGGGTTTTAATGCTGCAATCAACTTTCCATAACCGTCTCCTGCCAATTCTTTTAACACTTGCAGCAAAAATGGATTATCCAAATCATTTAATTGAGCACGTTTTTTCAAAAATTCATCAAAGGAGTACCCTTCATTTTTTTCCACTTTAAGCATCAAACCCCCCCTTTTTATTTAAATTTTATAAAAATTCACGCAAAGAGTAAACAGTGTTCACTTTTAAAAAATTGACCAACATAGTGTTATGAAGTATTTGAAAACAAAAAAGGCAACAGGTTATTATTCTGCTGCCTAACATGAATTACACTCTTTCAATTACCATTGCAATCCCCTGTCCGCCGCCGATGCATAAGCTGGCAAGTCCATATTTTCCGCCCCGGCGTTTTAATTCATAGGCGCAAGTCAATACAAGGCGCGTGCCGCTTGCTCCGACAGGATGTCCTAACGCAATGGCGCCGCCGTTGACATTGGTGATTTCCCGATTCAATCCCAATTCCTTTTCAACAGCTAAATATTGGGCGGCAAAGGCCTCGTTGATTTCTATTAAATCGATATCATCTAGGGCAAGATTCGCTCTTTCCAACGCCTGTTTGATGGCTGGTACAGGACCGATGCCCATAATGGATGGGTCCACCCCTTGAATGCCCCAAGAAACAATTCTTGCAAGAGGCGAAAGACCATTTTCATTAACTGCTTTTTCGCTTGCCACAATGACCGATGCTGCGCCGTCATTGATGCCGGAAGCGTTCCCTGCTGTAACTGTCCCACCTTGTTTAAACACCGGCTTTAATTTGCTTAACGCTTCGATGGTCGTATCAGCTTTGATATGTTCATCCACTTCAATGATCGTTTCTTCTTTTCTTGTTTGAATTTTTACCGGCACAATCTCTTCTTTAAAAAGGCCTTTCTCCCGGGCGTTGGCAGCGCGCTGATGAGAAAGCAGGGCAAACTCGTCTTGTTCTTCCCTTGAAAGCCCGTATTGTTCAGCCAGATTTTCCGCGGTGATACCCATTCCTATACCCGTATATTCATCAAAAAGAGTTGCTTGTAGCATATCGGTAAATTGCAAGTTTCCTGATTTCATTCCTTTAAAGCGCACATCAAAATTAGAGAAAGGCGATTGGGACATATTTTCTGCCCCGCCAGCTAAAATCACATCCCCTTCGCCCAATAAAATCGATTGAGCGGCTGTTACAATGGATTGCATGCCGGAACCGCACAGGCGATTCAACGTCAAAGCCGGCACTTCCTTTGGCACGCCTGCGTGAAGTCCGATATGGCGCGCTAAGTATGCGGCATTTCCGCTTGTAGCAATGACATTTCCATAAATCACATGGTCAATTTGTTCAGGCAATACTTTTGAACGTTTCATCGCCTCTATTGCCGTAGCTGCTCCTAATGCAACTGCATTTGTATTGGCGAAAGTTCCTCCAAAAGATGTGAAAGCTGTTCTTGCACCATCCACTAAGTAAACATTTCCCATATTTCCCCTTCTTTCTATACGGTTTCTTTTTTCGGACGTAGCGTATGTTTCAAGACTTTCCCTGATGCATTCCGTGGAAGCTGCTTTAATTCTTCAATTTCCACCGGCACTTTATATTTGGCAAGTTTAGTGAAGCAATAGTTAATAATTTCTTCAGATGTCAGGGATTTTCCTTCTTTAAATACTACATACGCTTTTGGCACTTCCCCATACACTTCATGAGGAACACCGACAACCGCCGCTTCTAATATTTCAGGGATTTGATACAGCACTTCTTCCACTTCTACAGGGTAAATATTTTCTCCCCCGCGGATAATCATGTCCTTTTTTCGGTCGACGATGTATAAAAATCCTTCTTCATCGAACTTTCCTAAATCGCCTGAATATAACCAGCCATCTTGAATCGTTCTCGCCGTTTCTTCCGGATTTTTTAAATAACCTTTCATCACCTGCGGACCTTTCACGCAAATTTCGCCTACTTCCCCAACCGGCACTTCTTCCCCATTTGCATCCACCAATTTGATTTGTGTATTTTTGAGCGGCTTTCCAACTGAACCGATTTTTTCGAGCGCATATTCATCGGTAAGGGAAGAGGCTGCAGGGGTATTTTCTGTTTGTCCATACAAATTTTGTACTTTTACCTTTGGGAACGTATCTTTTAATTTCTTCACAAGTTCATAAGGCATTGGTGCAGCGCCATAGCAGAATAATCGTAAATTTTGAAAATTATATTGTCTGATTTCCGGTTTATTTAAGATGATGGTATACATTGCCGGCACGCCGAAAAAAATCGTCGCTTCCGTTTTTTCAAGATTCTTTAATGTCCTGTCTGGTGAAAAGGCTTCCTCTATGACAACGGTTCCTCCTTTGTATAATGTCGGCATGGCAAATACATGAAGACCTGCACAGTGGAAAAGTGGCGTGCAAATATAAGTCCGATCTTGATTTGTAATGTTCATCGAATCCGACCAAATTTTTGCCGTTTCAATCATATTATAGTGGGATAACATGACTCCCTTTGGCTTTCCCGTTGTTCCCGATGTATACATAACAACGGCGGTTTGATCCTGTTCAATTGGCACTTTTGTAAAATCGGTTTGATTTCCATGAAGAATTTCTAAAATTTTCGATGTGGAAATGACTTGGTCAAAAGTATGAGTTGTCGGTTTGATGATTTCTTCGATTTTTTCATCATAAAATAACACCTTTGCTTCCGAATGTTGGAAAATGTAGTCTACTTCAGGAGGGGCTAGTTTCGTATTCACCGGCATAACGGTTAATCCTGCTAATTTGACGCCTAAATAGACAGGCAAAAATAAATCGGTGTTCAGCATGAATTGAGCAATTATATCTCCCTTTTTGTACCCCTTGTGTTGCAAATAGGCCGCAACCTTTTTCGCATTTTCAAACAATTCCCCGAACGTCATGGTCTTGTTCTCAAAAACAATCGCTTCTTTGGAAGGTTGTTTTGAAGCATGCTCCTCAATAATGTTTGTCATTAACATATCCCATCCCCCTTATCTTATCATTCATTTGAAAATTATTTGATTTTTCGAGAAATTATGTGTATTTAAGAACATCCGCACTAATTAGGGCTCTATCCACACTAATTGATGAAGCATCCGCACTAATTGGGGCTCTATCCACACAAAATGATGGAGTATATGCACCAATTAAGGCTGGCTATGCACTAAATGAGAAACTATCCTCACTAAATCGAAGCAGTAAACGCACTAATGGAAATTCCATTCGCACTAAATAATGAAGCAAACACACCAATCCAGGCCTAGCCTCATTAAAATCTTTTAAATATCCATTCTGGTTTTATCTCAAGGATCAATTATTTTTATTTCATTATTACTAAATACCATAGAACTTGTAGGAATTTTGTATTATTTTTTCAATATAACATTCTTGTAACATTAGTGTAATGTTTTTTTGCTATAATCCAAACTGTGAATCAGATAATAAAAAAATAGTACAAGAACGAAAAGGACTTGATTAGGTTATGAATAAATTTACAAAAATAATTGCATCATTTGTTTTAGGAACATCCTTCTTCCTTTCAACAACATCAGGAGCTTTTGCTGCTACATATACGGTAAAAAGTGGAGACACACTATACAGCATTGCAAAAAAATATAATACGACGTACCAAGAAATTATGGAGTTAAACGGTTTAACTTCAACTCTCATCAAAGTTGGACAAAAATTAGAAGTGAATGGTACAGACAATTTAACAGAGAATCCTAATTTAAAAGCTGTCGAGTTAGCAAAAAAATACATAGGCGTGCCTTATGTTTTTGGAGGCAGTTCTCCTTCAGGTTTTGACTGTTCCGGATTTATTTATTACGTGTATAAAAATGCCGGAAAATCCATCAGCCGCGAAACTGCAGCTGACTACTATCAAAAAGCTACAAAAGTGACTTCACCAAAAGTAGGCGATTTAGTCTTTTTCAGCAACACTTATAAAAAAGGCATTTCACATGTTGGAATCTACATTGGCGATGGACAAATGATTAATGCCTCAAGTTCAGGCGTAAAAATCGAATCCATCAAAACAGGCTATTGGAAAAACCGTCTTTCTGGCTATGGACGCATTTAAGCCAAGTTTGAAAATCTAGGCCATTCTTCAAATCACATATTAAAAGGAGAATTTGAACTCGCTCAAATTCTCTTTTTCTTTTTCCATTTGCTTACACCACATCATCAAAATACAAAACCGTCTTCATCGGATCGCCTAATTTTCGAAGCTTCCAAGTGTCTTCTAAATAAATTTCTGCCAGTTTTTCGTACTTTCCGCCGTAGCGATTCGCCCATTCAAGGGCTACAACGCTTTCATACATCCAAGCCAGTTGTTGAGCAATCCCTTTTCCTTCAAAAGTTTGCGCTGCTTCATCCAAAGACACAAAAGTTTCCAAAGCAGCTTCAAGTTGTCCAAGCTTTTCCACCACAATTTGTTTTAACTTCGAATCTCTTACCTTTTTCAAGCGCTGGTTCATTTCATCAACAAATAATTGATGGGCGTTATACTTTTTGAATAATCGAATCACTTCTAAGGCTAAGATGTTTGCCGTTCCTTCCCACACCGTCAATACTTGCGCATCCCTTAAAAGTCTTGGTGTAACGAAATCTTCAATATATCCATTTCCGCCATGGAGTTCAATTGCTTCATGGGCAAAATGAATGGACTGTTCCGCTGTCTCTTTTTTCATGATTGCAATATTCAAACGATTCATTATAATATCCCGCTCAGTTCCTTGGCCCCTTGTCACCACATCGTACAATTGAATCAAATCAAACATGGTAGCTACTTCCACATGAAGTTTTGCAGCCATTTTCGCTAAAGAATCTTGAATCATTGGATAGTTGGTTAATCTTTGTCCAAAAGCTTCCCGATTGGAAACATAATATTTCGATTCAATGAACGCTCTTCGCATAATGCCGACTGAAGCAATTCCATTGCAGATTCTTGATAAATTCAATGCCTCTAACATATAGTAAATACCCTTTGTCGGATCTCCTACTACATAGGCAATTGAGCCGTCAAATTCCACTTCACCGGAAGGCACAGCGCGAACGCCCAATTTATCTTTCAAACGTCGAATCAGCAAATGATTGAGAGACCCATCTTCTTTTCTCCAAGGCACAGCAAACAGTGTAAGCCCTTTTGACCCTTTTGGAGCATCTGGCATGCGGGCTAATACCATGGCAACGCCGCACATCCCCGCATTAGACGCAAAATATTTCTCGCCATATAATCGGTAATTCGTGCCGTCAAATCTTGCTTCAAGAATGTTTGCTCCGACATCCGAACCGCCTTGCCGCTCTGTTAAGAAAGTCGCTCCTTCGTACAATTCCACTTCGCCCGTTGAGCAGACGTGAGGCAAAAATTTTGCTTTTAATTCCTCATCTGCAAAATGATCTAACAAATAGGCAGTGGCAAGGGTTAATGTCACAGGACAATAAAATCCCGGCTCCGCATGGGAAAGTAAATAACCTTGGGCAAAACTGTAAATATAATTCCCTTTTCTCCCTAGTTCTGGAATTTCCTTATGCACGTAGCCAACAATTCCCGTATTATACGTTTGTTCTACAGTCTTTTTGTATCCCTCATTAACCCAAATTTCCGATACTTCTTCTCCGTATTTGTCGTAACGGATCAGGCGGGGCTCCCCTTCCCGGTCCGTATGCTTTGCCCGCGCATCAATCTCGCCGCATACCAAAGCCCCGAAGTCTGTCAGTTCTCTAAATGCAAATTCATAAAACTCTTGATCCAGCATTTGCTCCAATATTTTTTGCAATGTATCATCGCTTGTAAAAAAGTTTGTCTCTTTTTCCGCCACCACATTTTGCAATACTTTCATTCTACAATCGCCTGCGCTTTCAATTGTTGTTTTAATATTTTTCCGGAAGCATTCCGTGGAAGGGCTTCCACCTGTTCGTATAGACGCGGCACTTTATAGCTTGCCAGATGCTCCGATAAATACGCCTTCAATTGTTCCACATCAATCGGTGTATTTGCCGCAAACACCGCTTTCACTGTTTCCCCCCATTCCGGATGAGGTACTCCAATAACTGTTACTTCCTGAATTCCTCCAAATTGTAAAATTCGATCTTCCACTTCTTTCGGATAAATATTCACGCCGCCGGAAATAATGACGTCTTTCTTCCGGTCAACCACCCAAATATAGCCGTCTTCATCAAAGCGGGCCAAATCCCCTGATTTCAGCCATTCTCCATGGAAAGCTTGTTTTGTTGCTTCTTCATCGCGATAATAGCCAACCATGTTTCCTTCCCCATATAGCACAATCTCTCCAATTTCACCTACTCGAACATCTTCACCGTTTTCATTGACAATGCGGATTTCTGTTCCAAAGGCTGCCCGCTTACCAATGCTGCCTGCTTTTTTTACATGTTCATATCCAAATAAAATGGTTCCACTTGGCCCAGCTTCCGTTAAGCCGTAAACGCAAGTTAATTTATCCGTTTTAAATGCTTGTTGTATATGGCGCACTTCTTTTTCGGATAACGATGCTCCGCCATAAACCCACCATTTCATGGAAGATAAATCCGCTGTTTGCAATCTCGGATGGGAAGCCGTTAATAAATAAGCAACCGGCGCTCCAAAGAAGTGGGTTGTTTTTTCTTTTTCTACCGTGTCAATAAGTAAATCAGGGGTAAAAGTAGGTGTAAGTACATTTGTTGCTCCAACAAGAACAGCTGACATTAAGAACAAATGCAACGGCGCTGAGTGAGTGAGGGGCATCATTAACAACATTCGGCTTTCCGGCTTTACTTCCATTTCAATGGCAATCATATGGGCAACTGCTAAAATATTGCGATAGCTGAATAATACGCCTTTTGGTTTTCCTGTTGTTCCAGATGTATAGAGGATTGTTGAATAGTCATCTTCTTTTAATAAACATTTAATTTCTGAGCTGTCGGACTTCTCAATGAGCTCGTTATAGTCGAGCCAACTTTCTTTTTTTGCTCCAGTTTTAATTTTAATTTTGACATTTTTTATGCTCTCAACCGATGAAAAAATAGCTTCATGAGCGATGATAGCCTTTGCCTGGGCATGATCTGCCACATACTCCACTTCCGATAAAGTGAATTTCGCATTTACAGGCACCACAATCGCACCAATTCGCTGTATTGCAAAATAACTAACTACAAATTCCAATACATTTGGCATAAAAATCATGACTTTATCCCCTTGTTGAATGCCAAGGTCAAGCAAAGCATGGCCCAATCTTGTCGCTAGTTCATCCAATTCCTTGTAGGTAACCCGGCGCCCTTGGCAAATCACGGCCTCGTTCTTTGGATATTTTCGGGCATTTCTTGCTAAAAGCATGGAACTATTCATTCGCATCTTCCCCCTTTAATTTCGCTAGTTTTTCGCAAAAATTGTCATGAAGCTGAATTAATTCGTTTTTCAATTGGGTTAACTCCTGAATTTTTTCATCAATCTCTTTAATTTTCTGTGCACCGTACTCAACGGTTCTTTCCAGTTGTTTTATTCCGGTGCGGTCGCAATCGAATAGCAGAACCATTTCTTTAATTTCTTCTAAGGAAAAGCCATATCTTTTTCCGCGCATAATAAGCTTCAATTTGGCAATTTCTTTTTTGGAAAAGGTTCGTAAATTGGATTCCGTTCGATTTGGTGAAAGCAATCCGATTTCTTCATAATATCTAAGCGTTCTTGGTGTGATATTGAATTCCTTTGCAACTTCCTGTATCGTTTTCATCCCTTTCACCTCTTGAATTTGGCCTTATTATAGCATTGACGTTAACGTAAACTTCAAGATATTATATTAAATATTTTGAATATTAATAATATTGTATACTGATTCTTATATATAAAACATAAAAGCGGCAGCACTTTGCCACCGCTTTTTCATCCTCATTTAATTTTCAACAATCGTTCCGGCTTGTCCCAACAATGCGTCAAGGGCCTTGTCCAAAGAGGTAATCATGGCTTTTCGGTCCGGTTTGGATTCCACAAACTGAATGGCTGCTTTTACCAAACCCTTCTTTGGCATAGCTATAAATACCGCTGTCTAAATCAGGCTTTTTGATGGATAGATTTTGGAATACAAGCCCAAGGGCGATAATTCCAATACCTGTAATAACCCATCCAATCAACATAGCCCCCGCATTGGCACCGAGAGCTATGTCTCCTGCCATATTAAATGCTCCACTGCCAATCATTGAACCTACAACTAGTGCAATTAATGCAAATAAGTCATATGCGGAATTTCATCTTTTCGCACGCCGGCCATAATTTTTTTGACCATTTCGAGCGTGTCAAAAGATTATTAATTTCTTCACCAGCACATCCACTCCACCCAACAGGAAGGTAGGAATGCCAGCCATCACTAAAATGAGTATCCAGTCCAATATTTCAATTGGGGCTGTAGAGAAAACTTGCTGCAATGACGGAATATAAATCACCATCAACATTAATACAAAGGAAGATAAAACCGCCCCTGTCAGAAATTTATTTTCAAAAGGATTTCTAGAAAATATCGACTTTTCCGAGCGGCAATCAAATACATGAATCAGCTGCGCCATTACAAGAGTTGCAAAGGCAACGGTTTGAGCATATTCAAGATCCCCTTTCTCAAGGGCCATCATAAAAGCAGCAAGGGTAATAATGCCAATTGCAAGTCCCCGTGAAATGATTTTCCAGCCAAGGCCTCTTGCAAAAATTCCTTCTTTCGGATTCCGCGGCTTGCTTTTCATTACTTCTCCTTCCGGCTGATCCACTCCTAAAGCCATGGCAGGCAAACCATCTGTAATTAAGTTTACCCATAAAATATGAATCGGCACTAATGGCAATGGCAACGCAAGGATGATGGCAAAAATCATCACAAGCATTTCCCCGACATTGGAAGCAAGAAGATAACGGATAAACTTGCGGATGTTCTCGTAAATATTCCGTCCTTCTTCAATGGCTGATTCTATCGTTGCAAAATTATCATCCAATAGAATTAGAGAGGAAGACTCTTTTGCCACGTCGCTTCCGGTAATCCCCATGGAAATTCCAATATTCGCTGCTTTAATGGCTGGCGCATCATTGACGCCATCTCCCGTCATGGCTACAACATGCCCTTTTTGCTGCAACGACTTCACAATTTTTAATTTATGTTCAGGAGATACCCTCGCAAAAACTGCCACATCTTCAACGATTTCTTCTAATTCATCTACAGACATTTTTGCCAATGTTTTTCCGTCCATTATTTTGCTGTTTTCTTGATAGATGCCTAGTTGGGTAGCGATTGCTTTTGCCGTTGCCATATGGTCGCCGGTAATCATCACCGTTTTAATGCCTGCCTGTTTGCATTTTTCCACCGCTGCTTTCACTTCGGATCTAGGCGGGTCAATAATGCCTTCTAGTCCCATTAAGGTTAACCCGCATTCCGCCTCATCCGCTTTTTCGATTACTGTACTAGCTGGCACTTCTTTATAAGCAATCGCGATTGTTCTTAACGCCTGAGAAGCTAAATCATGAATGGCCGAATGAAGGGAGTTCTTTATCTCCTCCGACAACAATTCTTCTTTGCCATTCCAAATTATTTTGCTGCATTTATTCGTCAGTACATCCGAAAGCCCCCTTCGCAATGACAAACTTCTTCCCGCTCGCATCTTCAACGAGCATAGACATCATTTTTCTTGTAGAGTCAAAGGGGAATTCTTTTATGATTTTAAATTCTTTTAGCAATTCATTTCGATCGAATCCGGCTTTCATTGCCGCAACCAAAAGAGCGCCTTCAGTTGGACTGCCAATCAACAAATATTCATGATCTTGTTTCTTGAACAGCAACCAATAATACAATCACTAAAAAGTCTTTAAATTGGCTGAAAAAAAGTAATAAATCGGATTGTTTTTTATGTTTCTCAAGCTCATTATAGCCATATTGTTCAATCCGCTTTTGCGCCTCACTAGTTGTTAATCCCTGTTCAATGTCCGTGTTCAGCTTTTTTCGACTTCCTCAATATTCAGTGTGGTAATTCATCCGTCTTCACTCCCTCATAGCTGCCTTCCTTTCACCCTGTTCCATCAGCGAGCATTTCTAGGTGTTTATGTGAAAAACAAAATCTTTCTTACTTATAGATTACCATTTATTTTACAAAGGGAATGTATCCGTTTTTTGAATATTTATAACTACTCAACAAATTTTAACCAATCTTTTCTTTGATGGCACAGCGAAAATAAGAAATTTGTATTTCACGAAATGAAAAAGTTCCAGCGCCCTGCAACTGGAGCAATAAAGTGATTACATTTCCGAAACTTTTCTCTTTTTGTATCGTATAAAATTTAGAATTTGTATTTTAAAAAAGGATGATAATTTTTTTCGGATAGGAAGTGACTACATGCTTTTTGATTTTATGTTTTCCATTTTTCCGTTATTATTTTTTATTATTTTTGGCATTTTCCTTTTTCGCTTTTTTTCAAATATTAAGGAGGGCATAAAAAATAATCACTCTCCCCTTTTGACTGTTCCAGCGAAAGTCGTTGCGAAAAGGATTCAGGTTCGCGGAGACCATTCCCATACTACTTATTATGTAACCTTTGAAGTGCAAAGTGGAGACCGAATGGAATTGAAGGTGAATGGCAATGAGTATGGAATGCTAGTGGAAAATGATATCGGTTTACTCTCTTTTCAAGGAACGCGTTATGTTTCCTTTGAACGGCAAAACTCTTAGAAGAACTCTACATATTTAAAGACACCCCGAGGCAAACTAATTTCACGGAGGTGTTTTTTCATGGCAAAAAGGGAAAAGAAAAATTTAAGCGGAAACTTCAGCGATGAACAAGCGGTAAGAAAAAATTTGTCAAGGGAGTTTGACCACGAGCTGGCGAACGAACCGTTGACGCCGGAAGAAAAATATAACAATAAGAAAACAAAAAAGAGGCAGTGAGTATAAACTTGGACGATCATATTTATTTCCTCTTTTTCTAATTAAAATATCCCCCCACTTTTTATCCAAGTGGGGGGTGTGTTACTAAATAGTAATAAACTCTTCCGCTTTCTTAAACTGTGCGTTGTGCAAGTTGGCAAAGACGCCATTTAATGCTAAGAGTTCCTCATACGTTCCTTGTTCTACAATGCCGTTGTCCGTTACAACGAATATTTTATCCGCATTGCGAATCGTTGCTAGGCGATGGGCAATGACTAATGTTGTGCGGTTTTTGGTGAGCTCGTTCAACGATTTTTGAATGAGCATTTCCGTTTCTGTATCGAGGGCAGATGTAGCCTCATCCAAAATTAGGATTGGCGGGTTTTTCAAAAACATCCGCGCAATGGCAAGGCGCTGCTTTTGTCCACCCGACAATTTCAAGCCGCGCTCGCCGATTTGAGTGTCATACCCGTCAGGAAGGGATTCAATGAATTCCTTCAAATGGGCTTTTTCAGCAGCCGCTTTGATTTCCTCAAAGCTTGCCCCTAATCGGCCGTATTCGATATTTTCCCGAATTGTTCCCGTAAATAAAAACACATCTTGCTGCACAATGCCGATTTGTTCCCGCAATGATGTTTGCGTCATATCCCGAATATCGATGCCGTCAATGGTAATCGATCCTTCATTTACATCATAAAAGCGTGGGATTAATGAACAAATCGTCGTCTTCCCTGCTCCAGATGGGCCGACGAAAGCAATGGTCTGCCCTGCCTCTATATCAAAGGAGATGTTTTTCAGTACAGATTTCGTTTCATCATATTGGAAAGATACATTATGAAATGAAATATTTCCTTCCAAATGCGGCACTGCGATGGCATTTTTCCGATCTTTAATTTCCGGTTCTTGGCTAAGCAATTCCCGGAAACGCTTAAAACCAGCCATTCCTTTTGGATAAAGTTCCAACAATGCGCTAATTTTATCCACCGGTTTGATTAATACGTTTGTGTATAAGACGAAACTTACCAATTCACCGTAGGATAATTTGCCGTTGTAGCTCAGCCATGCGCCGACCACTAAAATAACCAAAGTGAGCAGCCGCGTCATAAAATAAATGCTGGAGTGGGTTCCGGCCATTACTTTATAGGCATAAAGCTTAGCGGCGCGGAAAAAGCTGTTTTGTTCACGGAAGCGTTTCATTTCAAACTCTTCATTCGTAAAAGCTTTCACTACCCGGATGCCTGAAACGCTGTCTTCCACTCTCGCATTGACATCCGCAATTTTGCTGTACATTTCTTTCCATGCATTGTTCATTTTCGTGTTGCAGTAAGTAACAAGCCAAATTAAAAACGGCATGAACACTAGGGCAATCAAAGCCAATGTTGGATTGATTTGGAACATAATGACAAAAGCGCCGACAAAAGTCATCATGGCAATAAAGAAATCTTCAGGTCCATGATGGGCAAACTCTCCGATATCAAACAAATCGTTTGTGATGCGGCTCATAATATGGCCGGTCTTCGTGTTGTCGAAAAACTTAAAGCTTTGTTTTTGAATATGATTGAACAAATCGCGCCGCATATCAGTTTCAATATTTATCCCTAGCTTATGCCCCAAATAGTTGACCACAAAGTTCATAAGGGTGCTTAAAAGATATACAAGGAGCAATAAGATGCTCACCTGCACAATTTTTCCCCAATTCCCTTCAGGCAGCAGCGTATCGATGAACCATTGCACCGCAATCGGAAAAAACAAATCTAAAATGGCCACAAAAACGGCACATGAAAAGTCGATGATAAATAATCGCTTATGCGGTTTGTAGTACGAAAAAAAGTGCTTTAACATTTTCTTTTCCTTTCTTTTGAATGTCACATCTTGAATTATACAAAAATCTGTCGCAAATTGATAATAAAACTACCCATCCATCCCTTTTTTCAAAGTATTTTAGGAGACGAATGGGTTTATTTTTTTTATACTTTTCTCATTTAATCCTTTCAAAATAGCATTATAAGTAAGAATTTTTTTCCTCTAGTATACATATTTAATTTATAGTTTAAATTCTACTAAGTTCCTTACATCCTGAAGCAGGCTTCTAATGTAAACTACCCAAACTAACTATTATTTTTTCTGAAAGGATGATTCGTATGGTTTCTGTAATCGAAGGAACACTGCTCTACAAAGCGGATGAAAATAAAATTGAAAACAGCGAATACAGCCGCTACAAAAAATGGTTGAAGGAGAAATATGGACTTGAATTTGAATCCCATCAAGCATTATGGGAATGGTCTACAACAGAAACAGAAGCTTTTTGGAAATCCATCTGGGAGTATGGAAAAATCATTCACAGCAAGCCTTATGATTCGGTTTTATCCGGCGAAAAAATGCCCTTTTTCAAATGGTTTCAAAACGCCCATCTGAATTATGTGGATCAAGTATTCCGCCACAAAGAGCAAAAAGGCCCGGCAATCATCTATAAATCCGAAAATCAAAAAACCCAATCCATTTCTTGGAGCGATCTTTACGAAAATGTCGCAACGCTTGCAAAATATATGAAGTTTATCGGCATCCAAAAAGGAGATCGGGTGGTCGCCTATGCTCCTAATATCCCTGAAACGGTCATCAGCTTTTTAGCCTGCGCAAGCATTGGGGCCGTTTGGGCAGTTGCCTCGCCGGATTTTGGCCTAAACAGCGTCGTTGACCGATTCAAACAAGTGGAGCCGAAACTTTTGATTGCCGTGAATGGCTATCAATATAATGGAAAGGTTTATGAAAAACTAGATACCATTCAACATTTACTAGAAGAAATTCCATCCATTGAACATTGCATCATTATTCAAAATGTTGGAGAGAAGCCGGCACTTAAGTCTTCCAACACCGTCCATTGGGAAGATGCTTTAAAAGATCGTACTAATGAAATCGAAAGTGAACAAGTGGAATTCAGCCACCCGCTTTGGATTTTATATTCTTCAGGAACAACAGGCTTGCCAAAACCCATTGTCCATTCCCACGGCGGAATCATCGTCGAACATATAAAAACTCTTCAAATTGAGGCGGATTTAGGAAAAGACGACCGATTTTTCTGGTTCACAACAACCGGTTGGATGATGTGGAATATATTAGTCAGCGGATTGATGACAGGCAGCACCATCGTTTTATATGATGGAAGCCCAAGCTATCCGAACCTTTCTGCTTTATGGGCCTATGCGGAAGAAGTAGGCATCACTGTTTTCGGCACAAGCGCCCCATTTATTGATATTTGTTTTAAACATAATTTCCAGCCAAACAGCTACTTTAAATTTCCAAAGCTGCGTACCGTATTATCTACCGGTTCGCCTTTATCCGCAGCTTGTTTCAAATGGGTATATGATGCTGTTAAACAGGACGTCTTGCTCGTTTCAATCAGCGGCGGTACGGATGTTTGCACGGGGTTTGTCGGTGGAAATATTAGTTTGCCTGTAAGAGCCGGCATTTTGCCATCCCGTTCATTAGGGGTGAAGGCGGAAAGCTACGATGAAGAAGGAAATTCCATCATCGGCTCCGTAGGCGAATTGGTGATAACAAAACCAATGCCATCAATGCCTATTTATTTCTGGGGAGATGAAGACTTTAGCCGATATTTGGACAGTTATTTCAGCACCTTTCCAAATGTTTGGCGCCATGGAGATTGGATTCAAATACATGAGGATGGATGCTGCATCATCTTTGGGCGTTCCGATGCAACCATCAACCGCTCCGGGGTGCGGATGGGGACGAGCGAGATTTATAAAATTGTTGAATCTTTCCCGGAAATCCTTGATAGTTTAGTTGTTGATTTAGAATACAAAGACCGTCCTACTTGCCTCTCTTTATTTATTGTCATGCAGGAGCCGGACAAATTAAATGATGAATTAAATCAAAAAATTTGCGATGCTATCAGAGAAAATTTATCTCCGCGATTTGTTCCTGATCGAATTCATGTCATTCAAGAAGTGCCAAAAACTTTGAACGGCAAAAAGTTGGAAGTGCCAATTCGCAAAATTTTGCTTGGCATGCCATTGGAGAAATCTATTAACCGCGATGCCATGGCAAACCCGAAATCGTTGGATTACTTTATCGAATTAAGCAAATCCTATCATACGAATTAAATATATTGGCGCTATCTCCAATGAAATGATTAGAGGTAGCGCCTTTAATTTTTGTTAAAGAATGATACAAATGTCCAAAAAATATCAACACAAAGATGGTCTAATCACACTTAAACCCGGATACATATCTTGCATTTCGTGGGCTTGTTTATTTCATGAATGGACAACGCTTAATACATTTTCAATTGAAGAGGATTGGGTTTCTGCCGATTTGAAGGATTGTTGGTATTGTTTGCAGCATTTGCAATTTCCGATACAGAAACAGCCACTTCTTCGGTAGTTGATGGATCACCACCTTATTTGGAAGTTTTTTGAGATGTCTTAAGAAGTTTTACTTTTTACGGCACCATGAGCAAGATTATTTAGCCGATCCGCCAAGCCTAGACCGTGTTCTGGTTTTTCATCGTTGCCATTGATGACTCTTTCAAGCAATGTTTGGCTCCATTCATAGGCATAAGAGCCGTGTTCAGAGTAATCAAGGCCAGCAATTTCATCTTCGGTAGAAACACGGATGGGATAAATGAAGTTGATTAGAACTGTTATGACACTAACGACGATTAGTGTATACACAATAACAGCCAAAACACCGATTGCCTGAATACCTAATTGTGATGCACCTGCACCGTAGAAAAGTCCACTGGAAGTCGAGAATAAACCTACTGCAAGTGTTCCCCAAATTCCGCAAATACCATGAACGGCAATGGCACCTACTGGGTCATCTACACGAACCTTCGTATCTAAGAAACGAACACCTTCTACTAATAAAATGCCAGATACACATCCAACAATAATTGAACCAATAATAGAAATATCTAATGCTCCAGCTGTAATACCTACCAAACCGCCTAAAACACCGTTTAATGAGATGGAAGGATCAATTTTTCCAAAACGGATTTTTGTATAAAGAGCGGAAACTACAAACGCAGCTGAAGTAGAAAGTAAAGTTGTGGCAATGACATGAGGTACTGCACTTGTATCTGCTGCAAGGGTACTAGCACCGTTGAAACCGAACCAACCTAACCATAGTACAAATACCCCAAGTGCTCCAAGAGGAATATTATGGCCTGGAATAACGTTGACTTTTTTGCCTGTATATTTGCCAATACGAGGCCCAAGGAAAATAACAACTGTTAAAGCGGCAATGGCACCTGTTAAATGCACCACTGTGGAACCTGCAAAATCAGTAAATCCTAGTTGTGCAAGCCATCCATCACCTGACCATACCCAATGGCCAATAATTGGGTAAACGATGATGCTCATTCCAACAGCAATCAAAATATAGCTCATGATATGGATTCGTTCAGCAACTGCTCCTGAAATAATGGTGATGGAAGTTGCTGCAAACATTGCTTGGAATACGAAGAAGTCGATATCTTCTCTTCCGGATAGGAAGAATCCATTCGTACCGACGAATCCGCCAGCTGTATCTCCAAACATAAGCCCAAAGCCTACCATAAAATATAATATGGAAACAATACTGATCGTTAAGAAGTTTTTCATGATAATGTTCAAAGAGTTTTTCGCTCTTGTAAAGCCCGTTTCCACAAGGGTAAATCCGGCATGCATAAAGAATACTAAGACAGCGCCTAACATTACCCAGACAAGGTTTATGGATAATTCCAATGATTCAACAGTCGGAGCTTGTGCATAAGCTGGCATTGCAGCGAACAGTAATAATGGGAAAATAGATAATAGTTTTTTCTTCATCTCTTCTCGACTCCTCTCTTCTTATATAATCGCTTCTTGGCCATGTTCGCCTGTTCGAATGCGAATCGCATCTTCTACAGGGATAATAAAGATTTTCCCATCACCTACCGATCCTGTATTGCAAGTTTTCTGAATAACTTCGACTACTTCTGGAACTTTTTCGTCGTCAACCACCAATTCAATTTTTAATTTAGGGAGGACTTTTATTTCAAAGGTTGTGCCTCGAAATAAACCTTCCATCCCTTTTTGTTTGCCGCTACCGGCGGCTTCCGTTACCGTCATGCCGCCGATACCGATGGAAAACAAGTTATCCCGCAATTCTTTAAACACTTCTGGACGGGTAATCACTTCAACTTTTTTCATAGAGCGTCCCCCTTAGTATAGAGTGATATAGCGTTCACGTTCCCATGGATGCACGTTAATTCTGAATTCATCCCATTCGATGCGTTTTGCTTCAATAAAGTGTGTTGTAATATGTTCGCCAAGGGCTGCTTTAATCACTTCATTTTGTTCCAACGCGTCCAATGCTTCTTTGAGGCTTTCTGGAAGACTCTTAATTTTTAATTCTTCTAATTGATCTTCATCCATTTTGTAAATGTTGGAGTTTACAGGATCACAAAGGGTTAATTTGTTTTTAATGCCGTCCAGACCTGCAGCTAGCATAACAGCTAATGCGAGATATGGGTTTGCTGATGGATCTGGATTTCTTAATTCAATACGAGTGCTTAATCCACGGCTTGCTGGAATACGTACAAGAGGACTGCGGTTTTTGCCTGACCATGCAATATAACATGGAGCTTCATAACCTGGAACTAATCGTTTGTAGGAGTTTACTGTTGGATTTGTAATGGCTGCGAAACTGTAAGCATGTTTTAGAATTCCTGCTAAATATTGTTTCGCTGTTTCACTTAAACCTAGTTCATCGTTTTCATCATAGAAGGCATTTTCATTTCCACGGAAAAGAGATTGGTGGCAGTGCATACCTGAACCATTTACGCCATAGAGAGGTTTTGGCATGAATGTGGCATGCAATCCATGTTTTCTAGCAATATTTTTTACTACTAATTTGAAAGTTTGAATATTGTCAGCCGTTTCGATAGCATCGGCATATTTAAAGTCAATTTCATGTTGACCAGGCGCAACTTCGTGGTGAGAAGCTTCAATTTCAAAGCCCATTTGTTCTAAAGTTAGAACGATATCACGACGGCAGTTTTCTCCAAGGTCCGTTGGCGCTAAATCAAAGTAGCCGCCTTGGTCATTTAATTCCATTGTTGGGTTGCCGCTTGCATCTGTTTTAAATAAGAAGAATTCTGGTTCTGGACCTACATTCATTGCTGTAAATCCAAGTTCGTTGGCTTCTTTTAAAACTCGTTTTAAAACTCCGCGTGGGTCGCCAGGGAATGGATTGCCATCTGGCAAGTATACATCACAAATTAAACGGGCCACTTTTCCGTATTCTGTTTCCCAAGGGAAGATCAGCCATGTGTTTAAATCCGGATATAAGTACATATCAGATTCTTCAATTCTTACAAACCCTTCAATAGAAGAACCATCAAACATGATTTTGTTGTCTAAAGCCTTTGGCAATTGGCTTAACGGAATTTCAACGTTTTTAATAATTCCGAATAAATCTGTGAATTGTAAGCGAATATAGCGCACGTTTTCTTCTTCTGCGATTTTTAAAATGGCTTCTTTTGTATAATTTTTCTTCATAAACTGTTTCCTCCTCCAAATTGTTATCCAATAATTATTGTCCTGCTGCTTTAAGCATCTTTTCTTTGGTGAAATGTTCTAATTTAATTTCACCGTGGCAGATGTACTCTGCCCTACCCTTCATCCAAATATGATTGTTTTCATCCCACCGAATCTCTAAATCACCTCCTGGAAGATGTACGGTTATTAATTGGTTCTTCTCAATCTTTTTATTTAAGGTGGCTGCGACAACTGCTGCACAAGCACCTGTTCCGCATGCCATTGTAATACCTGAGCCTCTTTCCCAAACTCGATAATCGAGTTCTTTGGAATTTTTAACAGTTACTATGCCGACATTGACTCTTTCGGGAAATATTTCAGCATGTTCGATGATGGGACCGATTTTCTCAAGGGGTACGTCATGAACATTGTCAGCAAATATGATGGCATGTGGGTTACCCATGGAGACACACGTTAAATGGTAGAGATTTTCACCAATGGTAAATGGTTCATTGATGGTCATCGTCATAGGCTCCCCTTTCATTGGAATCATTCCTTTTAACAATTTCGGTTCACCCATATCAACCGTCACAAATTCCACTTCTTTTTTCTTTTCTGAAATATGGACTTCTACAATTCCACCGAGGGTTTCAATGGTAAAACTCTCGGAAACTATAAACTGATGATCATATAAATATTTCGCAACACATCTTAATCCGTTGCCGCAATTTTTTCCTTCTGAACCATCTGCATTAAAGATTCTCATCCTGAAGTCCGCCACTTTTGAATCGCAAATGAGGATTAAACCATCAGAACCAATGCCAAATCTCACATCGGAAAGATTTCTAGCAAGTGTTGGAAGATATTCATCTTCTAAGGTGTTTTCTAAAAGATTGATTAAGATATAATTATTTCCTAATCCATGCATTTTCGTAAATAGCATTTCATCACCTTCTTTTAAATATGAACTGAACTCCCTTCAAGCGTCTCTCCATTTCCTTCATCACTTGTTGTTCTTCTTCTTCGGAATTTGCTTCAAAGGTGACGGAAAATCTGATGAAGCTTCCCGCATCATCCCATGGAACTGTTGAAATAAGGTGTTCCCGAATGAGATATTGCGAAAAATCTTCCGCTGATTGAAATGATGGACCACCTTCTACTCCGATTGGCGCTTCTGCGTACAAGTAAAAGGAGCCTTTTGGTTTTTCTACTTGGAAACCACATTCGCGAAGAATAGTGACTAATAATTCATGACGGCGGGAATACTTTTTTGCAGTTTCTTCTGTTATTTCTGGATGGGATAAGGCAAAACATGCGGCTTTTTGGATTGGAATGAATTGACCGGAATCGCTGTTGTCTTTTACCGTTTGGAAAGCTTTAATACATTTGGCATTTCCAGCGATAAACCCAATTCTCCAACCGGTCATATTGAAAGACTTGGATAATGAATGAAGCTCTACTCCAACTTCTTTTGCACCAGGTACGGATAAAAAGCTGAGAGGTTTTTCGCCGTCAAACATCAACGCTGCATAGGCGGCATCATGGACAACAATGAGGTGATGTTTTTTTGCAAACGCGACGACTTCTTCAAAGAATTCTTTCGTTGCTACCGCACCAGTCGGATTGTTTGGATAGTTTAAATAAAGCAGCTTTGCTTTTTTCAACACTTCTGGATTAATTTGATCGAGACGAGGTAAAAATCTGTTTTCTTTATGGAGTGGAAGATGGACAACTTCTCCGCCAAAATATTTTGTGTAAGTGCCAAGCACCGGATAGCACGGTGATGGCATCAACGTTATATCGCCTGGATTAATGAAAGCTGCAGGCAATAAGCTGAGACCTGATTTTGAACCAATGACGTGGTTGATTTCCGTTTCAGGGTCAAGGTCAGGAACGTTAAACACTTCCGCCATATAGCGGAAAGCAGCTTCTTTAAATTCCTGAATTCCGTTATCTGCATAAAATCGGTTTTCAGATTTTGCTGCTTCTTCATATAGTTTGTCAACTACTCTCCTGTCTGCCATAGCGTCAGGTTCCCCAACGCCTAAATCAATTAATGGCACATCCGGTTTTTCTTTCATGGCCTGCCTTTTAGCTCTCTTGATCTTTTCAAATTTAAAAATTTCTTCTTTTAGACCGAAGGAGGGACCTCCAATTCGATCTGCAAATAATTGTTGGATATAATCAACTGCTTGCACCGTATCCCCCCTAAATTGGTAAGTTTACTTTATTTATTACATATTCATGGCAACTTTTTGCTGCTTCCTTTCCTTCTTGAATCGCCCAAACAATTAAACTTTGGCCTCTTCTTGCATCGCCTGCCACAAAGACATTTTCTACGGCTGTTTGGAAAGTACGGCTATTTCTCAATCCTTTTACATCAATGTTTAATTGATCAAAGAGTTCTCTTTCTGGCCCTTCAAATCCAATGGCTAAAAGGACGAGCTGAGCGGGTATGGTTTTTTCTGTATTTGGGATAGGTTCTCGAATCTTTTCACCTTTTTCATTAATGATGGTTTTCATGCCAACGCTTTTTACTGCCGTGAGTTGGCCTTGTTCATCCCCGATGAATTCCAAAGCAGAAGTTGCAAATAGTCTTGGATCATTGCCAAATTTCGCCTTTGCTTCTTCTTGGCCGTAATCCAATTTATAAACCATTGGATATTGAGGCCATGGATTATCGGGTGTGCGTTCTGTTGGACGTTTAGGATAAATATCGAATTGAACGACGCTTTTGCAATTTTGTCTTAGGACAGTAGCGATGCAGTCTACCGCTGTGTCTCCTCCTCCGATAACTACTACATCTTTGCCTTCAGCGGAAATATATTGGCCATTTTTAAAATTGGAATCTAACATACTTTTTGTATTGGCGTGCAAGAAGTCCATTGCAAAATGGATGCCTTTTAAATTTCTGCCATCGACTTCTAAATCGCGGGGTTTTGTAGCGCCTGTGCAAAGGATGACCGCATCAAACTCTTTTTGCAGCTTTTCAATCGGATAATCCTTTCCTACTTCCACATTGGTTAAGAAGGAAATGCCCGATTCTTCCATCAGGCGAATTCTTCGATCAATGACAGATTGTTCGATTTTCATTTTAGGAATACCGTAAGTAAGCAGCCCACCCACTCGGTCACTTCTTTCAAAAACAATTACGGAATGGCCGTATTGATTTAATTCGTAAGCGCAAGCCAAGCCAGCCGGGCCGGAACCAACTACGGCAATTTTGATTCCTGTACGCATTTTTGGAATTTGCGGTTTTACCCATCCTTCTTCAAAAGCTTTTTCAATAATGGCCCACTCAATATTTTTTATCGTTACGGAACTTTCATAGAGGGAAGCGACACATCCAGCTTCACAAGGCGCTGGACATGCCCTTCCTGTAAACTCTGGGAAAGGATTCGTTTTAGTTAATCTTTCATATGCTTCTTTCCAATCCCCTCGATAAACAAGCTCATTCCATTCAGGAATTAAGTTAAATATTGGGCATCCTGTCGACATTCCTCCTATATGAGAGCCGTTTTGACAAAATGGAACACCGCAATCCATGCATCGAGATGCTTGCTGTCTTAAACTGCTTTCAGGAAGCAAGTTTGAAATTTCCTTCCAGTCTTGGATTCTTTCCAACGGGTCACGATACTGGGCATTTTGCCTTTTATATTCTATAAATCCAGTAGGTTTTCCCATTTCTTTCACCGCCCTCTCACGCTAAATAGTTGTTTAATAAGTACGGTTCTTCTTTTTCTAAAATTTCTTTATATTTGTAAGGGATGACGCGAATAAAGTTCGCTGCTTCCAACTCCCAATTTTGCAGAATCCGCTTTGCCACAGCGCTGTTTGTTTGCTGATAATGCTCTTTGATTAATGCTTTGACAAAACTCAATTCTTGCTGATCCTTCATATCTTCAAGCAATACAAATTCATCATTATAAGTTTCTGTAAAATGATTGTTGGCTGGAGAATATACGTAGGCGATTCCGCCAGACATGCCGGCCGCAAAGTTCTTTCCAACTTCTCCTAAAACCACCACTCGGCCGCCTGTCATATATTCACAACCGTGATCTCCAGTCCCTTCTACTACCACATGAGCGCCGCTGTTTCGAACGCAGAATCGTTCTCCGGCTTTCCCGCGAATAAAGGCTTTCCCACCTGTTGCCCCATAGAAAGCAGCGTTTCCAATAATCACATTTTCTTCTGCAACAATTTTCGAATGAGAAGGTGGCGCCACAATAATCTTTCCGCCGGATAATCCTTTACCAACATAATCATTCGCTTCGCCTTCTAACTTCAACGTGATGCCTTTTGGGATAAATGCCCCAAAACTTTGGCCGGCAGAACCATGGAAATGAACTTGAATTGTATCTTCTTTTAATCCTTCACTGCCATATTTTTTCGAAACTTCGTAACCGAGCATCGTGCCGACTGAACGGTTTATATTTTGGATTGGAAGTGTTATTTGAACAGGCTGCTTATGAACGATCGCTTTTTGGCTTAATGGAATCAATTGTTCATAATCCAGCGTCTGTTCTAATTGGTGATTTTGGCTTTGCGTTGCTACGCAATCACCTTTATACCGAACAAATAGGGGGGAAAAGTCGAGTTTCTTTTCTTTCCAATCCATATCATCTTTCACTTGAATAATATCTGTTCTTCCTACCATTTCTTCCAACGTTCTGAATCCTAGTTCTGCCATAATTTCACGAACTTCTTGAGCAAGAAAATACATCAAATGAACCACGTGATCAGCAGTGCCAACCATTTTCTTACGAAGTTGTGGATTTTGAGTCGCAATTCCTACAGGGCATGTATCCAAGTGGCAAACCCTCATCATCACACAGCCAAGGGAAACAAGGGGCAATGTAGAGAATCCAAATTCTTCAGCACCTAATAGTGCAGCAATAATAACGTCTCTACCGTTCATCAATTTTCCGTCTGCCTCAAGTACCACTTTGTTTCTCAACCCATTTAACATCAATGTTTGATGGGCTTCCGCTAAACCTAATTCCCAAGGGAGCCCCGCATGTTTAATGCTCGTTTTGGCAGCTGCGCCTGTTCCGCCATCATAGCCGCTGATGAGAATCACATCGGCTTTCGCTTTCGCTACACCTGCCGCGATTGTTCCTACACCGCTTTCGGAAACAAGCTTAACGCTGATGCGGGCTTCAGGATTGGCATTTTTTAAGTCGTAAATTAATTGTTCCAAATCCTCAATAGAGTAAATATCGTGATGCGGAGGCGGTGAAATAAGTTCAATGCCAGGTGTTGAACCTCTAGTTTTGGCAACTTCCACCGTCACTTTATGGCCGGCAAGCTGTCCGCCTTCACCCGGTTTTGCCCCTTGCGCCATTTTAATTTGAATCTCATCGCAGTTTACTAAATAGTGGCTTGTAACCCCGAATCGACCGGAAGCTACTTGTTTAATACGGCTTAATTTTGAATCGCCGTTTGGCAACGGAATGTAGCGGTTTGGATCTTCTCCACCTTCGCCTGAGTTGCTTTTTGCGCCAATTCGGTTCATGGCAATGGCTATGGCTTCATGGGCTTCTTTGCTGATGGATCCAAAAGACATCGCACCGGTTTTGAAACGTTTGAAAATGGATTCAATCGGTTCTACTTCCTCAATTGGAATTGGTTTTCGGTCGCTCTTTAATTCAAACAAGCTTCTTAATGTTGTATGGCTTTCCTTTGAAAGCATGTCACTGTATTTTTTATAAAGCTCATACTTGCCAGTGCGGCATGCAAGCTGCAATGTATGAATCGTTTCAGGGCGATACAGATGTTCTTCCCCATTTTTTCGCCATTGGAAATCTGAACCTTCCTCCAAGAGCAGTTTTTCATCTTCCCAAGCTTTGTTATGGCGAGCAACGGTTTCCTTTGCTATATCCGTTAAATCAAGGCCTCCGATTTGTGAAACCGTCCGTGGAAAATATTGATTTATCACATCTTGGCTAATGCCGACCGCTTCAAAAATTTGTGCCCCGATATAGCTTTGAACCGTTGAAATACCCATTTTGGACATGACTTTTAAAATACCTTTTGTAATCCCTTTTACATATTTTCCAATGAAATCGTCTTTTTCGTTTTCTTCCAATTGGGAAAGGGATGCATACACTAAGTAAGGATAAATAGCATTTGCCCCATAACCTAGCAAGGCAGCGAAATGATGAACTTCTCTCGGTTCTCCCGATTCAATAATCAGGCTCACTTTATTGCGCAGGCCTTTTTTGATTAAATGATGATGGACGCTGGAAACGGCAAGCAATGATGGGATGGCTGCATTTTCTTTATTGACGCCTCGGTCGCTAATAATGAGCAATTGATAGCCATCTTTTGCTGCTTTTTCTGCCTGTTTCAGCAGTTTTTTTAAATGTTCTTCCATCAATTCAGGCTGCTTTGCAGGGAATAAAGATGAAAGTTTTTTCACTTTCCATCCGTTTAAATGTAAACTCATCAACTTCACCCAATCGTGTTTCGTTAGGATTGGAGATTTCAGTTTGATTTTGTGGTAATCTTTTCTTTTTGGATTTAATAAATTTCCTTCTCCCCCTAAATACACTTCCATGGATGTTACATACGTTTCACGGATTGCATCGATAGGAGGATTCGTTACTTGGGCAAATCGTTGTTTAAAGTAGTTGAACAACAGCTGCGGTTTTTTTGATAAAACAGCCAGCGGACCATCATAGCCCATTGAACCAACCGGATCATCTTCGCGCATCGCAAGGGGTTTAATATATTTCTCCCATTCTTCAAAGGTATAGCCAAAGGCCTTTTGAAGAAGGACAAGTTGTTTTTTGTTGAACTTTCTCGCTTTTTCGATATTCAACGCCGGAATGTTATCCAGTGGCAGAATCATTTCAGCTGCCCACTGTTCATACGGTTGTTCAATCATAATTTGCTGTTTTAGTTCTTCATCGAACAACACTTGATTTGTCTCAAAATCTACTAATAGCATTTGCCCTGGTTTTAGCCGTCCTTTTTGAACGATTTTTTCTTCTGGAATATCAACAACGCCGACTTCTGAAGAGAGATAGAAAAAGTCATCCTTTGTCAAAATATATCGTGCAGGCCGCAAACCGTTCCGATCGAGACAAGCGCCGGCTTGCTTTCCATTAGTGAATCCCATGGCAGCTGGACCATCCCATGGCTCCATCAACAAGCTGTGGTATTCATAAAACGCCCGCTGTTTTTTTGAAAGCAATGTATTGTTTTGCCAAGGTTCAGGAATCATCATCATCATCGCCTGTGGCAAAGACCAGCCGGAAAGCACTAAATGTTCCAGCACATTGTCAAACATTGCCGAGTCGCTGCCGTCTAAATTGACGATTGGCTGAAGTTCTTCTACTTTTACACCGAACACATCTGAATGCATCGATGCTTCTCGGGCAAAAATCCAATTCACATTGCCGTTGATTGTATTAATTTCCCCGTTGTGCATGATCATCCGATTCGGTTGGGCTCTGCTCCAACTTGGGAAAGTATTTGTACTGAAACGGTTATGAACCATTGCCATTTTTGATTTATAATTTTCATTCGTTAAATCTTTATAGAAATTTTTTAATTGTTTCGGAAGCAATAGTCCTTTATATACAATTGTTCTGGATGAAAAACTGGAAATGTAACAAGCATCTTTATTTTTTTCGAACTCACTAAATGTCTTTTCGATGTTTCGACGAGCTACGTACAAACGTCTTTCAAAGTCATCTTCTTGAATCTTAGACGTTGGCAATACGAATAATTGGTGAATTGAAGGGGCTAACTTGATTGCTTCCTTTTGCAGCGCTTCTTCGTTCGTTGGCACTTTTCGCCATCCAAATAACTCTAAACCGCTCTTTTCAACGATTTCTTCGATTTTTGATTGATATTCAAGCAGTTTTTTTTGTTCGTTCGGCAAAAAAATCATCATAACTCCGTAATGACCGGATGGTGGAAGTTGTTTTCCGTTCTTTTCCCACTCTTTCGAAAATAGTTCATGTGGTATATCCGTTAAAATACCAGAACCATCTCCTAATGTTTCCTCCACATCTCGCCCTCCGCGATGGCTTAACCGTTCAAGGGCTTCCAACGATTGGGATACAAGAGAATGTGTTTTCTCCCCATTAATATTTGCTAATAAGGCGATTCCACACGAGTCATGTTCCAATTGTGGGTTGTACATGCCTTGATTGAGTTGTTGTTTCATTTTTTGCACCCCTTAATTCTTCCTGATTTCTTATATTTACATCCTATCAGTTTGAAAAATAAAAATATTTAGACTATTAAGTCGAATATTTGCACTTTTTTACACAACCTATAAATAAGAAAAAACTTCAATTACATCTTCCGCCACAAGCCTAGCTATTAATGGTGGAAGAGCTTAAAATAATTAATAAAATAAACCGGCTTTTTTGTGGAAAATGCCGGCTTTAGTTTAGGAGCTATTTTTTTGCCTTTCAGTGAACCAATCTGTTAGGCGTTTTTTCTTCTTGATGATGTTATTTTCGCTAGACCGGGTTTTTGAATTCCTGTAATCATCCGGATTTCTGAAGGACTTTTTCCTGTATATGCTTTAAATTGACGGCTGAAAAAGTGAATATTGTTATAACCAAGGGCATCCGCTACTTCTGTTACAGACATCCCTGTATAATGCAGTAGATGCTCGGCTCTTTTAATGCGCGTTTCAACAATGTAAGATTGTATTGTTTGCCCCGTGATTTCTTTAAACTTTTTAGAAAAATAGCGCGGTGAAAAGTTTGCACGGGCTGCTAAACTTTCAACTGTATGATTGTCTCCAGGATGCTGCTGCACAAAATTGGCCACTTCTCTGATTGTATAAAGAATTTGGCTTTGCAACCCTTTATCTTCATCCTTCTGCAACTCTATTTTTGTTTGCTGGTCATTTCTTATCAGATGAATCATGAGCTGTTTTAAAATCAGCTTTCCTTCCATTTCCGCTCCAAAGGTATCTATTAAAAATAATCGGACATATTGGCTTAATAAGGATTCAAAATGAATGCGGTCTTCTAAAACTCGATAATGATTTGGAATGATTTCAGGTTCTCCATCTACATCAAAATGAATGTACGTAATCACCAATGGATTTGACGGATCGTGAGTGGCAGTTGTCCAATCCCCTGGACGAAATAGGAAACACGTTCCCCTTTCCAATGGATAATCTTTTCCGTTCAATCTCAAATTTCCTTTGCCGCTCCATATATAAATCAAATCATAATTTGGAATGGGTGCTTTTCGTTTCCATTGCCAATTAGGTTCACAATTAATTGTTGCTAATGCAGGTTTAATGATGAATTGTTCAGGGTTTAAATTTAACATTTAGATCGCCTTCCTTTCCCATGATTAGTCAACCTTTTTCGAGATTCTCCCTCCCATCTTCTTCTCTTGTTGATGGCGGGAGAACGCTGCAATGGAACTATGCGTCAACAAGATTCACATGATATAAGTCTAGCCATAGATTCATTTGCACTAAATGGGCCATGAGCTGTGGACCGGTCATTAATTGCCCGAACCATGGCAGTTTTATCGATTCATTGGCGTTCAGTATTTCTTCGACTTTTTCTTTTGAAAGAATCTCTAGAATTGGCGAGCTTTTCTTATCGATAATTTGCTGCAACATTTCTTTTACAAGTTTCGTATATTTCGGATGATGTGTTTTTGGGTATGGGCTTTTTTTACGATATAAGACTTCATCAGGCAAAATTCCTTCCAACGCTTTTCGCAATAAGCCTTTCTCTCTTCCATTTAACATTTTCATTGTCCACGGTATGTTCCATGCATATTCCACAATTCGATGGTCGGCGAAAGGAACGCGCACCTCAAGACTTGCTGCCATGCTCATGCGGTCTTTGCGGTCAAGCAATGTTGCCATAAACCATATCATATTTAGATAAAACATTTCTCTCCGTCTTGCTTCTACCGGATCTTCTCCCTCCAGTTTCGGCACTTCTTGAAGGGTTTCGTGATATCGTTCGTTAACATATTCCTCTAATTTCAATTTTTCTTTCCAATCCGCTAGAAGAAGTTCACGCCTTAAAGTTTGGGATTGCATCCAAGGAAAATTTTTTCCTTTTAGCAATTCTTCTTTGTAAAACCATGGATAGCCGCCGAAAATTTCATCGGCACATTCGCCAGACAATGCTACGGTAAATTGCTTTTTAATTTCCTTTGAGAACAAGAGCAAAGATGAATCAATATCCGCCATTCCCGGCAAATCTTTGGCAATCACTGCATCTTTCAATGCTTCTGCAAGCCGTTCGTGAGAGAGTGTAACGGTTTGATGATTTACGCCAAAATGTTGAACGACTTTTTCAATCCAAGGGCGATCTTCATCCGGCTGAAATAAACTTTTTTGAAAGTAGGAGCTGTTTTCTTCGTAATCAATGGAATAAGTATGAAGGGCCCCTCTTTCTTGCTTATTGAAATAGTTCGAAGCAATCGCCGTAATGGCGCTGGAATCCAAGCCGCCGGATAAAAAGGTGCAAACAGGAACATCCGCCACCAGTTGTCTTTCCACTGCATCTTTAATGAGATAGCGTAAATGTTCAATGGTTTCTTCCAAGGAATGTTCATGCTTTTCACTTTTTACATTCCAATACCGTTGTATCCGAAGACCATGCCGATCAAAAATTAGAAAGTGGGCCGGCCTTAATTCAGAAATTCCTCGAAAAATGCCGTGTCCTGGTGTACGTGAAGGGCCTAACCCCAATAATTCCTGCAATCCTTCCCGGTCAATTTCTGCTTTCACTTCCGGGTGGGCAAGGATTGCCTTCAACTCGGAGCCAAACAATAAGCTGTTTCCGTCGTATTTATAAAATAACGGTTTTACTCCAAGCCGGTCTCTCGCCATGTACAATTTTTCACATGCAGCGTCCCAAACAGCGAAAGCATAAATGCCATTTAGATAATTCACACAATCTTCTTTCCATTCTATATAAGACGTCAACAATACTTCTGTATCCGAATGGGACTGGAATTGGTATCCCCGTTTTTTTAGTTCATTCCTCAATTCTTCTGTATTGTATAGTTCGCCATTATAAACGATGGTGTATGAATTTTTGCCTTTCGTTTTTGTCATGGGTTGAATGCCGCCAGCGGGATCTACTACGATGAGCCGTGTATGGCCAAGTGCTATATGTGTGTCGCAAAAATGATTCGTTGCATCTGGTCCTCTTTTCTCCAACGTTTGTGCCATCATTTGTATCGTGACTTCGTGATGTTTCATTTCTTCATTCCAGTGAACCCAGCCTGTAATCCCACACATCATCCATCACTCTTTCGTAGTATAATTTTTTCTTGTAATTCATTTTATGTTTTTTGTATATAAAGAACAATTTCATTTTTGTATGAAACCTATCTAATATCAAGATGAAAAATTGATAAATACTCTATAATTAAGCATTATATGTTTAAAATATATCAACATCTGACACAGATTCTTCACTTTTTGTATATTATTTTATTTTTAACTCACTGTTTCATTTCCAAAAGGACAAGAAACGTTCTCAATTTTATATAAATGGATGTACATAGGGCAAATAAGCAGCTGATTTAGGAATAAATAAAAAGAACAATGTTTGAATGAAAACATATTTATTGACAACTATTCTTATAATGATAGAGGCTGGGACATAAACAAAAAATGAAAGGGGCAGTTGAAAGAGTTTTGATAAAAAATTGATATAACGAAAAATTGATTTCCGTTCCGGGCCCGAGGAAAGCGTCCCCGGAACGGAAATCAATTTTAATAACATATCAAAAAAACATCATTTTCTCCTTGGAGAAAATGATGTTTTTTAAATTTGTCCGAACCTCTTTTTTGTCCCAACCTCTTTAAGTTGCCGTAGGACTCATTGTTTTAAGTGCAGCTTCAAACAGCTTCGTACTGCTTCTTTCAAGCGTTTTAATTGGCCTCGGCTACGGCAATATGCAATCTTGCATTCAAGGCATAGCTGTTAAAGTAACGCCTGTCCATCGAATGGGGCTTGCCACTTCCATCATTCTTCATTTTCCTTGATGGAGGATTGGGATTTGGGCTATATTTGCTCGGCTTCATTGTTCCTTACACAACTTACCGCAAGCTTTATTTCTGTTTAACTTTTGTCGTGTTGGCAACCATTCTTCATTACTTTTTCCTTCATGGAAGAAAAGCAACGATTTTTCAATAGTGCCAGAATCAAATAAAAAAACCGGACGAAGCTGAAGTTTTTCAGCCATCGTTCGGTATTTTTTTATCAGTCTTTTATTCATCTAAAAAATCATAAGGAGTGATTCCATCCATGCCAATCATCGGATGGATTTTCGATACGGTTTCGGCATTAAGAACAGGCGGAAGCGGAATTGCTTCATTTTCTTTTTTTTCTTCAACTGTATCGCTAACAACATGCTGATTTATTTTAGTTTCCTTCTCATCCGCCTCGGCTGGATTTAAACGAATCTTTAAAGTCGTAAACCGCTTCAAATCGTCGGTGCGCTCGATGCCTTTCTTCAATTCTTCCGGTTCGCCGCACAAAATTAAAAAGTTTTTTGCCCGGGTAATTCCCGTATAGATTAAGTTTCTGCGAAGCATTTTGGCATAACTGCGGACAATCGGCATGATCACCGTCTGGAATTCGCTTCCCTGCGATTTATGGATGGAGCAGCAATAGGCCAGAGTTATTTGATTCAAGTCGCTCCTGTCATACACCACTTCATTTCCATCATACGAAACAACCACCTGGTCTTTCTTTTCAACGGTTTCCTTCGCTTTCAAAATGGCAACGATTTCTCCAATATCCCCATTAAATACGTTCTTTTCCGGCTGATTGACAAGCTGCAATACTTTATCGCCAATGCGGAAAATCGTATCTCCATAGTTCACTTCTTTTCGCGTTCCGTCCTTATTTGGATTAACAAGCTCTTGAATTTCTTTATTTAAACGGTCAATGCCAGCTGGTCCTTTATACATCGGCGCCAACACTTGAATATCTCGAATGGATTGCCCTTTTGCCATCGCACTTTTCACCACTTGTGTGACGACGCTTGCAATTTGTTCGGCAGAAGCTTTTATAAAAGAACGGTCACTCGTTTTGGCCGTGAGACAATCAGGAACAAGACCTTTTTTGATTTGATGGGCCATTTCAATAATCGTTGACCCTTCCGCCTGACGGTACACTTCTGTCAGTTCAATGGTCGGCACAATATTGGATGCCAATAAATCCTTCAACACTTGTCCAGGACCAACCGGAGGCAATTGATCTTGGTCTCCCACAAGCACCACTTGCGCATCTGGCGGAATGCTTTTTAACAATTGATGGCTTAACCAAGTATCCACCATTGACATTTCATCAATAATGACAAGACGCCCATGAATTTCTCGTCCGATTTCTTCTTCGTTGTTTTTTTCTTGTCCATTAAATCCTAACAAACGATGAATCGTCATCGCTGGCAATCCGGTTGATTCGGAAAGGCGTTTTGCGGCTCTTCCCGTCGGCGCTGCAAGAACAATAGGAAAAGGCTCTTCCCTTTTGGCATATTCAATTGGATTTAACGAGAGCCCATGCAGTTCCGCAAACACTTCCACAATTCCACGAACCACCGTTGTTTTCCCAGTTCCTGGTCCTCCAGTTAAAATCATAATCGAAGAATTGATTGCCTGTTCAATGGCTTTTGCCTGCGTCTCGGCATAGGTTACTTCCAGCCGCTCTTCCGCTTCGCCAATAGCTTTTCGGATTTCATCCTTTGAAAACTTTTTTGTATGTTCATTGTTCTTAATAAAATGTAGAATTTTAGTGGCGATGCCGACTTCGCTGTAATAAAGAGACGGCAAATAAATTCGCGTTTCTTCCCCGCAAATTTTCCCTTCTTCCTCCAATTCAATAACAGCTGCCGATATGGATTCATAAGGGATTTCTTCTGTTTGGCTTTGTTCTAGAATCTCTTTTACTTCCGGCAGAAGTTGTTCCGCTTCTAAATATACATGGCCTTCCGTTAAAGCTGCCTGGTTCAACACAAAAAGCACTGCCGCTTTAATGCGGTCGGGATGGTTTCCTATGATGCCGAGTTTCTTTCCTAATTCATCCGCTTTGGCAAAACCGACACCTTCCACTTCTTCAGTTAAGCGATATGGATTTTGGGATAATAGCTCAATCGTCTCTTCCCGGTATGTTTGATAGATTTTCATACCCAGCTGCGGACCAAAACCCCACTCGCTTAATTGAATCATAATCCGGTCCAATCCTAAATTTTTCTCTAAGGTGCTTCGAATCGTGATTTTTTTATCTTCAGATAGCCTTGGCACTTCATCCAGTACATATGGATTTTCCATAATTTTTTTCAACGCATCGGCCCCTAATGTTTTCACGATCAATTCCGCCGTTTTCCGTCCAATTCCCGGAAACAGGTCGCTTGATAAATAATGAATAACTCCTTGTTCAGTGGCAGGCACTTCTCTTTCAAAGGTTTCCACTTGAAATTGCAATCCGTATTTTGGATGAGTTGTTAAGCCCCCGAAAAATCGGTAATCCAGCTCTTCATCCAGAGGCGGAAAATATCCAACAACGGTAATTTCCTTCTCTTCATATTGCAAATTCGTTTCTTTTATTTTTACTTTTACTATGGAATACATATTGGATGCGTTATGAAAAATGGAAACAATCGGTTGGCCTAAAATAAAGTTTTTATCAATATGTAAAGGAAAAAGTTCCCCCATTTTCATACGCTCCTCTCCGATAAAATCTCTTAATATCATATCATTTTTATCATCTCTTCAAAATAGAAACTTCCCCTTCTCGATTAAATGAAAAACCAATGATATGATGGTAATAAAAAGTATAGTTGAAGGGATTCGTGAAGGAAATGGAATTTAGACCATGCATTGACTTACATGAAGGAAAAGTAAAGCAAATTGTCGGAAGCACATTGGGACAAGAAAACGTAGTGGAAAATTTTATTTCAGAAAAAGATGCTTCCTACTACGCGAAACTTTTTCAACAAGATGGCTTGAAGGGCGGGCATGTCATTATGCTGGGCCCTGGAAACGAAGAGCAGGCAAAATTGGCATTATCGGTTTATCCAGACGGCCTTCAAATCGGGGGCGGCATCACTGCGGATAATGCGAAAAAATGGATTGATAGAGGTGCCAGTCATGTTATTGTGACTTCTTACATATTCCATGACGGAAAATTGGATATGGAACGATTGGAGAAACTTGTGGAAGCCATAGGAAAAGAGCATATTGTCCTTGATTTAAGCTGCCGAAAACGAGACGGGAAATGGTATGTGGTAACAGATAAATGGACGAAATTCAGCGATTTTGAAGTGAATCAAGAAAATATTTCCTTCCTAGAACGATATTGCGACGAGTTTTTAATCCATGCCGTTGATGTGGAAGGGAAAAAAAGCGGCATGCAGGAAGAGCTTGTGCAAGATTTGGCGAAATGGACAAACATTCCGACTACTTATGCAGGCGGAGTTCGCTCCTTGGAAGATTTAGAACGATTTAAAGAATTATCCGGAGGGAAACTGCACGTTACCATTGGCAGCGCTTTAGATATTTTTGGAGGAAATTTATCTTATCGAGATGTCGTGGCATATTGCAAATAAAGAATTTTAAAGAGGTTGGGACAAATCTAAAAAAACATCATTTTCTCCAAGGAGAAAATGATGTTTTTTTGATATGTTATTAAAATTGATTTCCGTTCCGGGGACGCTTTCCGCGGGCCCGGCTCGAGCCTCCTCGGAGCTCATTGCTTCGCTCCTGCGGTGTCTCGAGACACGGGCTATTCCCGCAGGAGTCGCCCCGTCACTTCAATCAATTTTTAGTTATATCAAATATTTATCAAAACCCTTTCAACTACCCCTTTAATTTTTTGTTTATGTCCCAGCCTCTTTTTATTGAATTCTTCATTAATTGAAGGCATCATTATTTTTTACTCTCATGTTTACCATGTCGTAAATATATCTTGCCTGGTCATGTTCCGGCTGGATGGTGAAAGCCTGCTTTAAATGATAAAGGGTTTTTTCTGTATCATCGGTCGAAAGGGCGTAAAGCACCCCTAAATTATAATGGGCATCTGCATTCTTTTCATCTTTTTCTAAAACAAATTCCAATTCTTTCTTTGCCAAATCAAACATTTCAAGCTTGCATAAAATAATGCCGTAGCTTAAACGGATTTGCAAATCATCAGGCGCTAGTTCAGCCGCCCGCTGCATGTATGGCAAAGCTAATTTCACTTGGTTTTCCTTTTCAAAGCATTTGCCTAGCATATAGTAGCTATCGGCTCCTTCAATGCCATACTCAATTGACTTTTGATACAGTTTGGCAGCCTCTAAAAAACGCTCGGCATTATAATACAAATTTGCAAGCCCATAATAAGCTGTTGCTGCTTTTTCATCAAGGGTAATGGCTTTTTGGAAAAATCGTTCTGCCCGCTCTACTTCATTCATTGCCGCAAGCACGTTGCCAAAGTTAATGTAGCCTATCGGATTATCAGGATTTTGTTCGATGGCTTCCGTAAAAGCTTTTACGGCATCTTCATAGCGTTTTTCTTGCAGCGCTTTGATTCCTTCTTCATTATAATTCATGCTTCTCACCTCTCATGAAAAAAGGCGACTCATTCAGCCGCCCATTATCCAACATAAGTTAGTTTTTCTCCATTTTTAAATACTTCATCAATCGTTCCACCGCCTAAGCAAACCTCTCCATCGTATAAAACGACTGCTTGTCCAGGCGTAATAGCCCGCTGCGGATTTTGGAAAGTAATGTTTGCGCGATTTCCATCCAATAATTCCACTTCCACCGGCGTATCTTCTTGACGATATCGGAATTTCGCTGTGCAAGTAAATTTGGTTGGTTTCGGTTTATTGGATGTAAAACTCATATTAATGGCTTTTAAAGATGTGGAATATAGCACCTCGTTGTGGAAGCCTTGTTCCACATACAGCACATTGCGTTTTAAATCTTTTCCAACGACAAACCAAGGTTCCCCTGCACCGCCAATTCCAAGGCCGTGTCTTTGTCCAATTGTATAATACATTAATCCGTCATGTTTTCCCATTACTTTTCCGTCAAGGGTTTCCATATTCCCCGGTTGGGCTGGCAAGTAGTTGCTTAAAAATTCTTTAAAGTTACGCTCACCAATAAAGCAGATGCCTGTCGAGTCTTTTTTCTTTGCTGTTGCCAATCCCGCTTCTTCCGCTATTTGGCGCACTTTTGACTTTTCAAGATGTCCGATTGGGAACATGACTTTTTGAAGTTGATCTTGCTTTAATTGATTTAAAAAATAGGTTTGGTCTTTATTTCGATCTACACCGCGCAATAACAGGACTTCGCCGTCTCGCTCTTGCACCTGCGCATAATGCCCTGTTGCCAAATAATCTGCACCGAGCTTTAATGCATGCTCAAGGAAAGCTTTGAATTTGATTTCCTTGTTGCACATGACATCGGGATTTGGAGTTCTTCCAGCTTTGTATTCCTCTAAAAAATAGGTAAATACTTTATCCCAATATTCTTTCTCAAAATTTACCGCGTAGTAAGGGATGCCGATTTGATTGCAGACTTTGATGACATCTTCATAATCTTCCGTTGCGGTACATACACCGTTTTCATCGGTATCATCCCAGTTTTTCATGAAGATGCCAATTACATCATAGCCTTGCTGCTTTAATAAATAAGCAGCTACAGATGAATCTACCCCACCGCTCATTCCAACAACGACTCGAATTTGTGATGGGTCTCTTGTTTCTACCATTTTCTTCACCTTTTCTAGTTATTCGTTATTCTTTTGACAATTTTTGCCGTACGCTCTGCAGCTTCCTTGATATCTTCCTCTGTTAATCCTAACCCAAAACTGAATCGAATGGAATTCCGAAGCTCTGGTGCACCTTTACCAAACATAGCAACGAGCACATGGGATGGATCGATGGAACCTGCCGTACAAGCCGAACCGCTGGATGCACAGATGCCATTCATATCCAAATTCACAAGGAAAGATTCCACATCCATTCCAGGAAAGCTGATGTTTAATATGTGTTTAAGAAAATATTCCTGATGTCCGTTGACTTTATAAGCGATATCTTCCTTGTTTAAAACGTCTAAGAAAATTTCCCGGAAACGGAGATAGGTTTCTCGTCTTTTTTCCATTTCTCTTTGCGCAATTTCAACTGCTTTTGCAAAGCCGATTGCCGCATGTACATTTTCCGTTCCTGCTCTTCGTTTTCTTTCTTGGGAACCGCCGTAAAACGTCGCAACAAGCGGCGTTTTTTCCCGCTGATACAAAAAGCCGATTCCTTTTGGCCCGTTGATTTTATGGCTGGAAACACTTAACAAATCTACTTGCAATTCGTTCACGTCGATTTTCTCAAGCCCGTACGCCTGCACCGCATCCGTATGGAAGATTGCTTGATGTTCCTTTAACAGTTCCCCTATTTCTTTAATTGGCTGAATCGTGCCGACTTCATTGTTGCCAAACATGATAGTGACTAGAATTGTATCGTCGCGCAATGCCTCTTTCACGGATTCAACGGAAATGCGACCGTTTTCATCAACCGGCAAATAAGTGATTTCAAAACCAGACTTTTCTAGTTGTTCACAAGCTTGAAGAACGGCATGATGCTCCACAGCAGTTGTAATAATATGTTTTCCTTTCGTTTGTAAAGCCCGTGCTACACCAAAAATGGCCGTATTGTCCGCCTCTGTTCCTCCGCTTGTGAAAATGATTTCCGTATCTTTCGCCCCGATTGACTTTGCAATTGTATTTCTTGCTTCATCCAAAACCTTTCTTGCATAGCGTCCTGCAGCATGGATGCTGGATGGATTCCCATATACCCGAGACATGGCCTCTGTTATCGATTCAATCACTTCTGGATGCACTGGCGAAGTTGCTGCGTGATCTAAATAAAAGGTTTTCATTCTGATAAACTCCTTTATTAAATATAGAACATATAACCGTCATATTCAGTTTCTTCATTGTAGTTTGCTAAATCTTCAATCGTTGTTGTATCAAGCACTTGCTTTACCGCATCACGAATCCGGATCCAAAGCTGTTGCTGAGGCGGCTCTTCATCTTCAATTCCCTCAACCGGCTGGATTGGACCTTCCAATACGCGGATTACATCGGCAGCGGAAATTTTGCTTGGTGGAATGGCAAGCAAATATCCGCCATATGCGCCGCGCACACTTTTAACTAACCCGGCGATGCGCAAAGGAGATACTAATTGTTCTAAGTATGCCTCAGAAAGATTTTTTTCTTCCGCAATTTTGCGCAATGGAAGTGGACCGTCCCCATAATGTTTTGCTAGTTCAATCATAATTGTTAATCCATATCTACCTTTTGTTGATATTTTCATCTCATACACCTCAAATTTTTATTCCGATATTCTTAGTCAAGTATACCATAACACCTTTTATTCCACTTGGAAAAGGTCTATTATAATTTTGTATAAAAAGTTTTAATCAGTTCATCGGAGGAAATACTATGCAAAACGAACCATTAGCCTTTCGAATGCGACCTAGGAATTTAAATGAAGTAATTGGACAACAGCATATTATCGGAAAAAACACCGCATTGTATAAAATGGTGCAAAAAGGTTATGTACCATCGATGTTATTATACGGCGAACCGGGAACAGGGAAAACATCCATTGCATATGCGATTGCAGGAAGCACAAATTTGCCTTTTTTTCCATTAAACGCAACAATTGCAGGAAAAAAGGATGTCGAACAAATTGTATCAGAAGCAAGGCTCACAGGAAAAGTCCTATTATTTTTAGATGAGATTCATCGATTTAATAAACTGCAACAAGATACATTATTACCCCATGTTGAAAACGGGTCAATTATTTTAATCGGCGCGACGACAGAAAATCCTTTCCATGACGTCAATCCGGCCATACGTTCCCGCTGCGGAGAAATTTTTCAATTAAAACGGCTCACTCCTGAGGAAGTAGTAGAACTATTAAATAGAGCCATAGTGGATGAAGAGCGAGGATTAGGAAAATATGCAATTGAAATTTCCGATGAGCAGTTAAAAAACATTGCCATCGCATCCAATGGCGATGCTCGAAAAGCCTTGACTTTATTGGAATCAGTTTTTTATGCTTCGGAAGAAATCGATGGAAAAGTGAAAGTGGAAGACCGCATTATTGAGCAGTTATCAAAACGGATTGGCGTTTATGGAGATAAAGGCGGCTCGCATTTTTACAATTTATTGTCAGCTCTGCAAAAATCCGTAAGAGGCAGCGATGTTAATGCCAGCTTATATTATTTGGCGCATCTTTTGGAAACAGGGGATTTGGTGGCCGTATGCAGAAGGCTGCTTGTAATGGCTTATGAAGACATCGGGCTGGCAAATCCTCATGTGGGCGCTCACGTATATGCGGCTACAGAAGCGGCAAAAGCGCTCGGTTTGCCTGAAGCAAGAATTCCCCTTGCCAATGCAGTCATTGAAATGTGCTTGTCTGAAAAATCCAATTCGGCCTATAAAGCGTTAGATGCGGCCATTGAGGCAATCCATGAAGGAAAAACTGGCGACATCCCAATGCATTTACGGGATGCCCATTATGCGGGGGCAAAAACTTTAGGCCACGTCGGTTATCAATATCCTCACGATTTTCCAATTGGCACTTTTGGCGGATGGGTGAATCAGCAATACTTGCCGGACAATCTCCAAGATGCGGAATTTTACCGTCCCGTGATAGCCGGTGAAGAAAAGCGGATGGCAACCATCTATGAAAAGTTGAAAACTCTGAAAAACAAAAATCCATAGTTTCCGAATGAAAAAGCCCCTATTTTTGTAAAATGTATTTCTACTTTTACTAAACAAGGGGCTTTTTCTGTTAAAAACCATATTTTCTTGTCCAAAAGCATAAGCCATTCACTCAAAGGTTATTAGTCAATTAGAAATTTTTTGTAAACAGAATTCATGAAAATATTTGATGCAATCAAACAGACGATTATTTTTGGCTAAATAGGTTTTTTCAAATTGGGAATGGTCATCATATAAATGGCTGTAAGTTTGTCCGATTTCTTGTAAAAATTGATAATTGCGCCCTTGCACATCCGGCAGGCAGCTTGCTGCATCGTACAAGGCATGTTTAATTTTTTCTTTTTGTTCTTCAGAAAGTTCTTTTTGAAGATTGATATATGCAAAAATTTTAAAGTACATAATTCGGCTTACATTATCCATAAACAAAGACCAATACATTTCATTTTCCGGCAATTGTCTATTATTACTTTGAATGTAATTTCTAAAGTAGGTATTTAACTCATTCAATAATTGCCCTAACTCTTCATAAGCAATATCCCATTTTTGAGATGTATCCACGTAATTAAATAAAATCCTATCCAGTTCTTCCTGCAGCTGAAATAAATTCATTAAGTCATTCGTCACTTGGATTTTCGTCATAAAATACCCCCTTTGTGATCCTGGTTATTATCAATAATAGCAATAAAGTTAATTTATTATTGGCGGAAATAATAAAACGTGAAAAAATTGTATTAAGTATGCTGATTTGTATTCATTATTGACAATTTTCGGAATTTGGGGGTATTTGCATTTTTATATAGAATGTTAGTGCTTTACACGTTGAATAGGAATATCTTTTAACACTGAATTAATAACCCAGCTTGCACAAATGAGACCACAAACAGATGGGCAATAAGCATTAGATGAAGGCGGCATTTTAGCTTTTCGAATCTCCGCATTAGGATTTCCTACTTCTTCCACCACATCCGGTCTTACTACAATCGGCGACTCATCGGAAAAGACAACGGTAATGCCTTTTTTAATGCCCTCTTTTCGCAATTTTGTACGAATCACTTTAGCCATTGGACAAGTATGGGTTTTGGAAATATCTGCAATGCGGAATCTTGTCGGATCCATTTTATTGGCAGCACCCATGCTGGATATAATAGGGATATTCCGTTTTAAACACTCTTTCATTAAATGAATTTTGTAGCTGATTGTGTCCGATGCATCAATCACATAATCAATATCGTATTCGAAAAATTTTTCATAGGTTTCTTCTGTGTAAAACATGTGCAAATGAATGACTTCACATTCCGGATTGATATCTTTAATCCGCTCTTTCATCACTTCTGCTTTAGGACGGCCGATAGTGGATAAATATGCCACTAACTGGCGATTAATATTCGTAATATCCACTACATCTTTATCTACTAAAATGATGCGTCCAATGCCGCTGCGCGCACAAGCCTCAGCCGCAAAGGAACCGACCCCGCCAATTCCCAAAATGGCTACTGTAGTATTTTTTAATTTTTCCAAACCTTCTTTACCTATAGCTAACTCATTTCTTGAAAATTGATGTAACATACCTTTCTGCCTTTCATTCTAATTTTTCTCATCGGAATTATAACATAACTCGTTTTTTTAGGGTATACTCCAATCTTTAATCATTTCAATCAATAATAAAAACTCCTCCAACGATCATGGAGGAGTCATATTTCCGATACATTTTATTTCAAAAATCAGTCCCACATCTTACGCGACGAATCCCGAAAGTGCCGTAGTGCGTAATTAACATTGTTTTGAACCCGCAGCTCGGCAGGTGGGTGCCCTCACTGACTCTTTAAACGTCCCCTGTATTGGCGTTCAAATGGGGCATGTTTGCCAAGCCAGGATTTGGGCTCCCTTTTTATAGGTGTTCGGTCAAAACTGTTAATGTAGCGCATTCGCGTACACTTCAGGATTCGTTTGTCTTTATAATATCATCCAATAACCAATATTGCAATGAATAAGGAATGATTTGTAATATTCTTTTGATATTTTTATTTAATATTTGATTCATCATTTTTTAACAAATGAAAAAGGATCAGGCAACCCGCTCCTTTTCGATTCTTCATTATTCTGGAAGATCCACTTTGATATGCAATTCTTTTAATTGTTTTGGTGTCACAGGGCTTGGCGCTTCCGTCAACAAGCAGCTTGCAGTCGCTGTTTTCGGGAAGGCAATTGTATCTCTTAAGTTGTTGCGGCCTGCTAAAATCATCACTAAACGGTCAAGACCCATCGCAATTCCGCCATGTGGTGGCACGCCGTATTCGAACGCTTCTAATAAGAAGCCGAATTGTTCATAAGCTTGTTCTTTCGTAAATCCTAAAAGATTAAACATTTTTTCTTGCAAGTCTCTTTCGTAAATCCGCAATGAACCTCCGCCCAGTTCATATCCGTTCAACACGATGTCATAAGCTTGGGCGCGGACTTTACCAGGATCTGTATCCATTAATTCGATATCTTCATCAAATGGACGAGTGAATGGATGGTGAGCCGCTGTATAGCGTTTTTCTTCTTCATCCCATTCAAGCAATGGCCAATCTGTCACCCAAAGGAAGGCAAATTGAGATTCGTCGATTAAACCTAACTCTTTTCCAAGTTTGTTGCGCAATGCGCCAAGAGAAGCGGCAACGATGGAAGCTTCATCTGCTCCGAACAATAATAAGTCGCCAGGTTCAGCACCAGTTGCATTTTTGATATCTTCTACAATTTGGCCTTCAAAGAATTTCGCGATAGGACCAGTAAAGCCTTCTTCCGTCACTTTAATCCAAGCTAATCCTTTGGCACCGTAAATGGCAACAAATTCAGTTAACGCATCAATATCTTTGCGGGTAAACTTGTCGTTTGCCCCTTTAACATTGATTGCTTTTACAACGCCGCCTTTTTCAACAGCACTTGTAAATACTTTAAAATTGCAGTCTTTGACAATGTCTGTTAAGTTGATTAATTCCAAACCGAAACGAACATCTGGCTTATCGGAACCGAAACGATCCATTGCTTCTTGGTAAGTCATGCGTGGGAATGGCGTTTGCACTTCTATGCCTTTTACTTCTTTCATAACCGCAGCCAGCATGCGTTCTGTCATATCGATAATTTCGTCCATGGACATGAAAGATGTTTCAATATCCACTTGTGTAAATTCTGGTTGGCGGTCTGCACGCAAGTCTTCATCGCGGAAACAACGAGCGATTTGGAAATATTTTTCAAATCCAGCCACCATCAATAATTGTTTAAATAATTGCGGTGATTGTGGAAGGGCATAAAACTCCCCTTCATGCACGCGAGATGGAACTAAATAGTCGCGTGCGCCTTCAGGAGTGGATTTTGTTAAGATTGGCGTTTCCACTTCCAAGAATCCGTCATTTTGCAAGAAGTTGCGGATTGTACGAGTTACATCCGAACGCAATTTGAATGTGTTGTACATAACAGGACGTCTCAAATCTAAATAGCGGTATTTTAAACGTACATCTTCGTTGATATCTACATAATCCTCAATAGCGAATGGAGGTGTTTTAGATGCGTTAATGATTTTAATGTCAGACGCTACAACTTCGATGTTACCTGTTGCAATATTAGGGTTTACTTGGCTAGGGTCGCGAAGTACGACTTTCCCTTCAATTTCCACTACATATTCGTTTCTGATTTTATCTGCAATTTCTCGGGCTTCAGGTGCTTCATCGCCAAATACAACTTGCACGATGCCAGTTCGGTCGCGAAGGTCAACGAAAATAAGGCTTCCTAAATCTCTTCGGCGTTGCACCCATCCTTTTAGCACCACTTGCTCGCCATGATGTTGTTCTCTTAACTCTCCGCAATAATGTGTTCTTTGAGCCATGTTAGTTCCTCCTAATTCTTTGCGTGTTAGTTTAAATGTTGTTTTAAGTAATTCACAATTTCATTAATTTGCACTTTTTCTTGATTGCCTGTTTCCATTTGTTTTACTACGACAACGCCTTCTTCAAGCTCTTCTTCGCCAATGATGACAACAAATTTTGCTTGTAGGCGGTCCGCAGATTTGAGTTGGGCTTTCATTTTGCGCATCATATAGTCCATATCCGCTGAAATGCCTTTTAAGCGGAAAGAGCTGACAAGTTCAACAGCTTTTTCTTTTGCCTCATCTCCAAGGGCGATGACATAAACATCAAGTCCATCATTGACTTCCAATTCCACACCCTCTGCTTCTAATGCAAGAAGTAATCGCTCGATAGATAAGGCAAAGCCGATGCCCGGAACGCTTGGACCCCCAATTTCCTCCACAAGGCCATTGTAGCGACCGCCGCCGCAAAGGGTTGTAATAGCGCCAAAACCTTCAGATGTGCTCATAATTTCAAAAGCCGTATGGTTATAATAATCCAATCCGCGCACAAGATTTGGATCGACTTCATATTCAATGCCTAAAGCTTCCAAATATTTTTTTACTTGGTCAAAATACTCTTTGGAAGCCGGCGTTAAATAATCCGTTAATTTTGGTGCTGTTTTCATGAGTGGATGCTCGCGGTCCACCTTACAGTCTAAAATGCGCAATGGATTTTTTTCCAAGCGATTTTTACAGTCATCGCAGAATTCATGAATATGCGGTTTGAAATGGTTGATTAGCGCTGTTCTGTGGGCATCTCTCGTTTCTTTATCGCCCAATGAGTTAATCACTAATTTTAAATGTTTTAATCCCAATGTCTGATATACATCCATAGCAAATGCGATGATTTCCGCATCTATGGCAGGATCCGCGCTTCCGATGGCTTCAACGCCAAATTGAACGAATTGGCGGTATCTACCTGCTTGTTGGCGCTCATAACGAAACATCGGACCCATATAAGAAAGCTTTACCGGCTGTTCAGGAGAACCGTACATTTTATGTTCCACATAGGCGCGAACCGTAGAAGCTGTTCCTTCTGGCCGCAATGTTAATGAACGGCCTCCCCGATCTTCAAAAGTATACATTTCCTTTTGAACAATATCTGTTGTATCCCCTACGCTACGTTGAAAAAGTTCCGTATGTTCGAAGATTGGTGTGCGTATTTCTTTATAACGATAAACGCGAGCCAATTCCCGTAATGTATTTTCGATTTTTTGCCATTTCGGCGTTTGATCTGGCAAGATATCTTGCGTGCCTCTAGGTACTTTATAAGCCATTTTGTATCTCCTTCCTGCAAACAAAATTTGGAACAAAAAAATGCTCTCATCCCTCTCTTCAAGGGACGAAAGCATATGACTTCCGCGGTTCCACCCTAGTTGACGCAAAAAGGCGTCCACTCGTTACGGATAACGGCCGTTTCCGTTTTTCCCTACTCATTTTCAGGAAAAAGCCTCACAAGTGTTTTTCGCAAATCCCTCCGTAGGAAAGATTTCAGCCAATGTCTTTCCCTCTCTGGACTTCAGGCAATTGCTACTCTCTTGGTCATGGGCTTTCGACAACATTTTTACATTACTTTTAATCTTAATTGTGGAACGAAAAGTTGTCAACTATTTTCAAAAAAGTATAGATTTATGCCTTCACTCCATTTTACAATAAAAAGAGATTTCAACATTTTTTGTCATTGAAAGTTGGATGTTTATGAAACAAACAATTTTATTTCTTTGTATGGCCCTTCTTCTAATTTGTTCTTCTGCATATCTTTCATCCTATGTTTTGGCCAACAATGGAGAAACCCGCATTGTTAATGCAGAGAAATTATATTTACGTGAAGGGCCTGGTTTATCTTATACCATCCTCGATACCCTTGAAAAAAACGAAAGATTAACAGTGTTGGATGCGGACGGGGATTGGCTTTATGTTGAAACCGATGGCAAAAAAGGATGGGTTGCCTCTTGGCTTACCCAAAAGGAACAAAAAGAAGATGTGCAAAAATATGCGATTGTACAAGTCGATTATTTAAATATTCGGCTTGAGCCCTCCCTCGATTCCCCTATCCTTGGACAACTGTTTACAGGAGATCAAGTGGCTGTTCAAAATGAGCAAAATGATTGGATTCAAATCCAGCATCAACAAATCTCCGGTTGGGTATCTTCTGATTTTGTAACCATCAACGAAACAAAAAACGATGAAACTAATAGGGAGCAAAGTGAACCATCAGAATCTACCGAAATAAAGAATACGAATCAATTTACCATTGCTGTGGATGCTGTCATCGTTCGAAAGAAGCCGAGTTTAAAATCGAAACAGTTAGGCGTTGCCAAAAAGGGAGAACAATTTGAAGTCATCAATCGAAATCATCAATGGATTCAAATTGATTTTCACGGCAAAAAAGGATGGGTTTACAATTTTTACGGAACTTTTGGAATTTCTGAAAACAATGATGATGAAAAAGAATTAAACAAGATTACCATCATCTACAATGGGACAAATATCCGAAAAGAGCCTTCCACTGCATCCAATGTATTGTTAAATGCCCAAGCCGGGGAACAATTTGTACGAATCGGCACAGAGGGAGATTGGTTTAAAATTCAACTGCCTGATGAAACTGTTGGCTATGTAGCTAGTTGGGTCGTTTCAGCAAATGAAAAAACCCCTAAACAAAATGAAAAGAAAGTAGAACGCAAAAAAGGAACCTTAAATGGCGTTACCATTGTGCTTGACCCTGGACATGGCGGAAATGACCAAGGAACAGCCGGGCTCCGTAATACCATTGAAAAAGAAATCACTTTAAAAACCGCTGAACTGTTAAAAACAAAATTGCAGCAAGCGGGCGCTAATGTGATTTTAACCCGTGAATCCGACGTTTATGTGGGGCTTTATAAGAGGGTAGCATTAGCTCATCAACATGGGGCAGATGCTTTTATCAGCATTCATTATGATGCAAGTGAAGACCGCACCATCTCAGGATTTACAACCTATTATTACCATGATTATCAACACTCTCTTGCCCAATATGTCCATGACGGAGTAGCAAATCAGCTTTCTTTACGCGACAGAGGCGTACAGAAGGGAAATTATTTGGTTTTGCGGGAGAACAAACAAAAGTCTGTTTTATTGGAATTAGGCTATTTAAGCAATCCGAGTGAGGAAAAAGTCATTAATGCGGAAAAATTCCGCGAACAAGCAACGATGGGCATTTATGAGGGCATATTAAATTATTTTGATGATCAGCTTGAATAAATCGAGTAGGAGGGAGCGATGAACTCCCGTCCTCTCACACCACCGTACGTACGGTTCCGTATACGGCGGTTCAATTAAGATCATTGACGCAAGTTTTTATAACTTCCGTGAATAGCTGTTCTCTTTATGCCAGTGGTCACTCCACGCTCCAAGAGGACCCCCACGGGATTCACCGCTTCCTCCCTCAAGTGAGGTACTAAGTTTTCTGTGTTCATCATGACCCACTGAATGCCAAGGGTTATTCTCTCTTAATTATTCGGTCCTTCTTAGTAGTTCTAAACCAACTAATACGATGACCTCTGCTGACTTCTGTCTTCGGGGTTCGGGACTTACACCCTATCGTTCATGTACATGCCGGGCGCACACAAAAAGTGGGCGTCTCAAACGACTTTTCAGACGCCCACTTTTCTATTATTTTGATTCTAGAATGATTGTAACCGGTCCATCATTGACAAGGGATACTTCCATCATCGCGCCAAAAATGCCCGTTTCCACTTTCAAACCTTGTTCACGCAGCGCTTCATTGAAGGCATTCCATAACGGTTCTGCCTGTTCTGGCCGGGCAGCTTCCACAAAGCTCGGTCTTCTCCCTTTCTTTGTTTCTGCATACAACGTGAATTGGGAAACAGATAAAATATCCCCGCCATGCTCTTTGATGGAATGATTCATTTTCCCCTGTTCATCTTCCCAAATACGGATTTCCGCTACTTTCTTCGCTAAATATTGCACATCTTCCATTGTATCTGTATGGGTAATGCCCACAAGAAGCACATACCCTTTCTCAATTTGTCCTGTCACTTTTCCATCAATGGTTACTTTCGCTTCTTTGCTTCGCTGCAAAACAACTCTCATTACAAACACACCTCAAAGCATTAATTAATCACCCGTTGCACAGAATAAATATCTGGCATTTGTTTAATTTTCTCAACAACTTTATGCAAAACCGAAATATTCGAAATAGCAAGAGTTAGATGAAGGGTTGCAATCTTATCATGGGCTGCGCGGCCAGAAACAGCTAAAATATTGACTTTTGTATCCGTCACCATATGCATGACATCATTTAATATGCCAGGACGATCAAAGGCAGAAATTTCAATATCCACTGGGTATTCTTTCTTCGTTGCTGAATCGGTATGCTCCCATTCCACTTCAATCAAACGATTTTCACCGCCTGACTGTATATTCGGACAATCTTTCCTGTGAACGGAAACCCCTCTTCCTTTCGTGATGAAGCCGACAATTTCATCGCCAGGAACCGGTGTACAGCATCGAGACAACCGCACTAATAAATTGTCGATGCCTTTGACGACAACCCCTAACTCTCCGCTGCTTTTCTTATGTTTTTGGCTTTTCATCTCTTTTTGGATTTTTTCAAGGGCTTCTTCTTGCTCCCGCTCTCTGCGCTTTTTCTCTGCCAAGCGATTAACCACTTGCTGAGGCGTAATTCCGCCAACACCAACGGCAGCATATAAATCTTCCTCGTTGGCAAAATTCAATTTATTTAAAACCCTTTGAATATTTTCTTCAGAAAGCACTTCTTTTACATCAAATTCCTGTGCCCGAATTTCTTTTTCAATCAATTCTTTGCCTTTTAGGATATTTTCTTCACGCAAATGCTTTTTGAAAAATTGTTTAATTTTGTTTCTTGCCTGGGAACTTTGGGCAATTTTCAGCCAATCCCTGCTCGGACCAAAAGATTGCTTAGAAGTTAATATTTCCACAATATCTCCCGTTTTAAGCGGCGTATCAAGGGGAACCATTTTTCCATTCACTTTGGCTCCGATCGTACGGTTTCCGATTTCTGTATGCACCCGGTAGGCAAAATCAATCGGAACGCTGCCAGCAGGCAATTCAATAACGTCTCCTTTTGGTGTGAACACATACACCATATCGGAGAATAAATCGAGCTTCAACGCTTCCATAAATTCTTCCGCATTGGAAGATTCATTTTGGAACTCCAGAATTTCGCGGAACCACGTTAATTTTTGGTCGATGCTTTCTTTATTCGGATTGACTGATTTTCCTTCTTTATAAGCCCAGTGCGCAGCAATCCCGTATTCTGCGATTTTGTGCATTTCTTTTGTACGAATCTGCACTTCCAAAGGATCCCCATAAGGTCCAATGACAGTTGTATGAAGGGATTGGTACAAGTTTTGCTTAGGCATGGCAATATAATCTTTAAAACGGCCAGGCATCGGTTTCCAAAGAGTATGAACAATTCCTAAAACCGCATAACAATCTTTAATACTGTCAACAATGATACGGACAGCCAATAAATCATAAATCTCATTAAACTCTTTATTTTGCAGAACCATTTTGCGATAAATGCTGTAAATATGTTTCGGACGGCCGTAAATTTCTGCTTCAATATTCACTTCTTTTAATTGGGAGCGGATTTCTCCCATGACATTTTCCAAATACGCTTCCCGTTCCGTACGTTTTCGTTTCATTAAGTTTACGATTCGATAATATTGTTGAGGATTTAAATAGCGGAGAGCCGTGTCTTCCAACTCCCATTTCACCTTTGAAATTCCAAGGCGATGGGCAAGAGGAGCGAAAATTTCCAAAGTTTCCTGAGAAATTCGTCGCTGCTTTTCTGTGGATAAATGTTTTAACGTACGCATATTGTGAAGGCGGTCGGCTAATTTAATCAAAATAACACGAATATCCTGGGCCATTGCAACAAACATTTTTCGATGGTTTTCAGCCTGCTGCTCTTCCTTTGATAAATATTTAATTTTTCCTAATTTTGTGACACCATCAACAAGCATGGCCACTTCTTCGCCAAATTCAGCTACTAAATCTTCCCTTGTCACAGAAGTATCTTCCACTACGTCATGTAGAAATCCGGCTGCTACTGTTGGTGGATCCATTTGAAGATCCGCTAATATACCAGCCACTTGTATTGGATGGATAATATATGGTTCTCCCGATTTGCGAGTTTGTTCTTTATGAGCTTCTTTTGCCACTTCATAAGCTTTTTTCACAAATTCGACGTGCTCATCATTCATATACGTTTTTATTTTTTCAAATACATCTTCGGGCGTCAAAATTTGCTCTTTCGCCATGATTTGTCCACCTTCAAAAAATTTTCTGTTTAATAGTATAAAATTAATTTTATAAAAAAAATATATAAAAAGTAAAGCCCAGTCTTTTAATATTACTTTCAATCAACATTTTAGAATATTGTAGGAATTTGTCAAAATTTTTCTACTGTAATATTCTTTCTTTAATATAGATAGAAAAAATTCGCACGTTATTCATTTCGTGCGAATTCTTCCGAGAAAATCAATATTGAAGCAATGTTTTTATAGGATAATTTCCGATTTTTTCTCGGCCCTTTAACTCTGTCAATTCAATAATGAATGCACAGCCTACCACTTCGCCGCCAAGTTTTTCAACTAGCTTGATTGTTGCTTCCACCGTGCCTCCTGTTGCAAGCAAGTCATCAATAATCAACACTTTTTGTCCAGGCGATACAGCATCTTTATGCATGGTAAGTACGTTTTTCCCATATTCTAAATCGTACTCTACACTTACCACTTCTCTCGGCAATTTTCCTGGCTTGCGCACTGGTGCAAAACCGATTCCTAATGCATAGGCAACAGGGCAGCCAACGATAAACCCGCGGGCTTCTGGACCAACAATAATTTCTGCTCCCACTTCTTTTGCAAATTCCACGATTTGGTCTACCGTATATTTAAAAGCATTCCCATTATCCATTAAAGGCGTAATATCTTTGAAGCTGATTCCTTCTTTTGGAAAATTCTCCACAATTGCAATATGTTCTCTTAAATTCATTACATGTTCCTCCTTAGGAATAAGAAAAATCCTTGATTCGCTCATTAAACCATTGCTTTAACTCCGAATAAGTGGAATATAAAAATTGTTGTTCCATTTCAATTTGCTGTTTGCGCAGTTGATAGCTGGCAGCTTCGGTTAAAGACCGTTTTTCAGTAAATGGATTCACTGAAATCAGACCATTTTCTATTGTAACAAAACCAAGCTCAAAAAACACCTTTGTCATAAACTGAATGGCGTCTACATTTAACCCTAAATGTTTCGATAAATGAGGAATGTGTTCCTTCAAGTTGATAAATGGCCGGCTTTTTAACAACGTATAATAGTGGGCAAAATGTTTCCGCGTTGGCATCCCATTGAAAAACAGAGGATTTGGCGTATAAAATACTGCATAAATCCGTTTAGGTTTGGCCGTTTCAATCAGTTTTTCCATCTCATCGATTTGTTTAGGCAAATCTAAGAGCACTAGAAAAGGTGAAAGGGAAAGCATCACCGCATCCTCTACCAATTGAATGGATGGCAATATACCGTGGAAACATTGAACGGTTTCCTCACGAAAAGCAATAAAGGAAGAATCTGCTGGGACCAATTTTAACCACTGATGAGCATTTGCTTTTCCTCTAAGATCAAATAACTGCCATTCTGACGTCTGGACATCTGAGATGAAAAATTGCGGTTTCTTTCGCCCTTGCCATTCGTTGATTTGCAAATCTCCAACAACGGATAATTTCACGCCATACGTGATTTCATCGTATAAATATCCTTTATAAAATCCAACAGCATCGATTATTCCATAGGCATTTTCCAGTTCCATTTTAATATGCTCTTCCTTCGCCCCAATTTTGCGCATAGAGCGGACAGAAACTTGTTCGATTGCAAAAATCGGCTTTTCAAATCCGACGCCAAAAGGTTTTAAAGCTTGGATTTCTTCAATGGCTTCAACGGTCACTTCACTTAAATCAACTGGCACATCAATGAATAATTTAGGAGTCAACAATTCCTCCGTTAAACACTCTAAAGCCTGCTGATGCAAGCGATTTCTTAATTCATCAATATGATTTGCTGTTAAGGTCATCCCAGCAGCCATTGGGTGACCGCCAAAATGAGGAAGAATATCCCGATTTTTTGCGAGTTCATTATATAAATGAAATCCATCAATACTTCTTGCAGAACCTTTTGCAAGCCCCGATTCTTCATCGATAGATAGCACAATCGTCGGTTTGTAATATTTCTCCACTAATCGGGATGCAACAATCCCAATCACTCCCGAATGCCATCCTTCTTTCGCCACAACCAGCACTAAAGAATTTTTTATATCCGGATTGTTTTCTATCATCTCAATGGCTTCTTCAGTGATGGTATTGACGAAATCTTTTCGTTCATTGTTTTTTTGATTTAATAATTGGGCGCCTAAAGCTGCGCTTGCTCTATCTTCACTCATTAAAAATTCTACGCCGGGCTTTGCGTCATCTAAACGTCCAATGGCATTCAATCTTGGACCAAAATAAAAACCGATGATTTCTTCGTCAATTTCATGTTGTTTTACACCGGAGACTTCACATAATGCCTGAACCCATGGATTAGTGGACTTTCGAATGTGCTCAATCCCTTTTTTAACAAGGTAGCGATTTTCCCCTGTCAATGGCACGAGGTCTGCAATGGTACCTATGGCAACATACTCAAATAAATGTTCGGGAACTTCTCCGTATAAAGCATGGGCAAGTTTAAAAGCAACTCCCACTCCCGCCAGTTCTCCAAAAGGATATTGCCCCTTTGGAATTCTTGGATGAACGATCACATCAGCGGGCGGAAGCTCATCTCCTGGTTCGTGATGGTCTGTCACAATTACATCCATTCCCAGTTCTTTCGCTAAACGAATCTGATCGATTCCACTAATCCCATTATCAACGGTGAGGATTAACTGAACGCCACTATCATGGGCCTTTCGAAACAATTCTTCATGAGGTCCATATCCATGGATAAAGCGGTTTGGAATTTCATATTCAACATCTGCACCTAAATCCAGAAGTACATTTAACATAACCGTTGTACTTGTTATGCCATCAGCATCATAATCTCCATAGATTAATATTTTGTCCCCGCGATTTAGAGCGCGTTCAATGCGTTCGACCGCTTCCTTCATTCCTGATAACATAAACGGATTATGTAAATGAGTATCATCTGTATAGAAAATATGTTTAGCTTCATCGATGGTTTGAACTCTTGAAGCCAATATTTTGGCGCTTAAACTTGAAATGCCTAATTCCCGTTGTAACCTTTGAACAAACAGTTGATCGGGATTTTGAATCTTCCACTTTCTTGTAGACTCTATCATTTCCTCACTTCCTCACGAAGAACATTATACATAAATTTTAATAGAATTGGACATACACTTTTCAAAATTCATCTAAGTATTAATATCACAACAAAAAAGATACTCCCGAACAATCGGGAGTACCTGTCCCACAACGATTCATTATACAACCGGCTCGTCTGAACCCCATTGTTTTTTCTCTTTTTTCTTCAAAGTTGTACCTTTTTTATCCATTTCTCGCGTTTTAAGCGTATACCAAAGCTGAGCGGCAATACAAATGGATGAGTACATACCTGTAATTAAACCGATGAGCAATGCGATTGAGAAGTTTCGAATCGCCGGCGCACCAAAAATTAAGAGCGCTACAACAACGATAATGACAGTCAACACTGTATTAACCGAACGCCCCATTGTTTGGCGGAGCGATTTATTAATGATGTCCGCAAGCTCTTCTTTCGTTTTAATTTCACCTTTATGGTCAACGTTTTCACGAATCCGGTCGAAGGTAACAATGGTATCGTTGATGGAATATCCGACAATCGTTAAAATTGCTGCAATGAATGTAATGTCTACTTCCAAGCGAAGCACGCTGAAGATTGCCACCATGAAGAATACGTCGTGCAATAATGATGCAATCGCACCGACACCCATTCTCCATTCGAAGCGGATGGCCACATAAATAATGACGCCAAGCGAAGCAATAGATAATGCTTTAATGGCATTTTTCACAAGTTCCCGTCCAACTGTCGGGGAAACGGTGCTGACATTTGGCTCATGGCCATAGTCTTTCATCACTTTTTCTTTTAAATCCAATGTTTCTTGCTGAGTGAAGTCTTTTTTATAGGTTGCAACAGCTGTATCGCTATTGTCACCGCTAATGACTAATTCATCTGGCGCAAATCCGATTTTAGCTAAATAATCGGCCATTTCTTCCTGCGTGGTTGGTTCATTTGTTAAAATTTCCACACGCGTACCGCTGGAGAAATCGATGCCTAAGTTCAATCGGAAAATACCAATCATGATCGCCCCAATGATGATGATGGCTAAAGAGATTGTGTAGAACTTTTTGCGATTGTGAACAAAGGCAAAACGGTCAAAATTCGTAGACAAGTCTAGTGTTTCTACGCCTTCTGAAGGGTCGTGAATTTTTGATTTGCGTACGCCGTAGAAGAATGGGCTTTCAAATTTTCCGCTTTTGACAAGGAGTCCAAGAAGCACACGGGACAACCATACAGAAGTTACGAAACTTAAAATGATAGAAATCATTAATGTTGTAGCAAACCCTTTAACAGAGCTTGTACCAAAGAAGAATAGCACGGCTGCAGCCAGCAATGTTGTCAACTGCGCGTCCACGATGGCACTTAAAGATACTTTTGTACCAATTTTAAATGCTTCTTGAGCCGATTTTCCGACGCGAATTTCCTCGCGAATGCGTTCTGCCGTTAAGATGTTCGCATCAACGGCCATACCGATACCGAGCACCAGCGCCGCAATCCCCGGCAGCGTCAACACTGCACCAATCCAGTTTTGAATAAGCAATACTAAATAAGCGAAGACTGTTAAAGTAATAATCGAGATAAATCCAGGCAATCGATAGTAAAGCAGCATGAAGATAAAGATTAATGCTACCCCAACGATGCTGGCAAAAATCGTGCTTTGTAATGCTTGTTCACCAAATTGCGCCCCAACAGATGTCGCATAAATTTCCGTCAATTTTACTGGAAGTGCCCCGGCATTTAATATGCTCGCTAAATTTTTCGTTTCTTCAACGGTGAAGTTTCCAGAAATCATGACATCTGTCGTATTTAAAGTTTGGTTTACAGAAGCTGCTGAAATAAATTTCGGATCAGCTTTTGTTGCTTCTTCCTTGTAGGAGTCTTTGCCTTCCTCAAAGTCCATCCAGATGACTAGTAAATTTTCACCCTGTGGCATTTTGGAAATTTTCGAAGTAATTTCCGCAAATTTTTGAGCATCTTTCAATGTTAATGTAACAATTGGACGGTTTTGTTGGTCAAAGGATGCAGCAGCGCCACCTTCCTTTAAATCTGAACCATCCAGCAATAAATTGTCGTTGACATCTCGGAACGTCAAATTCGCCGTACTTGACAACATTTCCCGAGCAGAGGATTGATCGTCAATTCCTGCAAGCTGTACGCGAATTCGATTTTCCCCTTCAACTTGGATGCTCGGTTCGCTAACACCGAAAGCATCAATCCGCTTTGATAAGGCGGTTGTTGTATTTGCAACGACATCATGTGTAATTTTTTGCCCTTCTTTCAAAGGCTGAACTTCATATAAAACTTCAAATCCACCCTGCAAGTCGAGCCCGAGTTTTACGTCTTCCAACACGCCTTTAATCGTAAAGCCCATCGCGCCAAATAAGACGACGACAGCTACGAAAAAGGCTAAAATACGGCTTTTTGAATTCATTTGAAATCCTCCTTGATGCAATATGTACAAAAGCTTGTACATACATAAACACACGAAAGCATATCTTTACAATAATCTTCCGAACAAGGGGCACAAAATCTTCTCGTGATATTTTTAATCATCGAAGAATAAACTTGAATTGAAAAATTCGTTCGTACCTATTGTAAAAATATACCTTCCATTTTCTCAGTAACAAACTAATTATGAATCACGAAAGCAAAGCTGTCAAACTGATTCTACTTCATTTCCATATCAGAATTGTAATGCTTCGCAGGTTTTAACAGTTCGTTCAGTTCTTCTTGATTCACTTCAGAAAACCAATTCGCTGATTGGAACTGTTGGATTTGAAGATGATTTACAATCTCTGAACCTCTTAATGAAAAAATCGTCGAAACAACTTCATGCAATCGAATTTCGTTCACTTTTTTCTTTCGCCATTTCTTTTGAAGACAATAATTCCAAATATCTTCAATCGAAATACCTTCATAGCCGTTCAATTTTAATTCTTCTAATTTGCTTTGAAGCACAGGCAAGACATGTTTAAATAAGCGATCGTGTTCAGGCATCATCCATCATCACTCCACCGGTTTTGTATTAACTGAAAATTTTAAAACATACAAATATTGTAACCAAAAAAAGATTAATTGAGAAGGGACTGTAGGAATGGCATCATTCGTGCGGGGTACTTTTTTTCTTACAATTGTCATTTTTTTGTCAAAACTTATCGGCTTTATATATAGAATGCAATTTATGAGAGTGGCAGGCGAAGAAGTGGTCGGGGTTTATATGACTGCTTATCCTGCATACATTTTCTTCGTATCGGTTCTGCAGCTAGGCATTCCAATCGCAGTAGCCAAAGTCGTTGCGGAACTCTATGCAAAACGTCAGCTAGGACAACTTCATACTGTGATGAAAACCGCCTCAAAATGGTCCATATTATCAATCATTTTATTTACTCCTATATTAGTGTTGTTCATCCCATTTCTAGCAGAAACGCTCTTACATAACGAAGGAACAAAAATCACGTTATACATCGCTTTAGGTGCTGTTCCCATCATCGTATTCTCCGGTTTAATTCGCGGATTTTTGCAAGGAATTGCCATCATTTCAGCGACAGCTTGGTCCCAAATAATTGAACAATTAGTGCGGATTTTTTTAATTTCCTTTGCCTTGCCGTTTTTTGTCGTGCCGGACAACCCTGAATTGACAGCAGCCTATGCTATGGCGATCACAGCTATTGGGGAGTTTATTTCATTTATCTATTTGTACATCCATTATGTAACGAAAAAAAGAAAAATTAAAAAACCTTCTTCTTCCAAACCATATCCGGCAATGCCTTTGCTTCGCATCGCCGTTCCAAGTGCGGGGAGCAGACTATTCGGAACATTCACATGGTTTCTAGAACCCATCGTCTTTTTAAAAGCTTTAACAATCGCAGGACTCACTGCCGCTGGTGCAACAACCCTCTACGGAATTATTTCAGGTGTTCATGTACCATTATTGCTTTTCCCTTCTTTCATTCCGAATGCATTGTCCATTGTGCTGATTCCTGCTGTCAGCGATGCGGTGGCAAGAAGCAATAACCGTTTACTAAACGATCGCATAGGGGTGAGCCTGCGCCTATCATCCATTATCGGCGCCTATGCAGCAACTTATTTTTTCCTTCATGGGGATGAGTTGGCGATGCGGCTATTCCATCTGGAGGAAAACCGAGGATTTATGAAAATCCTAGCTCCGATTTTCTATTTCTACTACATTCAAAGCCCTCTGCATTCTATTTTGCAAGCAATCGATGAAGCAAAGCCAGCCATGATGAACTCCATCTACGGCGGAATCGGAAAATTATTTGTAATGTTTGTATTGGCTTCACAACCGTTCATTCAAGAATACGGGGCCATTATCGCCATTGGATTTGGGGTGCTGGTGACATCCTTCTTGCATATGGCGACTCTAAGAGGTCATAAAATGATTAGTTCCGGTTTTCGATTTTTTGCCATTCCGTATGTGGCTTTCATTATTACTTGTTTGATCCAAAGCGTGCTTTTATCGAAAATGTCCTTTGGCTTTTGGGGAGACAGCGCCATAACCCTCATTGTTTTATCAATTTTATTGCTCGCAACTAATCAATTTAAGTGGAGCGATTTTCGATATTTACGCGCCATTTTTGTTCGTCGTTTTTAATTGGACGTGCAAATCGTAATTTTCATAACAGCAATAAAAAATCTCTTCTGGCTTTTCATAGCCTTTCTTTTTTAAGTTTTCTAGCAGCCATTCTTTATCTTTATTAATAAATTTTAAATGGCGCTCCACAATATATCCATCGACAATGAGCGGGAACACAACCGGGTCATCGTCTTTTAAAAAAATCGATAGCTTCCCAGATGGCTCCAAAAAAGCAAATTGGATTTGCCGGACAGATGAAACCCCTTGTTCCCGCATTTGCTGAAACAAGTCATCCAAATTGTAGCGCTGCTTTCTCATTTCTTCTTGATTAATGACGCCGTTTTCCACAATTAATGAAGGGTCTCCGTCAATTAAATCGCGGAGTTTTTTGCTTTTTAATGCAAACATTGAATTTAAATATTGAATGCCTAATAAAATCAAAATTGGAAAAACATTCTCAAATATAGGTTTTTCTAACTCATCTATGGAAAAGGCTACACACTCTGCAATGAGCACAAAAACGACTAAATCCATGATGCTCAATTCGCCGACTTCCCTTTTTCCCATTAGTCGAAACACGATTAAAACAAGAAGATACAAAAAAACCGTTCGGAAAAAGATTTGCAAATATATCTCCATATGTTCACATCCTTCCTTTCCTATTGTTTGCCGGCTTCCCTAGAACTATGCAAAATAAAAAAAGGGCTGTCCAGAAAGTCGAACACTTTCTGGACAGCCTTACTTCTTATAGGAATATTCTCTTAAAAACTTTCCCTGCGGTGGTCACAAAACGCGCCTCCTCGTCGCAATTTATCTGCGGCAAAAACTCTAGCGACAGCCGCAAAGGGTCGTCTTGAAATGATTTTTCAGACGCCCCCTTTCTTTTTACAGTTTGTCCATATTCAATTATTCGTTGATTACTCGTCCAATCGCTTGGCGTTCAAATTTTAGGCGCGTTTTTCCATCAACGAGAAGATAAACGACAGAATCTTCCAAAGAATCCACTTCTCCATGAAGTCCGCCGATTGTCACTACTTTATCTCCACGTTTTAAATTGTTTTGCATTTCTTGTGTCGCTTTTTGGCGTTTTTGAGCCGGGCGGATGATGATTAGCCACATTGCCACAAACATAATAATGATCGGTAATAAACTATATAATGTTTCCACCTTTTGACTCCCCTTTCTGATTCTCACTTCATAAGTATAGTATAAAATTATAGTAAAAATCGATGGATTTTCTAATTTATTTAAAAAAATCCCATTTTTTAATCTTTCATCATTTTACATTAAAAATTCTTTGCATCCGGTTTATTAAAGCCGTATTGCTCGAAAAATTCATCGCGGAAGTCAAGCAATCGATCTTCTCGAATAGCCTGTCTCACTTTTTCCATCAATCGCAACAAGAAATAGAGGTTGTGGTAAGTTGTTAATCTCATACCGAAAATTTCGCCTGTCCGAATGAGATGGCGAACGTAAGCCCGAGAATAATTTCTGCAAGCATAGCAGTCGCAGTTTGGATCAAGTGGGCCAAAATCTCGCGCATATTGGGCATTTTTAATGACAAGACGGCCTTGGGATGTCATAAGGGTGCCGTTTCGGGCAATTCTTGTCGGCAATACGCAATCGAACATATCAATTCCTCGAATCGCCCCTTCAATCAACGCATCCGGCGAACCGACGCCCATTAAATAGCGAGGCTTATCTTTAGGCAAAAGCGGTGTTGTGAATTCCAACACTCGGTACATAACCTCTTTTGGCTCCCCAACGGATAAACCGCCGACTGCATAACCTGGGAAATCCAATTCCACAAGAGCTTCCGCAGAGCGTTTTCTCAAATCTTCAAATTCGCCCCCTTGAACGATGCCAAACAGCCCCTGCTCTTCTGGACGCTTGTGGGCTTCTTTGCATCGTTTTGCCCAGCGCGTCGTCCGGTCAACGCTTCTTAGCATATATTCATAAGTGGCTGGATATGGAGGGCATTCATCAAAGGCCATAATGATGTCTGCTCCTAAATCGTTTTGAATTTCGATGGATTTTTCAGGGCTCAAGAAAAGTTTATCTCCATTTAAATGGTTGCGGAAATAAACCCCTTCTTCTTCAATTTTTCGAAGATCGCTTAAAGAAAATACTTGGAATCCGCCAGAGTCTGTTAAAATCGGCCGATCCCAACTCATAAATTTATGCAATCCGCCCGCTTCTTTTACAATATCATTACCGGGTCTAAGCCATAAATGATACGTATTGGATAAAATAATGCCTGCCCCAATTTCTTTTAATTCTTCAGGCGACATCGTTTTGACGGTTGCTTGGGTTCCAACCGGCATGAATGCAGGAGTTTCAAAAGATCCATGAGGTGTATGGACAATCCCAAGTCTTGCCCCGGATTGTTTACAAGTTTTGATATGTTCATATCGAATAGCTGGTTGTGTCATAAAAAATTCCTCTCTTCATCTAAAGTATAAACAGTACTTCGATTAATGGAGTTACCGTTTTGGGCGAATAAACATCGCATCTCCAAAACTAAAGAAACGATATCGTTCCTTAATCGCTTCTTCATATGCATAGAAAATCGTTTCTTTTCCGGCTAAAGCACTCACAAGCATCACAAGGGTTGATTTTGGTAAATGGAAATTTGTAACAAGTCCGTCAATACATTTAAACTCATAGCCGGGATAAATGAAAATATCCGTCCAACCTTGTTCTGCTTTAATTTTCCCATCATATTTGGAAGCGACGGTTTCAAGGGTTCTTGTGGAAGTAGTGCCAACAGCAATGACTTTGCCGCCGTTTGCTTTCACTCTGTTAAGGGTTTCCGCAGCACTTTCGCTAATGCTGTAAAACTCTGAATGCATCTTATGCTCTTCAATGGTATCGCTTGTAACAGGGCGGAAGGTGCCGAGCCCTACATGAAGGGTAATAAAGACAATTTCCACCCCTTTATTTCGAATTTGTTCAAGAAGTTCTTCCGTAAAATGAAGACCCGCAGTTGGCGCGGCTGCTGAACCGATTTCTTTTGCATACACCGTTTGATAGCGTTCCTTATCTTCCAATTTTTCATGGATATATGGCGGAAGCGGCATTTCTCCCAGCTCGTCCAACACTTCATAAAAAATGCCGTCATAATGGAACTCAAAAATGCGTCCGCCGTGCTCAAGGATATCCGTGCATGTTGCTGTCATCCGGCCATCCCCAAAGGTGATTTTTGTACCTATTTTTACCCTTTTAGCCGGTTTGACTAATGTTTCCCATCGGTTATTATCCAATTGTTTTAATAGCAAAACTTCCACATGGGCTCCCGTTTCTTCTTTTATCCCAAATAGCCGCGCAGGCATTACGCGTGTATCATTCAACACAAGGCAATCGCCCGGATTGAGTTCTTCTACAATATGGGAAAATTGATGGTGTTCAATCTCCTTTGTGTAAGGAGTCACAACAAGAAGTCTGCTTGCAGCTCGATCTTTTAATGGTGTTTGAGCAATTAATTCTTCTGGCAAGTCAAAATCAAATTCTTCTATTTTCATACTAAAACTTCCTTTTACTTAGTTTCATGATAAGTATAACCAAGATGTTCAAAAGCTAATTTCGTCGCCACTCTACCTCTAGGGGTGCGCTGAATCAATCCGATTTGCATCAGATAGGGTTCATATACATCCTCAATGGTGATGCGTTCTTCCCCTATGGATGCAGCCAGTGTATCGAGGCCAACCGGTCCCCCATTAAATTGAACAATCATGCTTTTCAGTAATTTATGGTCAATTTGGTCAAGTCCAAAACGGTCCACTTGGAGCAATTCCAAAGCCTGTTTGGCAATATCTAAAGAAATAGTTCCGTCCCCAATGACTTGAGCATAATCTCTCACCCGTTTCAGCAAGCGGTTGGCGATTCGCGGAGTCCCTCGGGAACGTCTTGCAATTTCCTCTGCTGCTTTGTCATCAATATCCACTTCAAACAGTTTACTGCTTCTTTTCACAATTTCAACTAAAGATTGCTGGTCATAATAATCAAGCCTTAATAACACGCCAAAGCGGTCCCTTAATGGGGCAGATAAAGAGCCTACTCTTGTGGTTGCTCCCACCAGTGTAAAAGGCGGCAAGTCTAATCGGATGGAACGGGCTTCCGGACCTTTGCCGACGACGATATCAAGGCAATAATCTTCCATCGCCGGATAAAGCACTTCTTCTATTGCCCGGGAAAGTCTATGAATTTCGTCAATAAAGAGGACATCTCCAGGCTCCAAAGAATTGACAATGGCTGCCAAATCCCCTGGGCGTTCAATGGCCGGACCGCTAGTTAAACGGATATTTACTCCCAATTCATTGGCAATAATATTAGCTAATGTGGTTTTCCCCAGTCCAGGAGGGCCGTAAAGCAGCACATGGTCCAGTGATTCTTGCCGCATTTTTGCAGCTTCAATAAAAATCTTTAAATTATCTTTTACTTGCTGTTGTCCAATATATTGAGACAAACGTTGAGGTCTGAGGGAAAGTTCAATTTGTTGATCCGATTCATTAGCTTCGCTTGAAACGATTCGATCCACTTGCCGCCCTCCTTATCATTTCGTATTTAACAACAGTTTTAATGCATATTTCATGTAGCTTTCAGTTGATTGCAACTCTTCATTAGCTTTTAAATCCGGCACGATTTTCGCCAATTCTTTTTCGGAATAGCCGAGAGCCTTAAGCGCCAATATCGCCTCATCCAACTCTTGTTGATGGAAATTTCCTCCAAACAGCGGCAGTTCATCTTGGGCGCTAGGAAGTTCCACATGCTCAAGTAAAGAACCAAGCTTCCCTTTTAAATCAAGAATCATTTGCCTTGCTGTTTTCTTTCCTACTCCAGGAAATTTTACTAAAAAGCCTTCATCTTCCATTTCGATAGCTGCAATCACCTGCGATGGATTTCCGCTTGCTAAGATGGATAAGGCGCTTTTTGGCCCGATGCCGGAAACTTGAATCAGCTTTCTAAACAACTCTCTTTGTTCCAACGTTTTGAAACCAAACAGCTGTTGGGCATCTTCCCTGACATGCATATGTATAAAGACTTTTTGATGTTTAGGATTGATTCGAAATTCATATGGATTTGGCGTCATGACCATATAGCCAATTCCGCTTTGCTCCAACACGATGTATTCAGGGGTGATTCTCGTCACCTGTCCAATGATATAATCATACATTTCCATTCCTCACATTCATCGTGTTTTATAGTAAAACACTTTTATAGAAAACAAAAGAAAGACCGTCCTATGATGACGGTCACTTATTTTCTATTCCACTCTATATTATCATAATCTTCATCTTTATCCTACTTCAAACATTTCCTGAATTTTTTCCGTTGCAACCATTAATTCAGGCCAATGCCTTAACGCATTTTCTGTAAACGGCATTATATAGTCTAAGAAAGCATCTCTTTCATAATCTCCTAAATGTAAAACATACTGCCATTCTCTTAGTAATTCATTGGGATATTGCAAATAATGCAATTTTGATAGACAAATATCTCTTAAATATTTATTTTCTCGTAATAAAGTTTCAAGATTATAATCTAAATTCGGAAGCGCCCGGTGCATCCATAAAATCATTTCTTCCGCCGCATCTCCAACAACCGCCAAATCAAAATCAATCAATTTCATTCCATCTTTGGTGATTAAAAAATTATGATGAACTACATCGCCATGGAGCAATGTCAATTTTTTTGGAGTCGGTCCAGGATTTTGCTGAATCTTTTTTAAAGCTTTGTTTGCGTATAGAACAATATCATAATAATGGTGGCTCAAATATTTAACCAGCTCATTTTCTTGAAATAAAAATCGTTCAAGCCTTGCATTCCATTTTTGAATGAGTTTATGTTTTGGAATAACAGGATAATGACTCCACTCAATATGTTTATTCGTTTCATGGAGAGCTTTTAAAATTTTGACAGCTTTCTTCCGATGGGTTTCTTTCCCAAAATCCGCGCTGTAGCTGTTCTTTTGCCAGCTTTGCACAATTACATTGGGCTCTCTTGATTTTTTTAAAGGAATGGTATAGGGAAATCGAAGTTGTTCCAATTGTTCATGAATCAGCGCAACTTTTTCGAAAACGTGCATTTGGTCATATTTTTTGATGAACAGTGTTTCATCCCCTGCATGTTGCTTCCATATATTATTTTTGATTTGCATTTAGTATGACCACGGTTTAAATTGTGGTGCACAAGGATCCATGCTCATTGGATTATATTGCTGTTGATATTGCTCCATTTGCGGATATGTTGGTTGTGGATAGAATGGGTACATTGGTGAATAATATCCTTGTTCCATTGGAGGATATTGTGGGTATTGGTAATAATCATAAGCAGGCAATGTTGTTGCTTGCTCAAATTCTTTTGAAGCGTCTTGATGATCTTTTGATTGTACATAACCTTGGCTGATTGTTTTTACATCTTCCGCATCTTCTTTTGTAGTGGAGTCAAACAGCCAATCTGTATTATCTTGAGCTTCTCCATGAAGAGCATCTAATTGCGGCGGAACATATCCATATCCATCATACATTCCCAACTGAGGTTGTTGAGCGTATTCTTGAGCTGAATAAGGCATCATTTGAGAAACATCATATCCTTGAGGCATCATCGGATATGGCATTGCTGAGTAATCCGGGCATGGTGGCAGCATTTGCGGCCCTGGAAAATATGGTTGAACGTAATCATGCATTTGGTGATGTCTTCCTCTGCAGCCACAGTCCTCTACTTTGTGCTGCATGCCGTGACAAGGATGTACCGGCTGCGGCATACATGGGATATAAATTGGCTGCGGCACAGGAACATATTCAACATGAGTTTGAGGTACAGGAACATATTCCACTTCTTTTTCGACCACCTTTTCTTTTTCTTCTTTCTTTTCTTCCTTCACTGCTTGCGGCGCTGGTTGTGGAATTTCGATAAAAATTGGCTGCGGCATCACAGGTTGCGGGATTGGCATAATTTGCGGCTGCATCATTTGGCGTTGAATACTAAATTGCGGATGAATATCAAAATGAAATTCATTTTTTTCCTGGGAGTGGAGTTGTTGAACAGGTGTTGGAGCAATTGGCGGGATAGATGGGATCGGTGGAATTGGCGGCATTTTCAACTCTGCTTTTTTCTCCATCTTTTCGATTGGCTTTTCTTTTGTCGGAGTCTCCACTTTCATTTCCTTAGGCGGCGTTTCAATTGCTTTTGCTTTATCTGGCATTTCTTTAGGAGCTGCCTTTTGTTTTGGTACAGCAAAATCATCTGGTAAAATAATCTCCATGCCAGGTACAATATAATCCGGATTAGCTAAATGAGAATTGAGTCTTTTTAACTCCACAAAATCAATTCCATATTGTTTGGCAATTTTCCAAAGAGTGTCTCCCTTTTGTACAATATGTGTTCGCACAAACATCCTCCTTCTCTCGATTTATAATATGTTATGAAAAGAAAATGGTCACAAAAATATACCCTTTCATCTACCTCGTGTTAAACTATGTTTTATAGGCTTATCCGTATACACAGAATTTGTCTATTTAGAAGGTGATTGTATGAAAAAAATGCTTGGAGAAGAACGTAGAAATGAATTATTAAATGTATTAAAAAATTCAAGAACACCGATTACGGGAACCCAATTAGCAAAATATGCAAATGTCAGCCGACAAGTGATTGTCAATGATATGAACTTGTTAAAAGCCCGCAATCTCCCTATTATCTCTACAAGCCAAGGTTATTTATATTTGCATCAAGAGGTAGCGGATTCTTTGATTGAAAAGAAAATTGTCTGTATACATACAGCGGATGAGGCAGAAGATGAAATGTTTACTATTGTCGACTGCGGGGTGACGATTAAAAACGTCATCGTTGAGCATCCAGTCTATGGAGAAATTACCGCTTCCATGATGTTGTCATCCCGGATGGATGTGGAACATTTTTTAAAAAAAGTGAGAGAAACGAATGCCACTTACCTTTCCGCATTAACTAACGGTACGCATTTGCATGTCATTTCATCTCCGACCATCGAACAAATTGAGGAAGCAGAAAGAAGACTGCGGGAAAAAGGATATTTAGTGGAAGAATGATTTCAAAACAATCTCCATTTATTTATAAAGTAATTAGGCGGAACTGTCTGAAAAAGAAAAAAAGAGGCTGAGGCAAAAACAAATAATTAAAGAGGTTAGAGAAGTAATTGAACTGCTTCCTGTCAAGTAGACAGTGTAAATACTAAGCGGCTTGAGCCCTGTATTCTAAGGGACTTAAGCCGTTTAATTTTTTCTGATAACGGAAATGGTTATAAAAATAAATATATTCATCAATCGATTGTTTCCGTGCTTGATATGAATCATAGGTATTCAAATGATATTTTTCACATTTGAATTTACTCCAAAAGGATTCAATTGAGCGTTATCGATGCATTGACCCACACGAGACATACTTTGTGTTCATTGTGCCTCGTCTATGATCTCCTTATATTTTTTGGATGTATATTGGAATCCTCGATCGCTATGTACGAGTGGATGTTCGTCAGGTTTCAGGGTTTGGATTGCTTTTGAAATCACCTGTTCAACACGTAGCTGAAAATCGATTAAATCGCGAGTTTACTGCAGAAAAGCCCAATATGAAATGGTGTACAGATGTAACGGAGCTGAAAAAAAAAAGCCTATTTAAGTGCCCTTATTGATTTGCATGATGGTTCTAATGTGAGTTATGAATTGGGTCATTCCAATAATAAACATATTATTCTTTTTATGTATCGTACTGTTAAATACTTAGAGGAACAAGGTTATTCAATACCTTTTAACTCAGAAATAGATGATAGTAAAATTAAATTAGGTATGACTTATGAAGATGTATATGAAATAGTTAAGAAAAAAGTATTTTCAATGGATAATTCCAAAATTTATACAAATGTAAGTCGCAATAATACTAAAGTTACTACGGATTATATATTTGAAAGTAAATATTCAGCTGTCTTTACGTGATGAGGAATTCTTAAATTCCCTCAAAAAAATTTTTGCTCTAAAATAGTAAACTTAATCTAAAAATAGGTTGACATAAATGTAGATTACGATGTAAATTGATGTCAACCTATTTTATATTTTGGTTTACTAAAGGGGATGTAAGAATGAAAATTAAAGAGATTACTTATGTTGCATTGTTTGCGGGAATCATGGGAATTTTGGGATTGGTTCCACCTATTACATTGGGGTTCACTCCTGTACCAATTACTTTACAAACGTTAGGTGTGATCTTGGCAGGAGGTATACTCGGTGCTCGGCTTGGTTCGTTGAGCATCATTGTCTTTTTATTGATCGTAGCTGCAGGAATGCCGCTTTTACCCGGTGGACGCGGTGGAATTGGGGTCTTTTTCGGTCCGAGCGGCGGCTATTTAATAGGATATGTAATTGCTGCTTTTAGCATCGGCCTTATTTTTTCTAAAATTCAAACGTTGAAATTTAAACATATTATCGCAACAAATTTAACGGTTGGCATTTTTTCTGTCTATTTAACAGGTATTCCTGTGCAGGCTTTTGTAATGAATCTTCCAATACTTGAAACGATTAAATTGAGTCTTGTTTATATTCCAGGAGATTTCATAAAAGCAATTATTGCTTCAATCCTTGTTTACAAATTACAGAAATACCCGATTATTGCCCAAAACTTTGTTAAATCGTCTACAGCACAAGTAAGGGAGGGATAAGGTGTGATTACTTCTCCCTATTCAAAGCATGCAAAGCTTTTTCCCAATAAAGCTGCACTAATAACGAAAGATGGAGTTTTAACATACCGTGAATGGGATAAAGCGGTACGGAAAACGGCCACATGGTTTCAGGCAATGGATTCCCATCATAAAACAGTTGGCATCCATTTGCCGAATGGAATTCCGTTTTTGCAGGTTTTTGCAGGGGCAGCTGCTGCCGGATGGAAGGCAGTTCCCCTTGATTTAAAATGGAAGAAAGAAGAACTGCAAAAACGTATTGAACTTGCCCAACCTGATGTCATCATTACTACAACAAATCTTTTTTCAAAAGAAATAGGGTTTAATCAGAATGTATGGATTTGGGAAGAATGCAAAGAAAAAATTGCGGAAATGCCACCAAAGAAAAACTTTCCGGATTTAGACGATTCGCTTCCGTTTTATCTTGGATTTACATCAGGCTCAACCGGTTCGCCAAAGGCTTTTATCCGTTCGCACTTGTCTTGGATAGAAAGTTTTGTGTGCACTCGCCGTGAATTTGGCATCAAGGAAAACGACCACGTGCTGATTCCCGGTCCGCTTTTTCATTCCCATTCGTTATTTGGAGCGATGAGTACTTTGTTTATCGGTGGAACCGTGTATGTATTGGACAAATTTTCCCCTGAAAAAATGTTTTCAGTTATCAGGGATCATCCGGTTTCAGTAGTGTATATTGTTCCGACGATGGCTGAGGCGCTTCTTAAAAAAAACACATCGGTGAAGCAACCGTTGAAATTAATTTCTTCTGGGGCGAAATTAGAGGTACATACGAGAAATAGAATCCGCTCAATGTTTCCAAACCTGACATTGTTTGAGTTTTATGGTGCAGGTGAGCTTAGTTTTGTTTCATTTTCTAATAATGAAAGAAAGCCAGATTCTGTTGGCAGGCCGTTTCATAATGTGAAGGTTCAGATTCGCCGCCATAATGGAGAAATTGCCGGTGTCGGAGAAATCGGGAAAATCTATGTACGCAGCCCTATGACATTTATTGGTTATATCACAGAACCGGGTGGATACGCGAAATCAATTGCAGATGAACAAGGTTGGGTGACGGTCAATGATATGGGATGGATCGACGAGGAAGGTTATCTCTATGTCGCGGGCAGGGAGAATAATATGATTTTGTATGGTGGTATAAATCTTTTCCCTGAGGAAATCGAAGCTGTTTTGAGTAAGCATCCGAAAGTGGAAAAAGCGGCTGTGGTTGGATTAAGCGATCCGTATTGGGGGCAAATTGCGGTAGGTATTATACAGGGAGATGTATCTGAACTGGAATTAAAGCGGTATTGCAAAACGCATTTGGCTTCATATAAAGTGCCGCGCAAATGGTATTTTACAGAAGAAATGCCTATGACTACCAGCGGAAAAATCGCCCGTGGAGAGCTTCTGAGGTTGCTGGAGAAAAGACTGGTGAATGCCACTTCGATTAATGATTGTAAACACCCCATGATAGAAAGGGATGAGCTGCCGCGGTAAAGAGAAGTAGGTGCGAAAGGAGAATGATGACATGAGAGATGCGGTAATTGTTGCAGCGAAAAGAACTCCGATTGCCCGTGAAAACGGGGCTTTATGTCATCTGCAGGCACATCAATTAGCGGCGCCGCTTCTTTCTTTTTTAGCCAAGGGAATCGAGGAGAAGATTAATGACGTCATACTTGGCAATGTTGTTGGTCCTGGAGGCAATATCGCACGTTTATCAGCTTTAGAGGCAGGTCTTCCCTTCTCTGTGCCCGGAATCACTATTGACCGTCAGTGTTCTGCAGGACTTGAGGCTATTCGCATGGCTTGTCTTTTTGTTCGTGCAGGTGCCGGATCGTGCTATATGGCAGGAGGAGTTGAAAGCGTCAGCACCTCTCCCTTCCCGAAGCGTGCCCGGTTTTCACCAGAGAGAATCGGGGATCCGGATATGGGAGTGGCTGCGGAATATGTAGCTGAGAAGTTTGGCATTACAAGAAAAATGCAGGATGAGTATGTTTTGTTAAGCTGGACGCGAAGCCGGAATGCTTACAGCAATGGAATCTATGATGAGGAAATCTTTCCTGTAGACGGCTTGGAATGTGATGAAATATGGCAGCGTAAACGGAATATGGAGAAGATAGTGAAACGGGCGAATCCCGTTTTTGTGAAAAATGGAACGGTAACAGCGGCAAATAGCTGCGGAATTCATGATGGTGCAAGTGCAGTTCTTGTCATGGAAGCTGGTCTGGCGGAAAAACTTGGATATAAACCGCTGCTTCGTTATGTCGACAGCCAAGTGTCGGGTGTGCATCCTTTTTACCCTGGATTTGCTCCGGTGCCTGCGATCAAAGAATTGCTTGAACGAAATACTTTGACGATTGATGATATTGATCTTATTGAAATAAATGAAGCGTTTGCGTCCAAAATTGTTGCTTGTACTCAGGAGCTGTCGATTCCATTGGAAAAAATAAATGTTCATGGTGGTGCACTTGTGATTGGCCACCCATACGGTGCATCGGGTGCGGTTTTAGTAACAAGATTATTTTATGAAGTTCAACGGCATCCAAGGACTAGATATGTCCTTGCTGCTATCGGCAGTGGCGGAGGCGTAGGGGTGGCAATGTTGTTTGAAGCAATTGGAGAACAGGAATGAACTATGTCCCACCGAGCGGTCAAATGGTTGGCATAGAAGAACAGGGACATATTATATCAAAGTACCTCTTAAATAAATGAGGTGATAAATTGAAATCGGAGAGTTATACAGTTTGTTTTACAAAAGAAGAAGTTCTTCGTTATACCGAATTAGCCGGAGTGAAAAATCCGATCTTTCGCAATATGGAAGCGGCATTGGAGAAGGGGTATAAAGGGATACCTGTTCCACCGGCGATGGCAATGATTGCCTACCGACACATTAAATTACCTTGGAAGCTTTCCGAACCGGTCATTCTCAGGAAACAGGAATGCCGGCTGTACAGAATCATGTATGCGGATGAAATTTATACCGGTACCGTTAAAATATCAAAGTATTCATTCCGTCATAATAAACTATTTATTCTTCAGGAATTGGAAATATTTGATCAGCAGAATCATCTCTGTTTTAACGGAATCTCTCATTTGATAGCAGGTGGTGTAATTGAAAAAAATACAGTTTGAAGTGACAGAAAAGGATATCGAAGGTTATGCAGAGTTGTCAGAAGATTATAATCCGATTCATCTTGACAATGAATATGCCAAGGCTCACGGCTTTTCGGGAAAAATGGCCCATGGGATGCTATCTTTGGCGAAAGTATGGGGCATTTTAGCCAATGAATTAGAAATCATGCAATTTCCAGCTGAATTCCATTTGCAATTCCAATCGCCTGTCTATGTTGGGGAACAGGTAGAATTGAACATTATGGAAAAAGACAATGTTGTCACAATCACCGGCAAAGTTATGAAAGGCAGGGCGTCGTGGTGACGTTTTAATTTACACCTTCAATTGATCGTTTGTACACATATGATTTGATCAAGCACCTCTTGAGACGTTTTTTAAACCTTACAATCAATATTGGCTGTAGGGATTTTTTCATGAATTAAAAATTGGATGTTTAATAAAAAAATTTCTTACTTGAATCGTATAGATTCTTAGTTCTTTGTCAAATGGTGTTGGTGATAAGTTTAAGTGACTTTTCAGGTATGATGTAATCGTACGGAGGCTGTCCACTTTTTCAGACGCCCCCTTTTTTTAGATTTTGTCTTAGCCTCTTTACTTTTGACAGCCTAGTCCCTCTATTAGAAAAGAAATCGTTCTGCCTCTTCTGGGCTCGGCAATTGGCAGACAGCTTTCCCGCCAAGAAGATAACGATATTTGGCCACACCATCATAAATCAAATCTCGAAGAAAAGAGGGAAGCATTATGAACAAATAAAAAACTTTCCAAAAGCCGTCAAGCTTCCGGCAAATTCGCAAAACGGCAGAAGATTTTGCATAATATCGTCCATTTTCTATAAGAATTAAACTGTCCATATCAGCCGGAACTCGGTAATCTCTGCATAACCCTTTGCCTGCTTCACTTTCCAACGAAGCAAACTGAAAAAGCTTTCGGGAATCTCTTTTTATAATGAATTGTACGCCTCGATGGCAAAATCCGCATTCCCCATCAAATAATACGATTGCTTTCAGATTCATCACTCCGTTGCATTGTATGTATAATATGTACCGAGTGATTTGACTGTGCATCCAAGGGCACGCAATTCCTCAAAGGCCCATTCCATCATCGGTTCATTTTCATCTGCTAGCACATCAATGATAAAGAAATAATTCCCCAATCCCGTTTTCAGCGGGCGGGATTCAATTTTACTCAAATTTAACTTTCTCCAGGCAAAAACAGAAAGCACTTGATGCAATGCTCCGGAATCATCATGAGGCAATGTCAGCATCAGCATCGTTTTCGGCTGGCCGTCTGAATTTTCAATCGGCAAGCGGGTATTGTGCTTCGATAAAATCACAAAGCGGGTATGGTTAAAATGAAAGTCATGAATATTTTTTTCAACGATTTCCAGCCCGTATTTTTCTGCTGAAGAGGCATTGCCAATGGCTGCGATGCATTTGTCTGGATTTTCCGCCACCATTTTTGCCGCTTCTGCTGTAGAAGTTGTTTGATGCAATGGGACATGGCTGAAACGATAAAATAAATATTTATGGCATTGAGCTAAAGCATGGGGATGGGAATAAATCCCCTCGATTTTTTCCCAATGGTCTTTTTGGGCTTTATTCACCATTAAATGTTGCTGAATTTTTAATTTAATTTCTCCAATGATGAATAGATTGGCTTCATGGAATAAATAGTCGATGGTAAGCGGCACTGTGCCTTCCAAAGCGTTTTCAAGAGGCACGACGGCATAATCCACCATATCATTTGTTACAGCATCAATGCATTCAGGAATGGTTCTATAGGCAATAATCCATTCATTTGGAAATATTTCTTTTGTTGCTAAATACGTAAAAGAAGCTTCCGGTCCTAAATAGGCAATCCGGTACTTCCATTCATTTTGCGTCACAATAAAGCCTCCTATCAACCCTAAATGGCGCTTCTTTCCCCGAAACTTCTACTATAATGCTCCAGAACTGATCACTTCCGCAGATTCAACAAATTCCAATTCGTTCAGCTTTTTAATCAGCTCATGCAAATCAATAACCATGCTTGTTACATCCAAAGAAAGGGTGACGTTGGCTCGGCCTTGAATGGGTATGGTTTGATGGATGGTTAAAATGTTGCAGTGCGCTTCTGTAATCACTTCCAACACTTTTGCCAACGTTCCCTTTTGATCTTGCAGTTGAATAATGATCGTTAAAATTCTTTCTTTTACGATGGAGTGAAAGGGAAAGACGGCATCCCGATATTTATAAAAGGCGCTTCTCGATAAGTCCACTTGTTTGACTGCATCCCAGATCGAATTCACTTTCCCTGATTCCAACAGCCTTTTTGCCTCCAACGTTTTTTGCATCGCATCGGTCAACACATCTTCCCTTACTAAATAATAGCGTTGTTCAGCAACATTCTTCATCTCCATCCCTCCCAACTATTCAATAAATTCAAATTCGTAATCTAAAATGCGCACAGTGTCTCCGTCTTTCGCACCGCGTTCTCTTAAAGCATCGTCTACCCCCATATGACGAAGCTGTCTTGCAAATCGGCGGATGGATTCATCACGGCTGAAATCCGTCATTTTAAAGAGACGCTCAATTGTATATCCGCTTAAAATATAAGCGCCATCATCGTCGCGGGTAATTTCAAAATCCCGTTCTTTTTTCTCATGTTTATAAACGACTGTTGCATCGCTTTCATCCGCGATATCATACAGTTCGAAATATGGAGTAACCTCCAGTAAGTCGGCAATTTCATGCAATAGCGGTTTAAGCCCTTGTTTGGTAATGGCGGAAATAGGAAAGACTTTTATATCATCCCCAAGTTTTTTCTTAAATTCTGCTAAGTTTTCTTCCGCACCCGGCATGTCCATTTTATTGGCCACCACAATTTGTGGACGTTCTGTCAGGCGCAAATCATATTGTTCCAACTCTTTATTGATGGTTACATAATCTTCATAAGGGTCTCGCCCTTCCATTCCAGACATATCCACCACATGGACAATAACTCTTGTCCGTTCGATATGGCGCAAAAATTGAATGCCTAACCCCACACCTTGATGAGCGCCTTCGATTAACCCCGGCAAGTCAGCCATGACGAAGCTGCGGCCGTCATCCGTTTCCACTACACCAAGATTTGGAACAATCGTTGTAAAATGATATGCACCAATTTTTGGTTTTGCGGCAGACACAACAGAAAGCAATGTGGATTTCCCGACGCTTGGATATCCGACAAGACCAACATCGGCTAATAATTTTAATTCTAATATAACATTTAATTCTTGCCCTGGCTCTCCTTTTTCTGCAATTTCCGGTGCAGGATTAGCAGGTGTGGCAAATCGCATATTTCCTCTTCCTCCGCGGCCACCTTTTGCAATAATTGCCTGCTGGCCATGTTCAACTAAATCGGCAATCACTTTTCCCGTCTCTTCATTAATAACCACCGTACCTGGTGGAACTTTTACAATTAAATCTTTTGCATTTTTCCCATGCATGCCTTTACTCATGCCGTTTTCGCCCCGGGATGCTTTAAAATGGCGATTGTAGCGGAAATCCATCAATGTGCGCAAACCTTCATCCACTTCAAATACAACGTTACCGCCATTTCCTCCATCCCCGCCAGCCGGGCCGCCATAAGGAACATATTTTTCACGGCGAAAGGCAACCATTCCATCCCCGCCATCTCCACCTTTTACATATATTTTTACGTGATCAACAAACATATTTTCACTCCTTAATGGTTAAAACATATTTCCATTCATGGTTCGTTTCTTTTTCCGTTATTACTTTCAACTGACGATTGACATCAGAATGGAAAGGCTCCACATCCCACTTTCCTTGCAAATCAAAGATGATATTTACCATTTCTTCGTTTGCTTTCACTTCCATCAGCAGTTGCGGCTCGGTATATGGGTCAAGATGAGCATAAACATGCTGAATCGTCTCTTCTAAGTATTCGACAGTTTCCCCATCTTTTTTCACTTTTGGAGTCATTGTGACATTACTTTTTAACAAAAATTCAATGGAAGGAAACCGATAACGAAAGGTTTGAACCCATTCAACGGTTTTCGGCCAGTTCAATTTATTTAAATTTGAATAAACTCTATATTGATTGCAATAATTTTCTATATGTTTTTTCGCATCTTCAATTCGATTTAAATCTAAATTCATTTTGATTAATTGCAACTGATTAATAAAATCATGATTTACTGCCCTCAAAATTTCACCAGTTGAAAGTTTCGTCAATTCCCCCACTCCTACACAACTTTTCTAACCAATACCTTTTTTAGTATAACAAGTTTTTCTTCGCATTTCTTCTATCAAATCGTCCATTTTTAGAAATAAAAAAAGGACTGCATCTTTGCAGTCTGAAAGGAGTAGCATTCGCTACTCCTTTGCTCTTTCTTCCATGCGTTTTAAAATTCCACTTCGCAACAAAACAATTTTATTTAACATTATTTTTTTCAACTATATCTCGAATAATTAAAATAATTCCAACTATGTTTATGGCAAACTAAAAATGTAACGTTTGGCAATTAATTTATGCAGGTCCTATAAAACAAAAAACCACTTGCCAACATTCCCCAAATACACTACCCTCCTAGTTGGACAAAACAGTTCAACGGGAGGTATTCAAGGAGATGTTAGCAGTGGCTGAAATTCATTATATCAGATATGAAGCAAACCAAAAAGGATGTTCCTATTCCGATATTGCCAAAAGAATGAATCGTGATCCAAGAACAGTGAAGAAGTATGCGGAAATGGAAGACTTCAATCCCTCAAAAGTTAAACAAACGAGAAAAGCGAAAGTGATGGATCCAGTGAAACCGATATTGGATCAATGGATTAAAGAGGACTTGACAAAGAAGAAAAAATATCGAAGAACTGCGAAACGAATGTATGAAATCTTAAAAGAAGAATATGGATTTACAGGTTCAGATCGTTCTGTTCGGCTCTATGTATCAAAAAGAAAACAAGAACTGCTCGAACAAAGTGAATCAGCTGCGTTACCTTTAGAATCGAAACCTGCAACGGCTCAAGTTGATTTTGGAGAAGCTCCTTTTCTCTATCAGGGGAAATACGTCGATTTTCCTTACCTGGTCGTTTCATTCCCTTACAGTAATGCGGCCTATGTGCAAGTCATGCCAGCTCAAAATCAAGAATGTTTCTTGGAAGGATTAAAACGAATCTTTCACTATATATTTGGTCCCAGGAGCTGTTCGACCTTCCTTCACTTCTACTATAAAAAAATAGTAGCACAAACCTTGGCCTAGGTCTGTACTACTAATGTTAGTATGTTTATTTTTCTAAACTTGCAAAAATCGAGTAGGAGGGAGTGATTAACTCCCGTCCTCTCACACACCGTACGTACGGTTCCGTATACGGCGGTTCAGTTAAAATAATTGAAGTTTTTATAACTTCCGTGAATAGCTGTTCTCTTTATGCCAGTGGTCACTCCACCCTCCAAGAGGTCTCCCACGGGATTCACCGCTTCCTTCCTCAAGTGAGGTACTACGTTTTCTGTGTTCATCATGACTCACTGAATGCCAAGGGCTATTCTCTCTTAATTGTTCGGTCCTTCTTAGTTGTTCTAGACCAACTAATACTATGACCTCTGCTGACTTCTGACGGTTCAGCTACTTATCACTAAGTAGGTTATGAAGCGTATTTCACCTATCCGCCAGACCTCCCCGGGTAAGTACATGCACTTTCACACCATCTATCCGCCTCATTTACTCGATATGACCTTCGACAGAAAGAGCTTTGTTTTGTTTGGCAAACTCACTCAATCATACCTAGCCTTATATGAGGTTCGTGTTCCTCGGACCGGTGTTTTGCCTCCAGCTTCCTTCAGATTCCGCGTCACCACGGACACCCTTGCTCTTGGCTAACCTCTACTTCTGTCTTCGGGGTTCGGGACTTACACCCTATAGTTCATGTACATGCCGGGCGCACCAAATAAGAAATGCTTGGCTTTAAGCGCCAAGCATTTCAGACTGTCGACAAACCCCAACTCAAATGTTTCATTTGAGTTGGGGTTTGTCTTTTTTTGCTCATTATTTTCTAAGATTCTTGTCTTATTTAGGCTGGACATGGTCTTTTCCATGTCCAGTTTGCCATTTTCTTTAAGTTCATGGCAGCGAAAGTAAGCATCGCCTGCATGGACAATTTTTCCAATCCTCGTAGAGTTGTCCATCGCATGCCATGCTTCTCTTTTCCATCGGCAAAGACCCGTTCAATCGTTTCTTTGCGCTTATCATATATATTTCTATTGATATCTGTATGTCTTAAGTGGTCGACTTCTTCCACATAATGCTCCCAAATGTGGCGATGAATAAATTTAGTGTGATCTTTACTTTGGGTACACTTTTCTAAAAATGGGCACGTTTTACATATTTCCGGTTTCGAAGCGTACTGTCGATATCCTTCTCTTGTTGTTGTTCGGTATTCAAGAGTTTGGTTGTTTGGGCAGATATAACAATCATAATGCTCATCGTATACATATTCATACTTTTTAAAGAAACCGTCCTTTGTTCTAGGCCTTGTATATGGCATGACTGGACGAATCTCTTTATCCAATAGACTTTTCGCATTCGCTGGGGTTTTGTATCCGGCATCTACGGCTACTGCAGTTGGTTTGCCTACTTTTTCGATGACTTGTTCGAGTAATTGACCAAACACCTGACTATCATGAATATTCGCTCCCGTTACCTTGGTAGCTAAGATAAAGCCTTTTGCATCACAGGCGGTATGAAAAGAATAGGCAAACATCTTTTCCCGTTCATCTTTTACGTAATAGCCACTATCAGGATCGGTTGTACTGACCTTTATTTCCTAGGTTTCTTCATTCTCTTTCGGGGGAAAGGGCTTTTTTCCATGGTTTTCACGGTCTTGGTTAATCTCTAACTCTAATTGCGCTTGATAGCTTTTTGTTTCTGCCCGGACAATTTTCTTATCGAACTTCTTTTTATTGGCGCTCGCTTTGACATGTGTTGAATCAATAAAGGCAACAGATGCATCCACTAATCCTTTATTCATCGCTTCTTTTAAAATACGATAAAATATCTGTTCAAATAAATCAGTACCTTGAAAACGACGAACATAATTCTTGCCGAACGTTGAAAAATGAGGAATTTTCTCTGTGAAACCATATCCTAAGAACCATCGATACGCCACGTTGGTTTCAATTTCTTTGATCGTTTGACGCATGGATCGAATACCAAATAAATACTGCACAAAGACCATTTTAATGAGCACAACAGGATCAATACTAGGCCTTCCGTTATCTAGGCAATAGGTATCTTTGACAAGATCGTAAATAAAATCAAAGTCTATGGCTTGTTCAATCTTCCTTACCAAATGATCTTCTGGAACCAATTGATCAAGAGCCACCATTTCCAATTGATTTCGATTATTGTCAGTACGCTTCGATAACATCCTAAATTTCCCCCGTTAACCAAGAATTCTATCCCTATTATACAAAAAAAGCCTGTAGATTTGGCCCCTAGTTAGAGACTTTGTCTACAAGCTGAAAGACCGAAATAAATTCGGTCTTTTTGTGTGTCTTCTTCAACTATTGCATTATTCTTTCACATTTAGCAATCGCATGCTGTTTAATGTTACGATTAATGTTGCTCCCATATCGGCAAATATCGCTAACCATAACGTTAACCAACCAGGCACAATTAACAGTAATGCCAATGCCTTAATCCCTAAAGAGAAAGTAATGTTTTGCTTAATAATCGCTAAAGCTTTGCGGCTCAATTTAATCGTATATGGCAATTTGCTTAAATCATCAGACATTAAGACAATATCGGCTGTTTCTAGGGCTGTATCGGTTCCAGCACCACCCATTGCCACACCAACGGTTGAAGCTGCAAGAGCTGGTGCATCGTTCACACCATCTCCAACCATCGCAACACTTCGATACTTGTCGCGAAGCTCTTTGATGAAATTCAGTTTATCTTCTGGAAGTAAATCGGCTTTAATATCGGAAACACCGACTTGTTTTCCGATGGCTTCGGCTGTTCTTTGGTTATCTCCCGTCAGCATCACCGTTTTTTCAATACCGACTTGATGAAGTTTTCGAATAACCTCTTTGGATGATTCTCTTATTTCGTCTGCCACGGCAATTAACGCCAGAATTTCTTTTTCCGTCCCTAATGCCATGACCGTTTTCCCTTGTATTTGAAGGGTTGTAATTTGTTCTTTTATTTCTGATTGGATGCCATTTGGAAGAAGTTCTTCAAAAAGACCTGGACTTCCGACATAATACATTGCGTTATTTACTTTGGCTTTGACCCCTTTACCTGTAATGGATTGGAATTCTTCAACCGATACATCATTAAAATTCAATCCATCTTCTTCTGCTTTTCTTATAATGGCGGAAGCAAGTGGATGTTGTGAGCCTTTTTCAATGGCTGCTGTAATGGTCATTAATTCATTTTCATTGCCATTATAAGTGACCACATCGGTGACGGAAGGAATACCTTTTGTTAATGTTCCTGTTTTATCAAAAGCAATCACTTTTAAGTTTCCTGCTTCCTCTAAATAAATACCACCTTTAATTAACACACCGTTTTTCGCTGCATTTCCAATGGCAGTTACAATCGAAACAGGCGTGGAAATAACCAACGCACACGGACAACCAACCACTAATACAGCTAGACCTCGATAAATCCATTCGCTCCAATCAGCACCCATAAATAATGGAGGAATAACGGCTAGTAAAAGAGCAAAAATGATAATGGCTGGTGTATAGTATTTGGCAAAACGATCTACAAACGCTTGAGAAGGTGCTCGTTCTGCTTGAGCTTCTTCCACTAAATGGATGATTTTCGAAAGAGTTGTATCTTCCACTCGTTTTGTCACTTTTACTTCCAATAACCCTTCTTCATTCAATGTTCCTGCAAAGACTTCATCACCGACTGTTTTGGTTACTGGAACACTTTCTCCCGTAATGGCAGCCTGATTTAATGTAGATGTACCCTTGATGACGATTCCATCCATCGCTAATTTCTGACCAGGCTTTACGATCATAATATCTCCGACTTGAATATCGTCAACAGGGACCATCATTTCTTCATTTCCTCGACGAATTAATGCTTCTTTTGGAGCAATATCCATCAACGATTCAATGGATTGACGAGCTTTATCCATGGAATAACGCTCTAAGGCTTCGCTAATGGCGAATAGAATAACAACCGTTGCACCTTCTCCCCATTCACCAATCGCTGCAGCTCCTAAAATCGCCACTGTCATCAGCGTATTCATATCAAAATTCAATCGAACTAGGTTTTTGAAACCTTTTATAAATAACGAATATCCACCGATTAAAATTGCTGCAGCATATCCAATTGTCGCAAAGATATGCTCTTCTCCGTATTGCTTCCCTAAAAACCAACTGATCACAAGCAAAACGGCGGAAATATACACTTTAATGTTCTCTTTTTGCTTCCAAAAAGGTTCACGCTTGACTGATTTTTCTTTATCTTCCCGAACCTTTAAGTTTTCAAAAGCTCCTGCTTTTTCTAATTCTTCGATGGTTGTTGTACCCAAAACGGTAATTTTAGATGCTCCAAAGTTTACTTTAGCATCTTGAACACCTGGCAATGATTTTACATTATTTTCAAACTTTGCCGCACAGTTTGCACAAGTAAATCCTTGAACACGGTAGGTTTTCGCTTCTGATTTAGATAATTTTGCTTGTTGTTCAGACACGGACTTTCACCTCTTTATCATGTACTAACGCAATCATGATTAACTGCTTAATATGGTCATCATCCAGCGAATAAAATGCTAGCTTTCCTTCTTTTCGATACTTTACAATCCCTTGTTTATAAAGGGTGCGTAAATGATGGGAAGTTGTTGCAACAGAAGCCCCGATGATATTAGCAATATCACATACACATAACTCTTCATCTTGGCAAAGTGAATAGACAATTTTTGCCCTATTTTCATCTGCCAGTGCTTTAAACAACAGGACAACACTGGATATATCTTCTTTTTGCAATTCCCCTTGTATTCGATTGACTTTTTCTTCGTCATAACAATAAATTTCACATGTATCTTTCTTACTCATTCATTATCCCCCTTTCATATTCAAATTTCCGTTTGAATATATTATACCTCATTTCTTTTATTATTCAAACATTTATTTGAATGAAAAACAAAAAAGAATTGGATGTAAAAAATCAACCTAATATTTACCAGGCATTTCATTTAGGTACCGTCAAGAATTTTGTGTAATGTAAATGGGGTAGGGTTTCTCTGAAATGGATTTGAATTGATAGGGGACTGATTTTCTCCACACAGGGGACTGAATATTCAGTCTCCTGTGTGGAAAGAGAGAATCCCCCTTATCTCATTGATTTACATGATTTGGTTAATTGTAACGTTCTTCAAACATTCGTTGAAGGGCTTCATGAGCTTCGGAAAATCCTCGTAACTTTCGCCCTGCCCATTTCTCATTAAAATCTTGGATGGTCAAATACACGACTTTTTCCGCGGCTTCTAAACTGCTCAAACTGTTCATCGGCTTTAGACGTTTCCGAATCTCCTTGATCGTTCGTTCAATGGTATTCGTCGTGTAAATCACACTTCGAATACGGCTTGAATCATCCATAAATGTTAGGAGGGCATCCAACTCATTGGCCCAAGATTGGACTTCTCTCGGATACTTGCTGGACCATTTCGACTCAAACTGTTGAAACATCTGTAACGCACTCTCCTTATTCGGTGCGCGATAAATCAGTTTGAGATCCTCTGCCAATTCAAATTGATCTTTTTTCCGAACACGATTTAAGGTATTACGTACTTTGTGAACGACACAGCGCTGCACATCGGCTTTCGGATAAACGGCCCGAAAAGCTTCCTCCAGCCCCGGAAGGCCATCGAAGACGCCCAGAAGCACTTCCTTTACGCCTCTGTTGTATAGTTGTTGAAGAATCTCCTGCCATCCATAGGCGCTTTCCTGTCCTCCCACAAAGAAATCAAGAATTTCGCGATATCCTTCTTCATTCACCCCTAACACCACATAAATGGCTTCTTTCTCCACGGTTTCGCGACGAAGTTTTACGTATAAACCATCCAAATATAAGACGGAATAACGCTTGTGCAGTGGACGAGCGTGCCATTTCTCGATGTCTTCCTTCACTACATCGGTAATACGGCTGATCGTTGCAGGAGAATAGGCATTGCCTAAAATTCGTTCAATAAACTTGCCAATTTCCCGTGTACTCATGCCGCTTTGGTACATCCTAATGATGGCTTCCTCAAGCCAGCCGGTGTGGCGTTGATAAGGGGCAAACAATTGTGTTTGAAACGTTCTCTTGGCACCAAAAGACCCTCAATCCGGCCATATTGCGTATCTTGATTTCGTTGATAGTAGCCGTTTCTCATATTGGATGTGTCCGCCTGTTCGATTTCGAGGAAATGTTTGATTTCTTCCCGCATAATCAGCTCTAATTTTTCCTTCACAAACTGACGAATGACACTTTCCAGTTGATTTGCCCAGTCGACATTCGTTATACTTCTTTTAGACATAGGTAGGGTACTCCTTTCTCTAAGATTTTTGGTCCAATCAGAGAATGCCCTACCTTTTTTCTTTTGATCTAGTAAAATGCTTTACACAAAATTTTATACATCATCAAATCCGATCCTGACTGAAGGGGATATTTATTTATATTTTCTCTAAATCTTCATTCATTTGATTTGCTAAGTTTTTGAAATATAAATAGTAGCAACCCCATATAACTAAATAGACTACAATAAATATAGTTGCTGAAATAAGGATGTTTTTCAAATCAAACGGGATCCACCCAATTCCCAAGGACAGGATAAAATATAAAACAATTACTGTAACAAAGTGCAATGCCGTTTGTTGCGACAGACGGAGCGATTCTAATTCAAAATAAAGCGAAGATACGGCAAAAAACCATCCACAAAATATGCTCCCAAATGAGTTTTTTATAAATTCTTCACCATTAATGACAGGGAAATGACCGAAATAGATGATAGAGCTAGTTACCACTACTGCGATAAAGGAACCGATCAATATCCCGATGATGCTTCTGTATAAGAATTTTTTCATTCTTTTTCCCCCTATTCTTTTTTAATGCTTTTTTGATGGCATGAACATAACGTCGAGAAATGTACTCTTTCACTCCTGATTTAAAATAAACGCATAGAGTGCCATTGAACGATGCTTCAAACCGGCTCAACTCATAGAGATTTACAATGACCGACTTAGAAATGCGAACAAACTTGTTAGAGGGAAGCAATTTTTCGAGCTCATACAGCTTTTCCTTCAAATTTAAATGTTCCCTCGGCTGTCACCGCCTCGATGCTATCCCCATGAGCACGAAAAAAATGGATCTCATTTGGCTTTAATATATAATGCATATCACCATTTTTTCCGACAATAAATTCCGTCTCCATCCCTTTTAAAAAATCAAGAATTTCTTTAATCGTGTCATCTACTTCCTTACAGTGAATGGTCACGATTGTCTCAGCGTAATCGCTGTCAATATCCAAAGACACTTTCATTCTGCCCGCCTCCTTTACATTCATCTTTTTTATTAAATTGTATTCGTTATGCTAGCTGTTGTCTTCATGATAAAGGTAAAAGGTTGTTTTTCCATCCCATCCGGCAAAAATCGTCCCTTGAAATGCATACGATACATGAACCTCTCCCACCTCGGCGCTATACCGAAACTTCGATGAAACTGGACGATCTGGCCCAAAAAGACCACCTAGCACGGCGATTGATTTTTTCCTTTATTTACGACATAGTGAAAGATCTCTACTCTGAAATCGTATTCGGCAAATAAAATCGAGTAGGAGGGAGCGATTAACTCCCGTCCTCTCACACCACCGTACGTACGGTTCCGTATACGGCGGTTCAATTAAGATCATTGACGCAATTTTTTTTAACTTCCGTGAATAGCTGTTCTCTTTATGCCAGTGGTCACTCCACCCTCCAAGAGGTCCCCCACGGGATTCACCGCTTCCTTCCTCAAGTGAGGTACTGCGTTTTCTGTGTTCATCATGACTCACTGAATGCCAAGGGCTATTCTCTCTTAATTGTTCGGTCCTTCTTAGTAGTTCTAAACCAACTAATACGATGACCTCTGCTGACTTCTGACGGTTCAGCTACTTATCACTAAGTAGGTTATGAAGCGTACTTCACCTATCCGCCAGACCTCTCCGGGTAAGTACATGCACTTTCACACCATCTATCCGCCTCATTTACTCGATATGACCTTCGACAGAAAGAGCTTTGTTTTGTTTTGCAAACTCACTCAATCATACCTAGCCTTATATGAGGTTCGTGTTCCTCGGACCGGTGTTTTGCCTCCAGATTCCTTCAGATTCCGCGTCACCACGGACACCCTTGCGTTGAGCTAACCTCTACTTCTGTCTTCGGGACTTACACCCTATCGTTCATGTACATGCCGGGCGCACACAATCGAGTAGGAGGGAGCGATTAACTCCCGTCCTCTCACACCACCGTACGTACGGTTCCGTATACGGCGGTTCAATTAAGATCATTGACGCAAGTT
>NZ_CP036528.1:2892196-2895340 GCF_004331915.1 Ureibacillus thermophilus
TCCAAAACAATTCCTTTGAATTGTCGGGTTTTTAATAACTTATCACAATAATAGTATTTAATCCCTATCATTAAAAGGTGGGGATTATTTTACGCTTACGTATAAGGTGTCGAAAATTTATTGGCATGATAGAGAAATAAAATATTTTGCCTTTTTAAAACTTCATAAATTCCCCTAGGATCTAACTCCATCAAAACACCACTATACAATACATTTTTTCATATAAAACAAAAAAACAAAACACGACACCTACTTACTTCAAATAAGTCATTGTCATGTTGTGGTTATATTTTTGCCATGTTAGTGAATGAGAAGGTAAAGAGCCAGAACCCTTTACCTTCCACTTATTCCTTAAAGGAAACGTCCTCGTGAATTCTTGAAGTTTTATCCAAAATGAGTCACAAGAACCGTCCCCGTGGATACTCACCTCTTTTATGATTGATGAATTGAGCTAGTGGTAGATTGACTATTTTGGGACTAAGCCAACATGCGCTCAGTCCTTTTTCTGCTTACTTCTAACCAGCTTAACTTTATCGCTGCCCATAAGATAAAGGTGTGATCCATCTTCCGTTGTACTAAAAGTTGCACCCGGTTATGAAGCCATATTTGCTATTCTATACTCTTCCACCAAATCATCTAACTCTCGGTCAGTATATATCCCTACAGGAATAAGCTTCACATTGCTCTCCACTACTTTAACCGTCATATTCTCTCACCCCCTCTCTCTCTACCATTCTACCAAAACAAACAAAAAAGCCCATTCTCTTTAACTTGAGAATGTGCCATGGTTGATTCGTTATATCGTTTCATGGTTATAATATATATTTGATTTTCTAATTGAAGCGGAAAAGAAAAGCCCTACAGAGATTTCTCTCCACAAGGCTTCCTATTTGTCAGAACAATAGTTCGATACGATTTGACAAGTGACAGGCACTCATCATTCTTTTTTACGGAATTAAACAAAAAACCACAACACGACACCTACTTACGTCAAATAAGTCATTGTCATGTTGTGGCTATATGCTTTTAATTTCGAATTAAATGAGAAGGTAAAGAGCCGAAACCCTTTACCTTCCACTTAATCCTTAAAGGATCGTCCTCGTGGCTTCTTGAAAATTTATCCAAAATGAGTCACGAGAACCGTCCCCCTGGGTCAAAAAATACCGCAACATTCTTCCAATTTCTTCAACCATTCAAAATAAGATTTTGCTTGGAAAGTGGCTATTCAAAATCCCTTTTTTAACTAGTCTATTTTTCCTAAAAGGAGTGTTAACCAACGACCAATCCTATATTTTCAAAAGAATTGAAAAAAATATTTTGAGGTATTTTGGGGATGAAAATAGAAAAATCCTTTGTACAAGATTTTTCTTATACAAAGGATTTAAAATATTGCAAAACGCTTGTAAAATTATCCAAAATGAGTCTCGAGAACCGTCCCCGTGGATCTATTACAATTTCAACAATCGGATCATATGGGTAAAGAGCTTCGCCACCATTAAATTGCATAAAGATTTTATTAGAGGCTTTGCGGGATTGTTTAAAATAAATTGGAGTACAAACTGTCAAAAAGTCTTCCCCTAAATCAAGTTGATAAGAGTATCCCTTTTGTTGAGCAGGTCTATGAAATGGCTGAAGACCAATTACTTCAAATTTAGCAGGATTATTATGGTCAAATAAGGCTAGTTGCAGTGTTTGGTATATAGCACCTATTGAACCTTCCTCTATATTGAAATTATGACTATTCGATGATGGATCGTATGGACAACAAGCGAAGAAGGCAGCTACTTCGAGATCACTAGTCAAATCAAGAACGTTTGTCTTAAATCCATAGTGCTGTGCTAAACCTACGTAATCTATAAACAGATTATATTGCTCCAGTTCTTTTACAACAGGATGTTGTTTCAGCACCAGTTTAAAATCCTCTGTTTTTGCCATATCAATTAGCTGCTGAATAGTGCCTTGCTCCTGTCGATATAAACTTGGAAAGCATTTTGGGTATGCTTTGACCTGTCCCCTATAGAGATTCATCATTTGGCGATTTGGAAACAACCTCATCTTCTTATCCGTTCCCATGATTGCCTGAAATTTATCATCATGATAAAATAACGGAGCGAAGAGAGCTTTGATTGTTGGCTGATTGAATATTGGCTGCCTTTGTTGATGAACTCCGATTAACTCAAAGATATCATTGAACGGTCTTTCAAGAGTCCCTTTCAATACACATTATCTCCTTCCTTTAGTGAAATATCTATAACATCAATCTCACTTTATCTCTTTTTCAAACTTCTCTTTTAAGATTTCTGCTTTTGAGAGTAATCCTTGCTCAGATAGAACATTAATTCCTTGATCAACTTCAATAATATAACGATTTACAAGCCTTTTATATACTTCATTTGGGTCATGAATTAAAAGTGAAAAGGATTCTTCTAAGCAGGAGAATCTGCTTGAACTTGATTGATTATTAACAGTCCTAATTATCATTTCATGACCAGAATCATCATTAACGATCTCAAGGTTATTGTCCTTATCTTCGCTTAGAAAATGAAGAATCCCCAATTCATCGTTAAAGCTATCGATATCTATAAGTTTATATATAAAGCCAATCGATGACTTTAAGACTTTTTTAGCAGAAACACCTTTAGGAGTAATAAAAATATCAATCCTCTTATCATCATCAATGTCCTTGATAAAATAATTTATCTTTCTATGTTTCTCATATTTACTGGGATGCAAATGCGATAAATCCATTTGTTGTGGCAAATACACGCTACAAATTGGAAATGCAAAGGGTTCTTCATGGTTAATGCTACCTAAGTGCCATTCTCTAGCAATTTTGTTATGTCTATTTTTAAAATGAATAATTGGGGTATTTAAGAACCTTTCATTTATCTTTTCATAATATCCATGCCAACTAACACTGTTTATTTTTTCTTTTGGAAATTGATAGTGCCTAAAGAAATTACCTGCTACTACTTGATCAAAGTAAAGATTTTTTCCAGCATCTATCATAATATCTAGCTCTCCATAAGCACTTTTCTTTGGTGTTGTAAACGCTAAACTAGAATCAACAGTTTTCCACAAATAGAACTCAACAGAATTCCCCAAATAAGATTAAACAGTTTCCCCACCATCAATCACTTTCAA
>NZ_CP036528.1:2895440-3017325 GCF_004331915.1 Ureibacillus thermophilus
CCGGTATTAGCTCGCGTTTCCGCGAGTTATCCCAGTCTATAGGGCAGGTTACCCACGTGTTACTCACCCGTCCGCCGCTAACCAATCAAAAAGCAAGCTTTTTAATTGGTCCGCTCGACTTGCATGTATTAGGCACGCCGCCAGCGTTCGTCCTGAGCCAGGATCAAACTCTCCATAAAAGAAAATTTGATTAAGCTCGAAATTACTGAATTTTGAATCTCGTTCGATAACTAGGTTTAACGAACTGAAATTTACGCGTCTGTTGTTCAGTTTTCAAAGTTCATTTTTATCGCTTTTTCGCAGCGACTTAATTATTTTATCTCATCACCAAACTTTTGTCAACAACTTTTTTTGTTTTTTTAAGTTGTTATTTAACTATAACTTTCATCGTTTAGCGACGTTTATTATAATACAAGAGCGATTGATCAATGTCAATACTTTTAGCGAAAAAATTTCGAGGAAAAATAAAATTATTTAACCTCGAAGAAATGGTATTTTAAAAGCAATATTAGAACTATATCGAATTATTGTTATTTGCTCGATATAATCTATGATCAATAGATTCGTTTTTAGAATTCATTCTTTCAATAATAATATATCCTTTTTCAATTAAAAATTCAATGAAAAGCTCTAATTCTACTGAATAAATTTTAAGCTCGTGATGGTTGTGTAAATCTTGAATTGTCCAAAGGTCTTTTGAACTCAAAATCTCCATTATATGTTGGGAACATGATTGGATTCGGGAATTCATAGAAAACTCGATTGCTAGAAACAGCAACTCCAATCTTTTTTCAAGAGTTTCCCTGCTTGTTACTAACTCTTCATAGAGCTTATAGATGGATGGCTCTATTTTTTTCACTTGAGACCAGACTGTTACTTCAGGATATAGACCGCTTTCAATGATTGACAGTCTTGCTAAGTATTGAAGAGATTTTACGACATGTTGATATGCATCTAAATAATCGCCGCGCTGAAAAAACTCTTTTCCTTCAGTATAGCTTCTCAATAACTTTGCAAATTGAATACCCGTCTTAATCTTTCTTCCGTAAAACGAGAAATCTTCTAATTCCAATTTTAAATGGCTTAAGTATTCATTGCGTTCGAACATTATTTTCCCATGAAATATCCAATCAACAATTCTCCGGTTTCTTCCTATGTAAATCCATTTATTTAATAATCTTTCGGTGATGACATGCATGGCCACTTTCTGATCTTCATAACAATAATGTTTTGTAAAAATAGGAAGTTCAGCCTCTTTAACAACAATTAAAATGATCGAATCAAATGTATCTGTTAAGTTAATTTGGTCTTCCCGTTTATTTACAAGTATAACTCCTAAAGTTTCAGGTTGACTTGCACGTTCTTGATAAATGGAACGCAGATTATAGTCCATGAATAGTCCTCCTATTTAGCGATTACGATAATTTCTTTCGACATTTATAATAAGAATCCTTCTTTCTTTTCTTTCTATTTCTCCATTTATCTTAACTATGATATATTAATATCAAGATTAGGAGGGCACTCTAAATGAAGAAATATTCAAGCAAAATCAATAAAATTCGTTCCTTCGCACTTGCACTGATTTTTATCGGATTTATCGTCATGTACGGTGCCGTATTTTTCAAAAACAGTGTTATATTAGTGCTTCTTTTTATGGGGTTAGGATTATTATGTATCATTGCCAGCACAGTAGTATATCTTTGGATTGGACTTTTATCTACTAGAGCGGTAAAAGTTATTTGCCCCAACTGTGGTAAGCAGACGAAAATGTTAGGCCGAGTTGATATCTGTATGTATTGCAACGAGCCGCTGACTTTAGACCCGTCTCTTGAAGGAAAAGAATTCAGTGAAGAATACAATCGAAAAATAAATAAAAAAAATGAGTAGGAAAGAAAGCTTTTCTACTCATTTTTTTATTTATGGATAGTAATGTCTGAAATTTTGAAATTTCCATACTCATCAACTATCACCGTATATGTTTTATAACGATCGAAATATTGGTAGTCCCCTGAAGCGCTATAAAAATCAAAAGTTTCATTTGTTTCTACTAGATAATATCCCTCATGAGATGTTACATCTAAAATATCATTTGTAAGAAATATAAATTGATGACCTTTATAAGCAATGTCTGAAATATAATCTTCTAATTCTTCATACGCAGTACCTGTTACCATATCAGCAATCCAATAAAAATTGCTTTCATTTAAAGCCAATTCATAATACATTCGGAAGCTTTGAACAAATTGACCAGCCAATATTGTATTATCATCTTCTAATGGTAATTCATTTTCGTAAGAATCTTCATCATAATAATCTTCATAAATCCCCGCCACGGCTAGTATATCTTGTCGACTCATCGGTTGTTGTATCCATTGCTCAAAATAGTCAATCATGCTGTAGATTGGAATTGCAAATCCAAAGTTGGTGTTTGATTTGGATGTATAGAGCAATGAATTGATGCCTACGACTTTTCCGGTATTTGAATCGACTAATGGTCCTCCACTACTTCCATGGTCAATTTGAACATCTACTTGATAAATTTGCTTATAAATAAACCTATCTAATTCCATATCGCGATTTGTTCCAGTGATATAACCAATGGAAGCTGAATTTTCAAAACCATTTGGACTTCCAAAAGCAATCACTTCTAAACCTACTGGTGATTCATTGGTTTCAATTGGCAAAGGATCTTCATTTTCATACGTTGGGACATGGAGCAATGCAATATCATAATGTTCCGAAATGCCGATGACTGTTGCATCAAATTCCTGACCTTTTGAATTACGAACAATCACATCCACCTCGCCATCGACAACATGAGCATTAGTCACAACATATCCACCTTTTGCATACAGAAACCCTGATCCTCTACTGTATGATGTTAAAATCGTAAATACTTTTTGCTGCACATTTTTTATTAATGTTACGCGATCTATTTCGTTCATTTTTACAGTATTTAGATAATTATTTTTGACCGGTTCTGAATTAATCGGTTTTTGCTCTTCCGTTAGTTCATATACTTTCCAAAGCCCGAAAATTACTCCGCCAAGTGCTAAAAAAATCATGAACAATATAGGCCATAACCATTTTGGCATATTCACTTCTTGTAAATTTGCTCCGCAAGATGAACAAAATTTTGCATGGCTTTCATTATCATAATGACATTTTTTACATTTCAAGTAATGCCCCCCATTATTATCCAATCTATATTAAAAAGATTAGCATAGACTGAGACTATCGTCTATACTACAAATATTTCTATCTTCTTAAGAATAGTAAAAACATAAAAAACCTAGCAACGAAAGTCACTAGGATTCCATGATTATAGTACTTTCTTATTTTGCTGTTCTAGACAGTCAGGGCAAGTTCCGTAAACTTCGAGGCGGTGAGAATTTACTTTATATCCAGTAACATGAGATGCGAATTGTTCGACTTCTTTTAACGCTGGATAGTGAAAATCCGTAATTTTTCCGCAGCTTTCACAAATCATATGATAGTGGTCATTTGTGACGAAATCAAAACGGCTTGCTGCATCACCGTAAGTTAACTCTTTCACTAAACCAGCTTCGCGAAAAACGCGCAAGTTATTATATACAGTCGCAACACTCATGTTTGGAAATTTACCTTCTAGGGATTTATATATCTCATCGGCAGTTGGATGCGTCATCGAGTTAATTAAATATTCTAGTATAGCATGACGTTGTGGAGTAATTCTTACGCCCGTTGCCTTTAACGTGTCTAGAGCATTTTTTAACTGCAGTTCAGACATCGTCATGCACCTCTTTTCAATAATTCTTAACTTATAATAGTTATAAATAGTGTAACTGAATATTTATGTAACGTCAACTTTTCAACTCATTTCTTGAGATGCAATAATACAATTTTCTCAAAAATTAGTCTTCTCTTCAATATATTAAACATAATAAATTCTTAGGTATGTAAATTGTACTATCATTTAATACCCTTTTAAAATATCCATTTTATTTTCAAGATTCCGTTCCCCGTTCATCCATTTTCTTAGACTCCGTTTAAAAATTTCAAAACTGCGCTCTAAATATCTGGAAGAGCGGCTTGAAATATGAGGAGAAATCGTTACATTCTCCATTTCCCAAAGTTTGCTGTCGCCTGGTAGAGGCTCTGTTTCAAAAACATCCAACACCGCGTGAAAAATTTGTTTTTCTTCAAGGGCTCGAATCAAATCTTCCGTTTTAACTAAATCGCCTCGTCCAAAATTCATAAAAATGCAGTGATCTTTCAAAAGTGTAAAATGTTCATAGTTCAATAAATATCTCGTTTCTACCGTACTTGGCAAAATGGAGATGAGGATATCAGCTTTCGGCAATAACTCCTTTAACTTATCCATTGAATGAGTTTCATTCATATAAGGGGCACTTTCTCCGCTGCGATTAACCCCTATCGTATAGACGTCGAAAGCTTGAAGCATCCGTCCCACTTCGCTGCCAATAGCTCCCGGTCCTAAAATAAGCGCCGTTGAACCATTTAGTTCATACAATTTTGTTTTTTGATTCCATGTTTTTTCTTGCTGATTTTTATAGATGAACGGCAACGCTCTCTTAATAGAGAGGAGATGGGCTAAAATCGATTCTGCCATTGGTTTTTTATGGATGCCGCGCACATTGGACACAACAATTCCCCTTTCCGCTATTGCTTGATGGGGCATTTTTTCAATGCCGGAAGAAGCGACAAAAATCCATTTCACCTTCTTTGCAATGTTGATTTTTTCTTCATCTAAATCTTCACCATAAGTCACCAATACTTCCGCTTTCGCCAATTCTTTATCATCAATGGTCTTATGAAAAATGAAATCAACCTCTGGAAAATCGTTTACTAAGGATTCTTTTAAATCCGGTCTTGGATCAAATGTGAAATAAACTCGCATATTTCTTACTTCCCTTCTGCTTCCCGTAAATAATTCAACACTTCTTCTATATGGTTTTTTACGCGAACTTTTCTCCATTCCTTGATGACAATTCCGTTTTCATCAATTAAAAAAGTGGAACGTTCAATGCCCATATATTCTTTACCGTAATTTTTCTTCAATACCCAAACGCCGTATTTTTCGCATACTTCATGGTTTGCATCAACTAACAATGAAAATGGCAAATTATATTTTTCAATAAACTTTTTATGCCGTTCAGCAGAATCCCCGCTGACTCCAAGAATTACAGCGTTGAGTTCCTCGAAAGATTCATGATGGTCGCGGAAGTCGCATGCTTCTGTCGTGCATCCCGGTGTCATGTCTTTCGGATAAAAATAAAGAATTACTTTCTTTCCTCGAAAATCACTCAGGCTGACTGGTTCCCCTTTTTCATTGTGCAGCGTAAAGTCTGGCGCTTTCTGATTTACTAAAGATTCGCTCATGAAAATCCCTCCCTTTTGTTTATCCTACCGAACTGGGGAAAATGTTTCAAATTCTTTGGCGTAATATGTCAAAGAAGGCTAAAATAAAATTGAAATTATAAACATGGAGGCAATACGATGAATCACTCAAAATCTGAAGAAATCTATCAAGAAGCACTAAAACATATTGTAGGCGGGGTGAACAGTCCTTCCCGTTCCTATAAAGCTGTTGGCGGAGGAGCACCTGTAGTAATGGCAAAAGGGAAAGGCCCATATTTCTGGGATGTGGACGGCAACCGCTATATAGACTATTTAGCAGGATACGGACCAATTATTACTGGGTTTGGCCATCCACATATTGCAAAAGCTATTAAACTTGCGGCGGATACAGGTGTGCTTTTCGGAACTCCAACCGAGCATGAAGTAAAATTTGCAAAAATGCTGAAAGATGCGATTCCATCGTTAGATAAAGTACGTTTTACAAACTCCGGTACAGAAGCGGTGATGACAACAGTCCGCGTTGCCCGCGCCTATACGGGACGAACAAAAATTATCAAATTTGAAGGCTGCTACCACGGACATTTTGACCAAGTATTAGTGGCAGCAGGTTCTGGCCCAGCAACTCTTGGTTCACCGGATTCAGCAGGTGTTCCTCAAACGGTGGCAACTGAAGTTATTACCGTTCCTTATAACGACACAGAACACTTGCAACTCGCAATGGATAAATGGGGAGAAGAAGTTGCCGCCATTCTAGTTGAACCAATCGTCGGAAACTTTGGTATGGTTATGCCAAAACCTGGATTTTTAGAATATATTCACAAAGTTGCCAAAGAATTTGGAGCCCTTGTTATATATGATGAAGTTATTACCGCTTTCCGTTTCCATTATGGCGGCGCACAAGATATGCTTGGACATACACCAGATTTAACAGCAATGGGCAAAATTATAGGCGGAGGTCTACCAATTGGCGCTTATGGCGGCCGGAAAGAAATCATGGATACGGTAGCTCCATTGGGACCAGCCTACCAAGCGGGAACAATGGCCGGAAATCCTGCGTCCATGCTTGCGGGAATTGCATGCTTAGAAGTGCTTCAAACTCCTGGCGTTTATGAAGAAATGGACCGCTTAGGAGGAATCCTTGAAAAAGGGATTTTGGAAGCAGCTGAAAGACATGGCATTCCAGTGACAGTCAACCGCATTAAAGGCGCTCTTACTGTGTACTTTACAGATCAAAAAGTCGAAAATTATAAACAAGCAGAACAATCAGATGGTGAAATGTTTGGCCGTTTCTTTAAATTGATGCTTTCAAAAGGAATCAATTTGGCTCCATCCAAATTCGAAGCTTGGTTCTTAACAACAGAACATAAAGAAGAAGATATTCTTGAAACAATCGATGCAGTTTATTACGCTTTTTCAAAATTGAAATAAGTTGAATGTATGGAATTCCGAATCTAAAAGGAAGGACGTACTGCATCCATTTTAATTCCTTGGGGGATTTACGATTTTGATGAGAATGATTTTACTAATAAGTTTGAACGGTTTACCAAAAAATTGTAAAGTGGGGGCTTCACTATGCAATTAGGCGCCCGAGTATTAAAAACCGGAGTAGCAATCGTCTTTGCTTTATTTTTAGCGGATATTTTGAAACTTCCATCACCTGTCTTTGCTGGAATTGCCGCAATCTTTGCCATTCAGCCTTCCATTTATCGTTCATATTTGACTATTGTGGAACAAATCCAAGGAAACCTGATTGGAGCAATTGTTGCCATCTTATTTGGTCTAAGCTTCGGTCACCATATTGTCGCCATTGGAATTGCGGCCATTCTTGTGATTGGCATTATGCTGAAGTTAAAGCTGCAATCTTCTCTTTCTTTAGCCCTTGTGACACTTGTGGCCATCATGGAGTATGAAAGCGGAGACTTCTTGGAATTCAGCGTCATTCGATTTTTAACGGTAATGGTCGGGGTGTTTGCAGCCTTTATCGTGAACATGGTCTTCTTGCCGCCACGATATGAAGTGAAATTGTTTAAAAATATTCAATCGCTGCAGGATGACATCATTCGATGGACGCGCTTAGCCATTCGGGGAGCTTCTGAGCATGTATCGACGAAAAATGCATTGAGCAAATTTGAAAAACGCCTTTCCGAAATTGAATCAATGTATGTCTTATTTAAAGAAGAGAGGCAATACACAAAAAAGAAACGAAAAAGCCAAATGCGCAAACTTGTCGTATACCGCCAAATGATTACGACAACGAAAAAAAGCTTTGAATTGCTTGCTAGGCTTCATAAACATGAAAATGAAATCGTTCATCTACCTGAAACATTCCGTACGATGCTGCAGGAGCGGCTTGACTTTTTGCTCACATACCATGAACAACTGTTATTAAAATATACGGGCAAACTTCGCCCGGAACATTCCAAATGGACAGTGGATAAAAAGCATTTAAATCGTTCGGAAGTAATGGAACGTTTGATTGAGCAAATCGCCATTGAAAAGAGGCGGGAAGGAGAAGAAGAATTTTCAAGCTACCATTTGTTCTACATTTTCTCCAGAATCCTTGATTATGAAGAAAATTTGGAGCACCTTGATACATTAATTGTTTCTTTCCGCAATTTCCACAGCAAAGACCGCAATGAAGATTTGGAAGAACAGTTTTATTAAGTCGTTCAATCGAGTAGGAGGGAGCGATGAACTCCCGTCCTCTCACACCATACGGTTCCGTATACGGCGGTTCAATTAAGATCATTGACGCAAGTTTTTATAACTTCCGTGAATAGCTGTTCTCTTTATGCCAGTGGTCACTCCACCCTCCAAGAGGACCCCACGGGATTCACCGCTTCCTTCCTCAAGTGAGGTACTACGTTTTCTGTGTTCATCATGACTCACTGAATGCCAAGGGCTATTCTCTCTTAATTGTTCGGTCCTTCTTAGTTGTTCTAGACCAACTAATACGATGACCTCTGCTGGCTTCTGACGGTTCAGCTACTTATCACTAAGTAGGTTATGAAGTGTACTTCACGTATCCGTCAGACCTCCCTGGGCAAGATTGTAATCTTTCCTTCCATCTATCTGCTTCATTTACTCTGTACCACCTTTGGCAGAAAGGACTTTGTTTTGTTTAGCAAACTCACTCAATCATACCTCGCCTTATATGAGGTTCGTGTTCCTCGGACCGGTGTTTTGCCTTCAGATTCCGCGTCACCACGGACACCCTTGCGTTGAGCTAACCTCTACTTCTGTCTTCGGGGTTCGGGACTTACACCCTATAGTTCATGTACATGCCGGGCACACAATGAAAAAGGGGGAATTGGCGTTTTCCAATTCCCCCTTTCTAATTACGAATGTCCGAAAATCTTTCAAGAGATTCACAAACCACCATATTCCTTTTGAAATTCCAATAGTGCCAATCAACCAACTGTTGAAAACTAGTTCAGGAACTCTTATCCTTTTTCAACCCTCATATGTTTTTTCTTAAAACTCGGAAACCTGATATGGCTCACCATGAGGTAACTTAGTAAAATTGTTGCCACAACTAAATAAGCCGGTTTCAATACAAATGAAAGTACAATAAGAAGAATGGCCGATACAGGAATCGGCATCCCAATAAAAGTTGAAAGCCCGCTATGTTTCGCATTAAAACGGGCAAGGCGTATTAGACCGCTGATGCTAAAAATGAGTGCCATAAACAAAGCAGCAGATCCCAATGTTTCCGAATAAATATTGTAAATGACAACAGCTGGAGCGACACCAAAAGTAACAATGTCTGATAAGGAATCAAGCTCTTTGCCAAATACAGAAGTTGCTTTAAACTTTCTTGCAGCTCTTCCATCCAACAAATCAAATAAGCAACCTAAACATATAAAAAGAATGGCTTTTCCTATTCGCTGATGGAGAACTGAAAAAATCGACAACATGCCGCATAAAAAATTTCCAATTGTTAAGAGTGAAGGTATGATATTTAACATATGACTCCCCTCTACACAATTCTAATGTATTAAAAGCAGTTTATTACTGCAAAAGTTTTTCTTCATCGACAATCACTAAAATTCCATCTTTATTCAAAAGGCCCCCTGCTTTTTGCCATTTGCTCATGAAGTTGCTGATTTTTTGGCGGCTGCATCCAAGATAATTTGCCATCTCCTCGTGGGTTAATGGCATTTCAATTACCATTCTTCCTTCTTTCTTTTTGGCCAGTTTTAAAAGCAGCCAACGCAGCCGCTCAGGTACAGTCATTGTTGAAAGTGCAATATTCAACTGCTCCGCTTTCGTTAATTCTTGTACGATAGAATCTAAAATCATCGTCCCTCGAATCATTTCATCTTCTAAAAGCTCTAACGGAAACGCATACAGAATACTATCTGTCAAAGCTGCAGCATATTTCGTATATTCGATCTGGCCTTTTAAAGAATCTAAATAACCAAAAAACTCTGAAGGTCCGATTAATGAAATGGTTGTCGTTCTTCCATCAAAAGAATCCATTGCAATTTTCACAAAACCTTTTTGTATATAGTAGAATGTATGAATTTGTTCCCCTATTTGATAAATCATTTCTCCCTTTTTTACAAAAACAGGTTTCCCTTTTTTGATGATGTCCTCAGTCCGAATGTTTATCACTCCCCTTCTGACTTAGCCATTATGATTATATAAAAATTTTTATATTTGTAACAAAAGTGACAGAAATTTTTCTCCATAATCTATAAAATTCATTTATCTAACTTAATCCTATTAATTTAGTTTGTTTTATAAGAAATTAGGTGAATTAAATGACCGAACATATTCTTTTACAGAACGTACATAAAACTTTTTCAAAGAAAAATCATTCGAAAACTGTCGCATTAGAAGATGTTTCGCTATCCATTAAACGGGGCGAATTTGTTTCCCTGCTCGGCCCTTCAGGTTGTGGTAAATCCACTTTATTGAACATAATCGCAGGGCTGGAAAAAGAAACTAGCGGTAAAGTACTTGTGAATGGAGCCCCTATAACTGGGCCCGGCAATGACCGGATTGTTGTATTTCAAGAATCGGGGCTTTTCCCTTGGATGACGGTGCTTGAAAATGTCATGTATGGACTTTTGATTAAAAAAGTGCCGAAAAATGAAGCAAAAGAACGGGCAATGAATTGGATACAAAAAGTGCATCTTGGCAAATTTGCCGACAGAAGCCCTCATGAATTATCTGGAGGTATGAAGCAGCGGGTAGCCATCGCTCGAGCGCTCGTTATGGATCCTGAGATTTTGCTCATGGACGAACCTTTTGCCGCACTGGACGAACAAACACGGATGGTTCTACACCATGAACTGGAAACATTGTGGAGAGAAACAAGAAAAACGATCATCTTCGTTACCCACAATATACGAGAAGCTGTCGTTCTTTCGGATCGAATTGTATTAATGAAAACACGACCAGGAGGCATAAAAAATATATTTCCTGTGCAAGCCGCACGACCTCGCAATTCATCCGACAGCATTTTAACTTATTTGGAAAGCCGCATTTTATTAGAACTCGAGCAAGAAATGGAAAAAGTGCTGAAGGAGGAATTGGGCAGTGATTACGCACTTCAGAAGGATCGGCTTCATATTGATCCTCATAATAATTTGGGAAGCGATATCTAAATTACAACTGTTTCCCTCATTTATGTGGCCGCCGCTGTTCATTCCAAATGAACCAGGTGGAACCACAATTATAAAAACTTTTATCAACGGAATTGTATCCGGTCAATTGTTGGAAGCAACTGGGGCTTCCTTATGGAGGCTTGTGGTTGGATTTATTATCGCCGTAGCCATTGGACTTTTGTTAGGATTTTTAATTTATAAATTCAAAGTTGTTGATGATACGCTTGGTTTCTTTGTAACAAGTTTGCAGGCAATTCCAAATATCGTCTGGCTGCCCCTTGCAATTTTATGGTTTGGCCTTGGTATAGGTTCCGTTCTATTCATTGTGATATTAGGAGCAGCCATCTCCATCACTATTACATCAAGCACGGCTTTTAAAAGCGTGAATCCCCTTTTGATTCGCGTAGCCAAAACGATGGGCTCTTCCGGATGGCACTTATTCCGCACAGTGATTTTTAAAGCATCCATCCCACAGCTGATTGCAGGACTCCGTATTGCTTGGTCTCTTGCATGGAGGGCTGTTCTTGCCGGGGAATTGCTGGGCGGCGGCAGCGGAGGGCTTGGCACTTTGCTTGACCTAGGCCGTTCCATTCAAGCAATGGATTTAATTTTCAGCATTATGATTATTATTGCCATCATCGGTTCTGTAATCGACAATTTTGTCTTTGTCCGCCTCGAAAAATTTGTTTTCCGCAAATGGGGCATATCAACAACATAAAAGGAGATGGAGAAAAATGAAAAAGCGATTGTTCTTAACAATTTTATCCGTATTGGTACTAGTTCTTGCAGCTTGCGGAAATACTGACGCTGAGAAAAAAGAGGAAAGCGCTTCTAAGGGCGAAGAAGCAAAGGCAATTCGCATTGGCTACTTTCCAAATATGACGCACATTGCGACAATTGTAGCTTTAGAAAAAGGGTACTTTGAAGAACAATTTGGCAGCGATGTAAAAATCAAAACAAACACATTCAACGACGGTTCTTCCTTCATGGAAGCGATGTCCACAGACGCCATTGATATCGGAACAGTGGGGCCTACGCCTGCTTTAAACACATACATTAAAAATCCGAAACATGAAATTATTTCCGGTGCAGTAAACGGCGGTGCCGTATTAGTTGTTGCAAAAGACTCCAACATCAATTCTGTAAAAGATTTAGTCGGCAAGAAAATTGCCATCCCAACATTCGGCAGTACACAAGATGTAGGATTAATCAAATCATTAAAAGATGCAGGCATTGATGTCAATCAAGTTACTAAAGTGAAACAAGCTCCTGCTGATACAGCTGCACTCATTTTAAAAGGTGAATTGGATGGGGCTGCTACACAAGAACCATGGGGCGTTAACATTGAAACAACTGCCGGTGCCAAATTATTGTTGGATGAAAACCAATTTGCTTGGGGCAGCGAATCAACAAATACTGTCGTTGTTGCCCGATCAAAATTCACAGAAGCAAACCCTGAACTAACAAAAAAATATTTAAAAGCCCATATTCAAGCAATTAACTTTATCAATGAAAATCCAGATGAAGCCATCCAGTTATTCCTAGACCACATTAAAGCAATCACAGGCAAAGACCTTTCAAAAGATGAAGTGACAAAAGCGTTTGACCGTTTAAAAGCAACAACAGATGTTAATGAAGATGTAATTAAAGAAATGGCAACTATTTCAAAAGAAGCTGGATATATCAATTCTGATGATATTGAAGGTCTTGTTAACCTAACTTACTTAAATGAAGTCTTAAATGAACAATAAAATCAATACTTTTGCGGGCACTTTTCCAAAACTCTATACTTGAAAATGGAAAAGATGCCCGCCTTCGTTTGAAATAATACTTTGAAAGGAAGTTTAATATGAAACTATATCATTCCATTGTAGAATTAATTGGCAATACACCCATTGTCAAATTAAATAAATTGCCCTCTCCTGAAGGGGCCAATGTTTATATGAAATTGGAATCCTTTAATCCAGGAGGAAGCGTGAAAGACCGAGCTGCCTACAACATGATTCTTCGCGCTGAACAAGAAGGAAAATTAATTCCAGGGGAAAGTACGGTGATTGAACCGACTTCTGGAAACACTGGCATCGGTCTTGCAATGGTGTGTGCCGTAAGAGGATATCGCTGCATTATTACAATGCCTGACAATGCAACAAAAGAGCGGATTCAATTGATGAGAGCATACGGCGCAGAAGTGTATTTAACTCCTAGCCATTTGCGAATGCAGGGCGCCATTGATGAAGCTTATCGAATTGCAGAAAAAATCCCTAATTCCTTTATTCCTTTACAATTTGAAAACGAAGCCAACTCGGATGCACACCGAAACACAACCGCAGTTGAAATTTTAAAAGCTTTCGGCGATCGATTAGACGCTTTCGTGTTGACGGCAGGAACAGGCGGCACTATCACAGGCACGGGAGAAGAATTGAAAAAAGCGCTGCCAAACTTAAAAATTTATGTCGTTGAACCAGCCGGCTCCCCAGTGCTTGCAGGCGGCCAGCCAGGACCACATAAAATCCCTGGGACAGGCCCAGGGTTTATTCCGAAAATTTTAAATACAAATATTTACGATGAAATTCTTCATATTCAAGACGAAGATGCCCAAACCACAGCAAGACGCTTAGCTCGCGAAGAAGGTATTTTAGTCGGAGCATCCGGTGCCAGCTCGGCCTACTATGCCCTTCAAATTGCAAAAGACCTTCCAAAGTCCGCCAATGTATTATGCTTAGCACCTGATACCGGCGAACGGTATTTGTCTAGCGACCTGTTTGAATAAGCATCTTAGTTTTTCATCTTCGGATCAAGAGCATCTCTCAATCCATCGCCCATTAAGTTAATTCCTAGAACAGTCAACATGATGGCTAGCCCAGGGAAAATCATTGTCCACGGTGCATTCGTTAAATAGATGCGCGCATCGGCCAACATTTTCCCCCATTCCGGTTGCGGCGGTTGCGCTCCTAAACCTAGGAAACTAAGAGCCGCCGCTTCTATAATTGCAGTCGCAATCGCTAATGTGCCTTGTACAATAATTGGTGCTAAAGAGTTTGGCAGAACATGACGGAATAATATCCGCGAATCTTTCATGCCAATGGCTTTGGCAGCAGTAATATATTCCTCTTCTTTTACACTCAATACTTTCGAACGAATTAGCCTTCCAAAGTTTGGCACATTGACGATGGCAATTGCAATGAACGCATTTTGCAATGAACTTCCTAAAATCGAAACAATGGCGATGGCAAGCAAAATGCTTGGGAATGCAAGTAACATATCAAATAATCAATCAATGGCTCCTCTAAAATTTTTTCAACGGTATGCCTCGGATTTAATGAAGCGTAAGGATCTTGAAACACCATTTGCAAATCTCTTCTGGTTTTTCTCATCTCATTTTTTGACAGTGATGTTGGTTCAATCCTATTAAAATAAATTTTTCCATCTGTTGGCTCAAGCAAGTGCATAATCATTCTTCCGGTAGTAGACTTTCCACAGCCTGATTCACCAACAATACCAGGGGTCTCTCCTTCAAATACTTCAAAAGAAACCCCGTCAACGGCTTTCACAACCTCCGTCGATTGGGAAAATGCCTTTTTTCGTTTAGGAAAATGTTTTTTTAATTGCTCAACTTTCAACAGTGTGTTTGTCAAGAACTTTCCCCTTGTCTTTCTCCATTAAGAAACATCTTGCCTTTTGACGTGATGAAACTTCATATATTGGGGGATTTTCTCTAAAGCATCGATCCGTTGCAAATTCACATCTCGGTGCAAATTGGCATCCAGTTTTGATGGAACCAGGCTTTGGAACGGAACCTGGAATGGAATAGAATGTTTCCTTTTTCACACGCATATCTGGAACTGATTGAATAAGCCCTTTCGTATATGGATGACTAAGATTTTGAAAGATATCCTTAACGGATGCTTCTTCTACAATTTGCCCGCTGTACATAACAATGACCCGTTCGCATATTTCTGCTACAGCCCCTCAATCATGTGTAATCAACAACACCGCAGAGTTTAATTTTTTATTCAAATCTTGCATCAGTTTCATAATTTGCGCTTGAATCGTTACATCCAAAGCTGTTGTCGGTTCATCGGCTATCAACAATTTCGGATTGCAAGATAATGCCATGGCAATCATAATAAAAAGGCGCCAAGCAATCTGGCACCTATAAATTTTGAATTTGATATAAATCGTGATAAACACCTTTTTTCGCCATTAACGACTCATGATTTCCTTCTTCTACCACTTTTCCATGATCAATGACAAAAATTTTGTCTGCATGGGTTATGGTGGATAGGCGATGGGCGATGATAATCGTTGTTCTGTCGCTGGCTAAACGCTCCAATGATTCTTGAATTAACGCTTCACTTTCCAAATCAAGGGCAGAAGTCGCTTCATCCAACACTAAAATCGGCGGATTTTTTAAAAATACTCTTGCAATGGCGATGCGTTGTTTTTGTCCTCCTGAAAGCTTGACTCCCCGCTCTCCGACTTTGGTATCGTACCCGTTCGGCAATTGCATAATGAAGTCATGGGCATTGGCTGCTTTTGCTGCTGCAATTACCTCTTCATCCGTCGCATCTGGTTTTCCCATTAAAATATTTTGCTTTACGGAATCGCTGAATAAAATATTATCCTGCAAAACGATTCCAATTTGGGAGCGGAGTGATTTTATATCCACTTCCCGCACGTCTTTCCCGTCAATTTTGACAGCCCCGCTCGTCACATCGTAAAACCGTGGAATGAGGCTGACGATTGTCGATTTTCCTCCGCCGCTCATGCCGACAAACGCTGCCGTTTCCCCCGGTTGAATGGTAAAGTTAATATTTTTCAACACCGGCTGCCCTTCATTTTCGTATTTAAATACTACATCTTGGAATTCCACCTTCCCCGATACTGGCGGCATCGGAAGAGCATTTGGCTTATTTTGCACATCATATTCTTCATCCATCAAACTAAACATGCGGTCCATGGAAGCAATCGATTGGGTAAGGGTTGTAGATGAGTTTATCAACCTTCTTAAAGGTGAATACAGCCGTTCAATATATCCCATAAAGGCTGCCATCTCACCGACAGACAGTTGTCCATGAATGATTAAGTAAGCTGCATAGCCAATGACAAGCAAAGGCGCAATATCGGTGATGGTATTTACAACTGCAAAGGATTTGGCATTCCATCTTGTATGGTCCAATGATTTATCCAAAAACTCGCCGTTTTCATGATCAAAAATTTTCTGTTCATGTTCCTCTAAGGCAAAGCTTTTAACAATGCTGATGCCGTTTACTCTTTCATGCAAATAGCTTTGCAAGTTTGCTAATGCCTGGGAACGTATTCTTGTTAAGGCTCTTAATCTTCCGAAAAAATATTTTACGCTAATCGCAAATAGTGGAAGAGAAATTACTGCAACAATAGTTAGCTTCCAATTCATCGACAACATGATTCCAATGACAATCAAAATGGTCGTCATGTCAAGCCATAAATTCATCAGGCCAATCATGACAAAGTTTTTCGTTGCCTCTACATCGTTAATGAAACGGGAAATGATATCCCCCGCCCGATGATTGGAATAAAATTTTAAGCTTAATTTTTGCAAATGCACATACAGTTCTTTTCGAATATCATACAGCACTTTATTGCTCACGTGCTGGGCAAAATATTGCCGATAATATTCCACCGGCGGACGGATGATAAAAAAGAGGAAAATCGCTCCGCCAAGCCAATAAACTAATTGCTTGACCCGCTCGGCATCGGTTAATTCGGTATTTAATAAAATGTCATCAATCACGATTTTAGTTAAGAACGGAATAAAAAGAGGAATGGCAAATTTAATAACCCCAATAATGAGGGTAAGAATAATTTCCCAATAATAAGGCTTGACAAAACGCATATATCTTCGAATACTATCCAAACACAATCACATCCTCATGCTGCATCAGTGCTTCTTTTTTCTAATAAAACATAACGCTTCTTATTTTACCACAATAAAAAGACGCCCCTTCAATTGAGACGCCTTGAATAATTATTGATTATTGGATTTCATGTCTTTATAAAATAAATAACGGTTTGTCCATACTTCAATAAAATCTTGTGCAAAAGGACCTTTTTTCTGTTTCACCCAACTTAAGAGTTTTGTGACATTGCGCTTTAAAATTTTATCGATTACATCTGGATAGCCCATTTCCGCTTTATGCTGCTCATATTCATCTTCATCCAGCAACGTATAGGATTTATCCGGAAACACTTTGAGATCCAGGTCATAATCAATGTATTTTATTGCATTATTGTCGAAAACAAAAGGAGAACTCATATTGCAATAATAGTAAACGCCGTCTTCTCTCAGCATGCAGATAATATTGAACCAATGTTCTGCATGAAAATAACATATGGAAGGTTCCCTTGTCAGCCAAGTTCGACCATCCGCTTCTGTGACGAGTGTTCTGTCATTTGCTCCGATAATAATATTTTTCGTTCCTTTTAATACCATCGTTTCGTGCCAAACTCGGTGGATGCTTCCATTATGTTTGTAACTATGTATTTGAATGGTTTCTCCTTCTTTCGGTACCGTCATTGCATTAGCCCCACCTTTTCACTATATCCTCACGTTTATTATATCAATGTTTCTAAAAACTTGTATGAAAACATACATACTTTCTTTTATTAAATTGAGAAATGGTTCATTTTACTATTATAAATCATTCAAATTTCCACCGTAAATGAAAATCCATGTAAAAAATTAAAGGTATAGACAAAAATGTCTATACCTGGGAAAACTGAAATTCACATCTTATTTGTTGTTATTGTTGTTTTGTTTGTTTGGTTGCTGCTTTTTATTTTGTTGATCTTGACGAGTTTGCTCAAAATCTTGTTCTTGTGCAAACTCCTCTACTTGGTTGTTTTTGTTGCGATTTTTTGCCATGCTGTTCACCTCCACGGTAGATATTGTGGACAGGTGAACTTGGGATTATTCCCATGAATAAAAAATATATTGATTCAGAAAATTCAAAATTTTAATCATTGGCACGGGAACAGGCAAGCTTTCCATTTCTTTTAAAGTCACGCAACGCACAGATTCCGGTGTTTTTTCGGTTTTCTCAATCTCCACCAAATGGCAGCGCAAATACCAAATTAAATGGGAAAACACATGCTTTTGCTCGAAAAAATTTTCTTTCAGGATTTTTTCGATTTTCACATTATAGCTTAATTCAAAAGCCTCTTTCGTATTATCCGACGGTTTATTCTTTTCAATCATTGGAAATTGCCACATATTCGCAAGCAATCCTTCCCTTGGCCGTCTTTCAATTACAACTTTCCCATCGTTGACCGCAATATATACATCATAGTATATATGTTTTTCTTTTGTTTTCTTTGTTTTAACGGGCAACTGTTCTGCATCGCCTTCCATAAATCCTAAACAATATTCCCTCACCGGACAGAGCAGACATTTCGGTGAAGTAGGAGTACAAATCATCGCACCTAAGTCCATCAACGCCTGATTGAAATCTCCAGGATATTCCGGATGAATGAGCTGTTCTACCGCTTCTTCAAAAATTTTTCGGGTTTTTGGAAGAGCGATATCTTCTGTCCTATGCAAAACACGGCTCAACACGCGCATGACATTGCCGTCCACCGCATGTTCCGGCAAATCATAGGCAATGCTTAAAATGGCTCCGGCCGTATAAGGGCCAACGCCTTTTAATTTTTGAAGGTCATGGCGATTATTAGGAACCGTGCCACCATATTTTTCGACAACCTCTTTTACTCCTGCTTGCAAATTGCGGACCCTTGAATAATAGCCAAGCCCTTCCCACATTTTCAGCAATTCTTCTTCATCGGCATTTGCCAACGATTCAATGGTAGGATATTTATCGATAAAGCGATGATAATACGGAATGACCGTATCCACGCGGGTTTGTTGAAGCATCACTTCTGATACCCAGATTTTATAAGGGTCTTTCGTATTCCTCCATGGCAAATCCCTTTTCTCTTGATGAAACCATTCGACAAGACTTTGTCGAAATTGTTGCAAGTATGGATAATTCACAATTTCCTCCTAGCGGTTTTCGATTTTATTTTGAGTGATTAGGATATAATATAATTATAAATATAATGGATTGATTGATTTTTTTCTGTAGTCCTCCGTTATTAAGGAGTTGATTTGGATGGATACAGGCACACATCTCGTCATGGGCATTGCCCTGGGCGGCTTATCTTTAGTTGATCCAGTGGTTGCAGGCAGCAGCGCAACCTTTGCGGCAGTTTTAACGGGAACTATTGCCGGTTCTCAAGCTCCTGATGTGGATACTGTGTTAAAGCTCCGCAACAATGCGGTTTATATAAGACATCATCGAGGTATTACCCACTCGATTCCTGCCGTTATTTTGTGGCCTATTGGAATTACCGCTATTTTATCACTCATTTTTCAAGACGCCAATGTATTGCATTTATGGTTATGGACATTCCTTGCCGTATTCCTGCATGTTTTTGTTGATATATTCAACGCCTATGGGACACAAGCATTTAGGCCATTCTCAAAAAAATGGGTAGCCCTTGGCGTCATCAATACTTTTGACCCTATTATTTTTGGCATCCATTGCGTCGGAATTGTTTTATGGATGTTAGAGTTGAACCCAATCAGAATCTTTGCCACGATGTATCTCATCATCATTGGCTATTATATTTTAAGATATTTAGTTCAACAATCGGTAAAAAATGCCGTACGCAAAACGATTCCAGATGCGGAAATCATCATCGTCGCCCCGACTATGCGATTTTTTATTTGGAGAGTCGCTGCAAAATCAAAAACCCATTATTATGTAGGACGAGCCTTTGGACGGTCGATCACCATTTACGATAAATTTAAAATTCGGCCTCTGCCTCGCACGCCTTTAGTCGAAAAGGCGCTGAGCGATCCGAATTTAGCGGCGTTTTTATCCTTCTCCCCAATTTATCATTGGGATATTTCAGAGCTTGAAAACGGGCTGACGGAAGTACGGTTAATTGACTTAAGATACCGCAGTAATGAACGTTATCCATTCGTTGCAGTGGCTCATTTGGATGAAGATTTGAACATCGTAACTTCTTATACAGGTTGGATACACAGCGAAGACAAGCTTCAGCGAAAATTGCAAATTGGCGCTAGCGATTAAACGCCCTTTTGACACTAGTAATGAAAGGGGGTGTCTGAAAAGTTATTTCAAGACGCCCCCTTTGCGGCTTTAGCTAGAGTTTTGCCGCAGATAATTGCGACGAAAAGGCGCGTTTTGTGACCACCGCAGGGAAAGTTTTTAAGAGAATATTACTAAGAAGTAAGGCTGTTCAGAAAGTATTCGACTTTCTGAACAGCCTCCTTTTTTATTCTTCATCTAATAAGTGTGCATATTTCGGGTTTCTTCCAGCAAACTCATGGATTTTCCCGCCGTAGCTTTCAATCCATTGACGGATAATTTTTTCTGTAAATTCAGGTCCACGGTAACTGCGTCCTGCTTTAGCGTAAGTTGCTTCAAAATCCGACCATAATAATTCAATCCATGTTCGCGCTTTATTTTCCGATAAAAATGGATTCACTTCCAATAACTCTTCTGTCAATCGCTCGATGATCATTGTACTAATGTCCATGTTATTCCTCCTCTTTCAATGGAGAGAGCATGGAAATAGGCAGCGCTTCTTCAAATTTTTCGCCATGCAAGCGGAATCCCCAAGCAAAACGTCCTTTTAAATATTCCACTTTGAAGTATTCTCCTGGAGCCCCTTCAATTCGGTAGATTTCGCCCGGTTTAATCGTTGATGGGTCCATTAAATATGCTTGTGCCATCAATGCTTTTCTTTCGTACACGGCAAATTCATTCACAATTCCTAATTGCTCTGCTTTTCGCGCCTTTTCTTTCAAGTTGGCAATTTCCTGTCTCAATTCTTCCGGCGTCATTTGAGCATATGTTTTTTTCATCCATTCTCCCTCGCTTCTAAAAATCGTTCGATTATATCTAATGGAAATCCTTTTTGATAAAGAGCTTGTTTTACTTTCAATTCAAGCTCTTTTCCCTCAAATTTCCGAACATACTTATTCCATATTTTTTCACCTTGTATTTCAATTAACTTGTCCCATTCTTCATCATCTCGCTCCAAAACCATTTGGTCAAGTATTTCATTCACAATATCAAATGAATACCCTTTTCGAATCAACGTATCTTGGATTTTTTGCTTAATTTGAACAGGCGTCTTAGTTGAATTCATTTTTACAGTTTTTTCGGCAAGCTGCATGGCAATCGCCAATTGTTCTTCATAAGTATAGGACTCTAAAGCTTTTTCCATCGTGTTTTTCTCTATGCCTTTTTTCATCAAATCCTGCTTAATCGCCATTGGACCTTTTTTGGTAGTTTTTTTCTTTGTTTCAAGTAATGCTTTGGAGTAGATTTCATCATTGAGAAAGCCTAGTTTTTTCAGCTTCTGAATAGCTTCAAGCACCACCGATTCACCGTATCCTGCATCGATTAGTTTCTTTTTGATTTCATATTCACTTCGCATTTGATAAGTCAAAAAGGACAGCGCCCGATTGAATGCTTTGGCGATTTCATCTTCATAGGCAATTTCATCTATTTCAAAAGAATCGAGTATTTTTCCTTTCGTCAAGCCAAACTTAATAAGAGTCGATTCGTCGACGGAAAAAGCATATTTATCGTTTATATAAATATTATATCGTTCCTGATTTTTTTGACGGGTGATTTTTGTAATAACTTGCATTCAAACACTCCTCGTTTTTAAGTATACACAAAATCCTAGTTCGTTCCCATATTCAAAAATTCCATCAGCATAATCGCCTCCTTTTTGCACAATCTAAGGCAAAAGGGAAAGGAGGCTGCAAGTTGAAACGCATTCTGACTACCATTTTCACGGCGCTGCTTTTGGCAATGATGATTTCCGCCCCCAATGCAGTAGCGAAAGAATACCATTGGGGTTTTACAAAAGCAAAAGACGGAAATCCTCCAGATGCAGGTGCTGAATTTGAACAAGTATTAAGAGAATACGGTGCATTTTATCGTGGAAATCCGGAAAAGAAGGTCATTTATTTAACCTTTGATAATGGATTTGAAGCAGGTTATACGGAGCAAATTTTGGATACATTAAAAAAAGAAAATGTGAAAGCAACCTTTTTCCTAACAGGACATTACTTAACAAGTGCCACGGATATCGTAAAACGAATCGTGAAGGAAGGGCACACGATTGGCAACCATTCAGATAAACATCCGAATATGGCGAGACTATCCCAGGAAGGTATGGTTAAAGAATGGCAAAACTTTGATAGGAAATTAAAAGGAATTACAGGAATTGAACGGACTTATTATGTTCGCCCCCCAGAAGGCGTGTTTAACGAAGAATTGTTAGAAGTGGGCAATGAACATGGCTATACCCACATTTTCTGGTCCATTGCTTTCCGCGATTGGGATACGGATCAAAAGAAAGGCAATGAATATGCTTATCATGAACTCGTCAATCAATTGCATCCCGGTGCCATTATTTTAATGCACACAGTCGCTCAACATAATGCCGATGCTTTGCCAGATTTTATCAAAGAAGCAAAACGGCAAGGATATTCTTTTGGAACATTGGATGAGCTGGTGTTTGATTATTTGGTGGATGAAATGATTTGGAGCAAAACTTATTGATGGAGTTATTTATTCCGGATAAACTTCATAATAATATGATTATTGGAATCCATTTTGAATGGGTTCCTTTTTTATTAAGCTAACTTTGCTATTAGTGCGTTTATGGCCTAGTTTAGTGTGTTTAGAAACTTATTTAGTGCGAATACAACTTCATTTAGTTCGGATAACAATCTATTAAGTGCGGATGCAACCATCTTTAGTGTGCATAGCATCCCATTTAGTGCGTTTATGACCTCATTTGGTGTGAATGAAACCTCGTTTGGTGCGAACACAAACAAAATAAAAAAGACCCCTCAAAGAGGAATCTTTTTTATCATCATTTAAACATCTTTTTCAAATTCGCCATTTCAATGGCTGATACGGCTGCATCAAACCCTTTGTTTCCTGCTTTTGTTCCAGCCCGCTCAATGGCTTGTTCAATATTTTCTGTTGTCACAAGGCCAAAAATCACCGGCACATTTGTTTGTAAGGAAACTTGAGCAATTCCTTTTGCCACTTCATTGCAGACATAGTCATAATGGGTAGTCGCCCCCCGAATAACGGTGCCTAAACCAATGATTGAATCGTACTCTCCCGTTTCAGCCATTTGTTTTGCAATAAATGGGATTTCGAAAGCTCCAGGCACCCATGCTACATCTATGTTTTCCTCATCTACACCATGGCGTTTTAAACCATCCATTGCTCCTTCTAATAATTTTTTCGTGATGAATTCATTAAATCTTCCTACTACAATTCCGATTTTTAAACCAGTTCCGACTAAATTTGCTTCAACAATTCTTCCCATTTTGCATATCTCCCTTTTTAATTATGTTTAAATGAAATGATGCATTTTCTCTCTTTTCGTTTTTAAATAAAAAGCATTGGCAGTATTCGGTTTAATGATAATCGGCACCCGTTCCACCACTTTGATGCCGTATTTTTCGATGCCTTCAATTTTCTCCGGATTATTCGTCATCAATCGGATTTTCGTAATGCCTAAATCCTTCAACATTTGCGCGCTCAACGCATAATCTCTTAACTCTGCAGGAAACCCGAGCTTCAAGTTTGCTTCCACTGTATCCAAACCTTGCTCCTGCAATGCGTATGCCTTCAGTTTATTAATTAATCCAATGCCGCGCCCTTCTTGCTGCATATATAAAAGAACGCCTTTTCCTTCTTGTTCAATCATTTCTAGTGACTTTTCCAGTTGCGGACCGCAATCGCAGCGTTTCGAATGAAAAACATCCCCCGTCAAACAAGCAGAATGAATGCGCACAAGAGGGGCTTCATCTTCACGAATTTCTCCTTTCACTAACGCCACATGCTCCAAGCCATCAATATCATTCTCATACCCAATCATTTGGAAATTTCCAAAGGTTGTCGGCATGTTCACGGAGGCTGCCCGTTTTACAAGCATTTCCGTTCTAAATCGGTAACGAACTAATTCTTCAATAGATATAATTTTTAAATCATGCACTTCAGCAAATTTCAAAAGATCATCCAGGCGGGACATTCTGCCGTCGTCCCCCATAATTTCGCAAATCACTCCAGCTGGGAAAACGCCTGCTATGCGGGCTAAATCCACCGCTGCTTCTGTATGCCCTTGTCTTTCCAACACGCCGTTTTTCTTAGCGATGAGCGGGAAAACGTGGCCAGGTCTTCTGAAATCGGATTTTGTCGCGTCCGGTTCAAGCATTTTTAAAATGGTCGTAGAACGTTCAAAGGCACTAATGCCCGTTGTGGTGCTTACATGGTCGATGCTTACCGTAAAGGCGGTTTGATGATTGTCCGTATTATGGACAACCATGGCATGTAAATCCAGTTTTTCTGCCAATTCTTCCGTAATCGGCGTACAAATCAATCCACGCCCATATGTCGCCATAAAATTGATAACTTCCGGTGTTGCATGCTCGGCTAAAGCAACTAAATCTCCTTCGTTCTCCCGATTCTCATCATCCACAACGATGATGGTTTTCCCCTTTTTCAAATCTTCTATGGCTTCCTCAATTGTGTTTAACATTTTAACCACCATCCTTAAAATCCATTTTGAGCCAGAAACTCAAAGGTTATTTTTGATTCTTCTTTTGCATTCATTCTCTTTAAATGATGCAAAACATATTTTCCCAGCATGTCCGTTTCGATATTGACTTTATCCCCAATTCCCTTCATCCCCAAAATCGTTTCTGAATAAGTATGAGGAATCAGAGAAATAGTAATGCTTGTATCGCTGACTCCAAAAATCGTTAAACTGGTCCCATCGATGGTAATAGAGCCTTTCGGGATACATTGTTCCAGCAGCTCTTTCGGCAACTCAATTTCGTAATATACCGCATTGGCTACTGGCTTCTTGCTTCGAATTGTACCGATGCCGTCCACATGACCGGAGACAATATGACCCCCAAAACGGCCTCCAGCAGCCATCGCCCTTTCCAAATTGACATAATCCCCTTTTTTCAACTGATGAATGGTCGTTGCCTTCACTGTTTCCGGCATGACATCAACAGTCATTTCGTCTTTTGTTAAATGCGTCACTGTTAAACAAACGCCATTGACTGCTATACTGTCGCCAAGATTAGCATCTGACACAATTTTGGGTGAGCGGATTACAATTTTCATGCTTTTCTCATCTTTTTCAATCCCAGTCACCATTCCTTTGTCTTCAATAAGACCGGTAAACATTTAAATCCCCCTTTTTCAATAAATGCAAGTAAAAAACCCCGTTAAGTCAACTTAACGGGGCTGGGAGAATGATGTATTTTTAGGCAGCACAAAAAAGACCTAAAATAGGCCAATTTAAAATACACCTAAAATAAAAAACTCCCGCAAAACAATTGCGGGAGAACGGATTGCAAAAAAAGAGTATAGGAAAGTAACCCATTAATCAAGGATTAATGGACTTTCTTTACAAACCATCCTTCTCCCATCCAGACTTTCACTGTCGGCTTTGGACTTGCACCAAATCCTGCTCGAAAAGAGCTCGCGGGCTTAGAAGCATTGCTTCATCACCGCCGGCTGGGAATTTCACCCGACCCCGAAGGATATAAAGAATATTCAGCTTATTTTTATTTAACAATAACATTTATTCCAAAGAAAATCCATACTTAAGCCTAATTAAGTCATATGAAATTTTACCTTTCTTTATTCGATTGCTATAATATTTTGAAGATAAATTAAAGGACGTGAAAATATGTCTGAAAAAATTAAAATGGAAATCGGACAAAAATTTCCTTTAACCATCAAAAGGCTTGGAATCAATGGGGAAGGTGTAGGTTTTTTTAAGCGTAATGTCATTTTTGTAAAAGGCTCCCTCCCTGGCGAAGTCGTGACTGCAAAAGTTTCAAAAATTCATCCAAACTTTGCAGAGGCGGACATAGTACGCATTCGAGAGGCTTCCAAAGATCGGGTTAAACCTCCTTGCGCAGTTTATGAACTATGCGGAGGTTGCCAATTGCAGCACTTGTCTTATGAAGGACAATTGAGAGAAAAACGGGATATTGTCATTCAAGCGCTAGAAAAGTTTGTACCGCAAATTGTTCATAACACAGAAATTAGACTAACTATTGGCATGGACAATCCATGGCATTATCGAAATAAAAGCGCTTTTCAAGTTCGAAAAATGGGGAATGAAGTAATCGCAGGGCTTTATATTGAAGGGACTAATAAACTTTTAAATCTCGATGACTGCCTTGTTCAGCACCCGGTGACAACCAAAATCACCATTGGCATCCGAAATCTTTTTCAAAAGCTGAATATCCCTATTTTTGACGGAAAATCCAAGGGAATCGTCCGTACCATCGTTGTCCGGACAGGCATTCAAACCGAAGAAACCCAAGTTTGTCTTGTCACAACAAAAAAAGAAATTCCCCGGAAACAGGAATTGATTGAAGGAATCAAACAGATTGATCCGAGCATCGTTTCCATTACCCAAAACATTAATAGGGCCAAAACTTCTTTAATTTTTGGGGACGAAACATTCGTGCTCGACGGCAAAGAAACAATTCATGAAAAATTGGGAGAACTCGCATTCGATTTATCTTCCCGCGCATTTTTCCAGTTGAATCCAACCCAAACCGTTGTTTTATATGATGAAATCAAAAAAGCTGCGGAACTTTCAGGAAAAGAAACGGTCGTGGATGCATACTGCGGTGTTGGAACGATTGGATTGTGGCTTGCGAAAGAAGCACAAGAAGTGAGAGGAATGGATGTAATTCCCGAATCTATTGAAGATGCCAAGAAAAATGCCAAAAAACACGGATTTTCCCACGCTAAATTTTACACAGGCACTGCCGAAGATTGGCTCAACAAATGGGCGAAGGAAGGCTTTATTCCAGATGTTGTAACAGTAGATCCGCCGCGCACCGGGCTTGCAGCAAGCTTTATCAAAACGGTTTTAAAAATTAAACCAAAGCGATTTGTATACACTTCCTGCAATCCTTCCACTTTTGCAAGAGATTTAAAGGAATTAACCCGTTCTTATCGTGTAGACTATATTCAACCTGTTGATATGTTCCCTCAAACAGCACGGGTGGAAGTGGTGGCAAAATTGACATTAAAAAAATAACTTTCTGATTCAGACCTGGAGTTCATCTCCAGGGCTTTTTCATGCCCAAAATCAATTAATTTCCAAAGATAAAATTGATTCACCCTTGAAAACTTCCCCACTTTTCTGCTTCTCTTCTTTTCTCTGCCACCAATTTTTGTATTTTTATTCACAAAATTGAATATTATAACTTTTTTCTCTTCTATCAATCAAAATGTTGAAAATTCATAAAATACTTTATACTAATATAAATATTCTCTATTAACTTTATTATTTTATATTTAATTCTTTATTATTCTTAAATTGTATTCAAAGTCTGTATTACTTTTTATTATCACAACTTTTTTCTTTAAAACACGCTGATTCCCTATTATATATACATCTGTTATAAAACAATTTTAGCTAAATATTCTGCTTTTAATAATTTATATTCTATTTAAAGAAAATATTTTTTTATTAAATAATATTGAAAAATTATTGTACTAGATGTTATATTTCCTATGAATCATTCGCGCGAAAAGATTCTGATTATAGAAAAAAAGGGGACTGTGACAGAAATATGGAGAAAAACAGATGGCTTATTGCACTCTCTGCTATTGCCATCCACCTGTCCATTGGTGGAGCATATGCATACAGTGTGTATAAAAATCCAATCACAGAACAAATGGGATGGAGCACAACAAATGTTACGATTGCTTTTACCATCATGATGGGGCTTGCTGGATTTGCGGCCGCATTATTTGGAAGTCTGGTTGAAAAAATGGGGCCGAGAAAGTCCGCTATTGTGGCAGCTGTATTGTTCGGAGCCGGACAAGCTGGTGCCGGAATTGCGATTTTAGCTGATTCAGTCGTGCTTTATTGGTTAACTTACGGATTTTTGAGCGGTTTGGGAATGGGGATCGGTTATATTGCACCCGTATCCACATTGGTGAAGTGGTTCCCTGATCGCAGAGGTTTGGCGACTGGGATGGCAGTGCTTGGCTTTGGTTCAGGCGCATTGATTACAGCACCTGTTGCCACTTTCTTAATGGGGGCTGTAGGCATTTCAAATACGTATTTTATTTTGGGTCTTAGCTACTTTACTTTAATGTTTCTTGGCGCCCTTTACATCGCCCCTCCAAAAGAGAGCCAATCCCTTCAATATGGCAACACTTCAGTGAAAATAAAGGCCCTCGCTCAAATGTCTGCCAGAGAAGCTGTGAAAACAAAACATTTTTGGATGCTCTGGACGATGCATTTAATTAACGTAACTGCGGGAATTATGATGATTTCCATCGCATCACCAATGGCGCAAGAAATTGTTGGTTTATCTGCTGCAGCCGCAGCAACGATGGTTGGTTTAATGGGATTGTTCAACGGGGGAGGCCGTCTGTTATGGGCAGCGGCATCGGACTATATCGGTCGCCAAAATATATTCATCATTTTCTTTGTCATTCAGATTATTGCCTTTACGACGCTGCCATTTACAACAAACATCCTATTATTCCAATTATTCATATTCCTTGTTGTAAGCTGTTATGGCGGCGGGTTCTCTAACTTGCCTGCATTTGCAAGTGATTTATTTGGTACAAAACAACTAGGGGTCATTCACGGTTATCTGTTGACGACTTGGTCATTAGGCGGCATTTTTGGGCCAATGATCGTTACATTAGTGCACAACACTGCCCACAGTTATATACCTGTATTCTATCTATTTTCAGTATTAATCGGATTCTCACTAATGATTGCACTATGGCTCCGTTACGATATTAATAAAATCAAAAAGCAGCAAAAAACATTATCTTTTTCCATGCCAGTGCATAAAAAATAATCATGGCAATACCCCGAAGGCAATTACGGGGCATTACCTTTTTAAAGAAAAAATAAAATGACCACTTTCATTATATATTTCACAACAAACCTTTTCAGTGAAAGAATTGTGAAGTTTCTTATTTTCCTAAGCAATCAGCAAACTGTTTTCTGTTAATTTTACAGATAAAGGGATATGCCGAAGCACTATACAAGGCATATCCCTTTATTTTATTCATCCAAAGCTGTATCTTGAAGTTTCGATTTTTTAACATGCTACATATTATAATGAAGTAAGCATTGCTAAGTAAGGGGTGTAAAATGTCGTCCATCAGCCTTTGCGTGATTGTTAAAAATGAAGAAGAAGTGTTGGCGAATTGCTTGGAAAGTGTAAAAGACATTTGCGATGAAATCATAATAGTCGACACCGGTTCCACCGACAATACAAAAGAAGTGGCGAGAAAATTCACAGATAAAATCTATGATTTTACATGGATTGACGACTTCTCAGCGGCAAGAAACTATTCCTTCAGTCTTGCAACAAAAGAATATATTCTCTGGTTGGATGCGGATGATGTCATCCTCCCGGAAGAACAGAAAAAGTTTAAAAAGCTCAAAAAAAATCTCCATTCCAAGATTGACGCGGTCTCCATGATATATGTTACTGCCACGGACGAAAACGGAAATCCGACCTTCTATTACCGGAGAAACCGCCTCGTCAAACGGAGCAAAGGATTCAAATGGATTGGTGCCGTACATGAATATCTGGCAGTGAGCGGCAATATATTGGAAGCGGACATTTCCATTCATCATCTCAAGAAAAATAAAAAACCGGACCCCGATTCCATTGGAAGAAACTTGAGAATCTATGAAAATCGCATCAAAAATGGCGAAGAGTTCTCTCCAAGGGATTTATTTTATTATGCCAATGAGCTCAAAGACCACAAGCAATATAAGAAGGCGATTATTTACTATCAGGAATTTTTAGATGGCAAAAAAGGGTGGGTGGAAGATAATATTCGCGCCTGTATTTATATGGCCGACTGTTATGCCTATCTCGGCGAAAAGGATAACGAACTGATGTCTTTATTAAAAACATTCGCATACGATGAACCGAGATCAGAGGCCTGCTGCCGCATCGGCGATATCTTCCAGGAAAGAAAAAATTTCAAAAATGCTGTATTTTGGTATGAGTTGGCAGTGAAAATGAAGAATAAAAAAACAGGCGGCTTTCAACATACCTCTTATACAACTTGGTATCCTCATCTCTCTCTCTGCGTTTCTTATTGGCAGCTTGGAAATGTGAAAGAGTCTATCAAACACCACGAAATTACAAAACAATATATCCAAAATCACCCAAAGGTATTATTTAATGAAGAATTTTTTCAAAACTATTTGAAAAAACATAAAAATAATGAAGGACGGATGAAGCAATGAAAGTCCACTACGAATATCAACAAGGAATTATGAAATTTCAATTCATCCCTGATGCAGATAATCAAACATCCTATCCTATCAACCAAAACTCCTTTAAAAATGATTATAGAGAATATAGCGCGAAACTCAGAGAATTGTTTGCTGGCTTATGAGAAATTTGCAATTTTTTATAACGAAAGGATGACAAAGTGGAGCAATCCCAAATACCTAAGCGTACAAAACTGGGGCAAAACGTGGTGATTGAAGAAGGAGTCCAAATTGGAGAAAATGTAACCATCGGCCACAATACAGTTATCCTAAAAGGCACAATAATTGGAGACCATGTCATTATCGGCTCTAATTGTGTTTTAGGAGTCAAAAAAAGCGGCAATCAAAAAATGAGAACTTCCGATGTCAAGCATCCCCATTTAACAATCGGGAATAATACAAAAATTGGAAATAATGTGACCATTTATGCCGGCTCTAAAATAGCGGACCATGTTTTTGTTGCCGATCATGCCAGCATTCGAGAAAATTCAATGATTGATAGCCAAACGGTTATCGGCAGAGGTGCCATCGTTGAATTAAATACATCCATCGGCAAAAGATGCACCGTTCAAACATTGGCTTATATCACCGGCGATACTATCTTGGAAGATGATGTATTTATCGGCCCTTGCGTTTCTATGTCCAACGATAAATATATGGGGAAAAAACCATATGAACTGAAGGGGGCCTATATTAAAAAAGGAGCGAAAATCGGAAATAATGCCACCCTTCTTCCCAATATTACAATCGGGGAAAACGCCATTGTCGGCGCCGGCTCTGTTGTGACAAAGGACGTTCCTGCCAATGCGACGGTTGTTGGTGTGCCGGCAAAAACAATCAAATAAATCCAAATAAAAAAGGGCTGTGACAAATCTAAATAAACATCATTTTCTCCAAAGAGAAAATGATGTTTTTTTGATATGTTATTAAAAATTGATTTCCGTTCCGGGGACGCTTTCCGCAGGCCCGCCTCTGAGTCATTCCTTCGTTCCTCGTGGTCTCAAGAGGGCTCGTCGCAGGAAAGCTTTGAATTTACTTCCTTGAACTTGCTCCGCTTTGCGACTAAGCGTGCGCGACAGGAACTTGCCCCGTCACTCCAATCAATTTTTCGATATATCAATTTTTTATCAAAACTCTTTCAGCTGCCCCTACAATTTTTGGTTTATGTCCCAACCTCAGTTTTTATTTTGAATCTAGTAAACATTGTTTAATTTTTAAAGCCACTTCAACAGCAGCACTGCCCTCCTCCACTCCAATAACAGGAGTTCTATCCGAAGCAATGCAGTCAATAAAATGCAAAAGCTCTTCTTGCAAAGGATCGGTATACGGAAGGGAGATGTTGGCAATCAACTCCTCTGCTCCAGACGGCAATATAGCATTAGAATCATTCATTTTATTCATAATCAGCTGCTGCTGTTTCATTAAATAATTCGTTTTGATTACTTTTTCTTTTTCATAAATGATTAGTTCCCTTACCTTTTCATGGGAGATATTGCTTGCGAGCAAATTTGCTACAATGCCATTTTCAAATAACAGAATGGCTGAAACGGTGTCGAATTTTGAAGCATCCCGCATCCGAATCCCTTCAGCTGAAATCCGTTTAATCGGGCTTTTGATCAGGCTTAATATGATGTCAATATCATGAATCATGACATCCAATACGACATCTGTATCCTTAATCCGGTCTGAATAAGCAAGTCGTTTTGCTTCGATGTTCACTATTTCATCCGGCTGAATTAATTCATGAATCCTCTTAATAGCTGGATTGAATCTTTCAATATGGCCCACTTGAAATTTCAAATTTTTATTGTTTATTAATGTTTTAATTTTATCTGCCTCATCCACCGTCATGGTCATTGGCTTTTCAACAAATACATGCTTATTATGGACAATCGCTTCCTCCGACAAAGAAAAGTGATACGGTGTCGGTGCAGCGATAATGACCGCATCAATATGTTTCAACAATTCGGCATACGTCTCGAAGGCTTTAATTTGAAACATTTGGCTAATCTTTTCAGCTCTTTTTATAACCGGTTCAAAAATTCCGATAAAGTTTACATTTTTCATTTGATTTAATTTCATACAGTGGAAAAAACCCATTTTCCCAGTACCTGCAACGCCAACCCGAATTCGGCTCATGGCAAAACACCTGCAAACTCTTTCATTGCTTGGATAATATATTCCTGTTCTTTTACAGTCAGCGTTGGATTTATTGGTAGGGCTAAAATATGTTTTGCGACATTCTCGGAAACAGGGAAATCCCCTTGTTGATATTGAAGATTCTGGAAGGCTTTTTGCAAATGCAATGGAATTGGGTAATATATTCCTGTGGCAATGCCCTTTTGATTTAAGAAACGAATCAATCTGTCCCTTTCCTCTACTTCGACGCAATATTGATGGTATGTGTGTCTCTTATCCGTATATTGAGGGGGCTTCCGCTTCACATGATGGAGCTCTTGAAAGTATTTGTTCGCTACAACGATTCTCTTAAAAAGAAACATATCTAATAACTTTAATTTTTCGAGTAAAATTGCTGCTTGTATTTCATCCAAACGGCTATTCATGCCGATTGAAGTATGAATATATTTTTCAATGCTGCCATGGTTGCGCAGTCGACAAATTTTCTCGTGAATTTCCGGATGATTTGTCACTACCAATCCTCCGTCGCCGAAAGCGCCTAAATTTTTCGTTGGAAAAAAGGAGAAGCAGCCAACATCCCCTATGCTGCCAACGCGCTTTCCTTTATATTCCGTACCAATTGCTTGGCAGGCATCTTCAATAACTTTTAAATGGTGCAATGAAGCAATCTCCATAATTGAATCCATTTCAGCGGCCATGCCAAACAGATGGACAACAATAATGGCTTTTGTTTTTTTCGTGATGGCTCCTTCTAATTTTTTTACTTCTATGTTATAAGTGTCCGGCTCAATATCGACGAACACAGGTTTTGCACCCACTTTTGCAATTGCTTCAGCCGTCGCAAAAAAGGTGAAAGGCGTCGTAATCACTTCATCCTCTTCTCCTATATCCAAAGCTTCAAGAGCTAGAAGCAATGCATCTGTTCCGTTAGCAACGCCGGCAGCATATTGTACGCCTAAATAATTTGCCATTTCCCTTTCAAATTGTTTTACTTTATCCCCTAAAATATAAGAGCCGCTTTGCAGCACTTCCACTACAGCTTTTTCAATATTTTTTCCGTATAGCTCATATTCTTTTTTTAAATCAAGCAAGGGAATATTCAATATTATCCCTCCATAAGCTAAATTAAAATCCATACAACTTTTATTAAACTATGACAAGGTTTTGATAAATCTTTGCACTTCATCCACAAATTCCTTTGCCCTAACTTCATCGGTATGTTTCGTATGAATGAATTGATAGCCATTTTCTGTGATTCGGTTTCTTTCTTCTTCATTTTTCCAGTAATACATAGACTTTTCATAAAAATTCGACTGGTTGCAGGCAATAAAATTTTCCCCATCTTTAAATCCCAATTCCAAAATGTCCGGCACAGGCTCTGCAAGAAGAAGAGTTTTGCAAGCAGGAGCCTCGAAAAACTTTAATACGGGATACTGCAGTATTGAACCGCAAGTAAAGAACATTTTCGAACGGTTCAACTCTTTCGCATATTTTTCATTCACCAAAGCATTTGCTGAAGCTGTATGCCCTGGATGGGGATGAAATACAAAACCTTTTACCCCTCTCATTTTCTCAAGAACTATTTCTCTAAATGGATATCTCCCTTTTCTTGTCAAAGTTTGATATCCTGTATTATTCGTTCGATCATATAATTGGCCCATTAATAAGAATTCAATATCTTTTTCCAATTGCCAATCTTTAAAAATCGTTTGGTCAATGGAGAAAGGAAGCCATCTAAATTGATTTTTATAGTTTCCGTAAGTTTTCAGAAAGGCTGATTTGGATACGGAAAAAATCAAATCTATTTTGTTTTGTTCGAAATACTTCTTTCTTTCCGTTGGGGAATAATGGGCATCGATGACATAACATCCCTTTGGAATATTAATTTCACCGAGTCCGGTAATCTTTGGCGCCATTGCATATTGATAGCCAATATCATAATGGAAAATAAAATCCGGTTGGAAATTCAGTTTTTTTAATATATCGTGAATATTCCCATCTTGCTGCCAATATCGGACATCTGCAAATTTTTCAATGGCTTTAAACATTCCAACTTTAGGTTTGTGCTTAGGAAATTTTTTTTCGATCGGTCTTATGAGAACCAATAGCTTCAGTTTTTCCTGCATATTTTTCACCTCCTAGCCTGCACAACATTCAATATATGTTCCATTTCTTCCAATTGTTTATACGTTCTCACTAGATTTTGAAGAAAGAGTTTACACGAATATGTGACCTTAGACATATATTTATGTGGAGCAAACCTGTGTTGCGCAGGAAATGAAAAGGAGCTGAATGCATGGAAACCGTTACGGTTATTGGATTAGGAAAAATCGGATTACCGCTTGCCGCGGTTTTTGCAAATTCTGGCCATTTCAATGTGATAGGCGCCGATGTAAACGAAAAAGTAGTAGAAACGGTAAACAAAGGGATTTCCCATATTCAAAATGAGCCAGGATTGGACCAGCTGCTCTATGCAGCATGGAAAGCAGGAACTTTGAGAGCCACAGTCGATACGGAAAAAGCAGTCAGCCAATCAGATGTAGTTGTTGTCATCGTACCGGTGCTAGTAGATGAAAAAGGAAATATCAACTATAAATATATTGACGCAACTGTAGAAGAGATTGGCAAAGGAATTCGCAAAGGTACCCTTGTCATTTTTGAAACGACATTGCCTGCTGGGGATACAAGAAACCGTTTTGGCAAAAGAATATCCGAACTTTCAGGACTCACATTAGGCAAAGATTTCTACTTAGGCTACAGTCCGGAAAGAGTGTACTCCAATCGCATTCTTCAAGACCTCTCCAATTATCCAAAAATCGTAAGCGGAGATAACGAAAAAAGCCTTGAACTCGTCAAATCCTTCTATCAAAAAGCTTTAAACTGCGACATCATCTCTGTCAGCAATTTAGAAACTGCTGAATTTACAAAAGTCGCTGAATCCGTCTACCGGGATGTCAATATTGCATTAGCAAATGAGCTTGCTGTATATGCAGACTCATTAGGCGTCAATATCAAAGAAGTCATCCATGCTGCAAACAGCCAGCCCTTTTCCCATTTGCATTCGCCTGGCGTCGGGGTAGGCGGCCATTGCATTCCTGTATATCCTTACTTTTTTATCAACAACGGATTAGGCAATGGAATCGTCCAACTTTCAAGAAAAGTGAATGACCAAATGGCAAAATACGCTGTGCAGCAAGTGGAGAAACATTTCAGCACACTAGAAAATAAAAACATTCTAATTCTAGGTCTTGCATTCCGGGAAAACGTAAAAGAAACCGCCAATTCTTCTACTTTGCTGCTTGCTGATGAATTAAAACAAAAAGGTGCTGTTGTATATGTGGATGACCCTCTTTACACTTCAGAAGAAATCGCAGCTTTCCAAGTTCAACCGTTTTTAGTAAATGACCGCGAAAAGATTGATGCCATCATTCTTCAAGCCTATCATGCGCAATATAAAGACTTTGATTTTAAACAATTCCCGAACTGTCAATTTGTATTAGACGGAAGAAATGTTCTCGATCTTAAAATTATTGAGGGGCTTGGAATGAAGTATCAAGGCATTGGGGTGCAGTAAAAAGTTATAAAATGGGCTGTTCAAAAGTCGAAATTCATGGACTTTTGAACAGCCTAATTTTGTTTCTCGGCTTGTGCGGAAGTTTCCCTTCAATTTATTTAAAAGGTTCCACATGCTTATCAATTAAATTATGTCCCTTTAAAATGCCGATGACTTTCAAATTTTTCACAGGTGCATGGTAATTCGGCGATAATTCCAATGCCCGCCAAAAATGTTCATAGGCTTGATTGTAATTTTTCATATGGAGAAAAGCTTCACCTAAATAATTTTCCTCAATGTGATTGCGATTTGAGATTTGCTGAAAATGATGAATGGCATGGTTATAATGATGTTCGACCAACCCTTTCATTCCTTCAAAAAAGTGGCGGTCTCTTGCCGTTTTGACTAATGGAATAGCTTCATAAAAAAGAGCAAATCCTTCTTTTTTCATCCATCGGCGAGACAAAGCAAGCCCTGCTATCAACTTGGCGGCAAGCAATCGGTTTTCCAATCCTTTTACTTCATCCAAACTTTCCAAATCTTTATCTTGAATATTTAACCGGACGTGTTTGGCCAAATCCTCATAATTTCTTTTGCTCGTAATATTCATTTGATGTCTTCTATAAAGATATAATGGCTCCGGAACATGGGAAGAACGCCATTTTCCTTTTGCCACTTTTAGCACAAAATCGGTATCGGAACCGACTTTGATGCTTTCTTCATAAAAAAGTTGTTCCACGGCTTCTCTTCTAAATAAGATGCTTCCGTTATTAAATGGGGTGCCTACATTTAGAAAAAATGAATAAATTTCATCAGGCGAAATATTCCCCGTTTGCCAATAGCCAATCGGCGAATCTTTCTCTGTAATAAGCAGCATATCAGAATGGGCATACCCAATATTTTCACAGCAAAACTCCGAAAGCAGCCGCTCAAAACGATGAGGCAATGACAAATCATCAGCCCCATGAAAAGTGATAAAATCCCCTTTGGCAAGCTTCAACCCTTCATTAAATGCAGCCGCAACACCTTTGTTTTCCTGTTTTACATACCGGATCCGTTCATCATCTACTGATAAAATCACCTCTTCGCTATTATCTGTGGAACCATCATTTATAATGATTAACTCCAAATCCTTTTCCGTTTGCTTTAAAATGCTTTCAATAGAATCTTTCACAAAACTAGCAGCATTATAGACTGGCATAATAACGCTTATCATCGTTCCACCTCATTCATGAAAAACTCTGGATAGGAAGTGGCATCGCCCAACGTTTTTATGGAATATAAATCTTTTTCCTTTCCTTCCAATAAATAAGAGAGCTTATAAAAGTCCGCATTGTATGGATGCTGGGCGATAAACTCTTTCAATTTTCTCTTCGCTTCTTCTTTTCTTTGCAGCCGCACAAGCGTCAAAATCACCCATCTTCCGTAAGCAGCCTTTTCCTTTTCATCTCCGCTTTTTTGCAATTCCATAAATTCCTCTAAGGCCCGCTCAAATTGTTTCAACAAAAAAGATTGATAGCCTTTCAGATGATAAAGTTGAAATGGATTTACTGGTTGCACTGGACAAAAGCATGTTTCTACAGAACCATCCCAGCATTTTTTTCGCACAGCTGCCGTTTCCCACCGTGCGATTGCAGGGATTTTATCCACTTGATAAACTGCTGGAACTTTTACTAGATCGGCATTGGTCATAAGCAGAAATTTTTCGAACCGCTCATAATCTTCAGGATTTAAGGAATGTTCTTTGGAAATGACAATGTCCCAGTCGCTTAATTCGTTTCGAGGCTGCACTTGATAGGAAGCAATATCTTGATAATAACTTAAAATTTTTTCCATGATGGACTGCCAGTTATATTGACTTACCGTCTTAAATCCATTTTGAATCAACTGTTCCTTTAAATCCTGATTAGAAAGCAATTCTTTTATTTTCTTTGCCATATCCTCTGAATCTTTCATCTGGCAAATGAGCACATTTACTTGATGTACGGCATATTCCAGTACTCCTTCGTTATCCGTTGTCACAACCGGACAACCGCACGCCATCGCCTCAAGAGGAGGCAAAGAAAAACTTTCATAAGTTGAGCCGCTAACGTAAAGAGCTGCGCCCCGATATAAGGAAGCAATGGTTTCTTGGGAAGGGCTGATAAAATATTTCGTAACCCTTTGCCTCATTTGCTCAGATGGCATTTCTGGAGTAATCCAATACAAATCAAGGTCAAACTCCCTCATCAGCTTTTCATAAGCTTCCATAATATAGGAAAGTCCTTTAAATGCCGTACTTTCTCTGCCAATCATCAGCAAGTAAGGACGTTCTCCCTCTATCCAAGGTCCTTCACGGTTGAAAATCTTTTCATCAATCGCATTCGGATAAACCTTTGCTTCCCTTCCATAAATCTTTTGAATTAGTTCGGCTGCTGACTTGGAAACCGTATAAATAAAGGCCGGCAACTGAAACTGCTTTTGAATGTAATTCTTCAATGTCTGATTCATCTTTTCGTAATCAAATAAATGAAAATCTCCTTGTTCAAAATAAACAACTGGAGCAATGCCAGTTTCAATGCAAGGTTGAATATGGTCCCAATAAGTGGCTACAATCAAATCGCAATCCGGGATGCCCTTTGTCAATTCCAAATCAAAGGGAACTTGAATATAATCAGCTTCAATAGGAAACCAAGCAGGCTTCACATAATGGGCAACAATGGTCACCTTTGCGCCAAGCTGCTTCAGCCGGTTCGCATGTTCAAAAATAATTTTGACGCCGCCCGAAACGCCGACATGGGTCATGACATAAACAATATGAAGCTGTTCTTTTTTTTTATGCTGTTTTATGACATTTTGCTTAAATGCCTGCGAAACCCGCGACAGCCGCTTCTCAAACTCCATTCTTCTAAGCGTTTGAATCAACGTTTTTCACCCTCATACAATTCATTCCACAGTAGTTTATGTCGATTTTCCATTTTAGTGATTTTGGGACCAATGAAAAAAGCCATACCCTCGCAGCAGGGCATGGCTTTTCTTTAATTAAACAAGAATGTAATCAGCAAGATGAAGAAAAGCGGAAGGAATATAATGATATAACCTATCGGATTGGCCAAATTCAACGTCCATCCAACACCAAACCGTTTTTCTACAAAAATGGAAGGGTCATTTTTATTAAAATAAAATAAACCGGCTTTCCAATATCGGTCATCATTGATATCCATAATAGAAGAATACAAGGAATCCGGCTCCCTTTTATCCGAACGCCCCACTTTCACCATAAAAACGACGGTTCCAGCTAAAATCAATATAAAGAAGCCTAAAGGGATAAGAATTTTCAATTGCGAATCTTGAAAACGCTCCGGATGAATCGTCGCCAATTGGAAATATACAATCAACATTGTAATTAATAAAACCGTATAGTAAGAAAACCAGCTTGATGATTTTCTTAAGGTTAACTGCCGGTTTTTTGAGGCGCTTAAATTCGTTGCACTAAGTTTGATGCCAGAAACTTTTATCCCTAGTTGAATGCCTAAAAACATCAATTGGAGGAGCAGCAAAAGTACAAGCATTTGAATGGCTGAAAATGGCGTTTTTTTTGTAAAGGCATCCGGTTCCCCGCTTGGTCCCCAATGGATAGGAATTTCGTTTGGCAACAGGTCGTACTGATAAAAGGTGTATCCGATTAATCCCATTGTCACAATTATTGGGAACAAATAAATAGCCCAAGGAGGCAACTGCTCTTCCGAACGGGCAGATAAATCGACAACTGCCACTTGCTTTAACTCGCCTTCCCACTGCATTTCCTTTTTATACTGTTTCATCTTCTCGCGGAAATAATAGAATAAGGCAAGGCTGATGAATATAATCACAAATTCAATGACTGTACTTATTAAGATCAATAAGTCATCTGAAGGTTTTTTCGTTGCAACCCAGATGCAAAAAAACAAGATCATGAAAAGCGAAACCATAACCGTTATCAGCAAATATTGTTTTTTATATGAACGAACACGAGCATCTTGAATCATTTGTTCCGGAATGGACACTCCAAAAACAACCGTTCTTTTTACAAAATAAGGTACAAAGGTTTGAACGATTGCTAACAAGCATAATATTACAAACGAAATGAATAAGGCCATTTCAATCCTCCTTTAAGTCATTAATAATTTTTTTGACTAATTTCATCATCTCTTCCTTTGACATTCCTAATACAAGAGCCTCTGCAATGTGAGGTATAAAGCTTCTATAGAGCCTTTCATAAGTGTTGGAATCCATGTGAAGGTGCCTTCTTATAACCGCACCGGATTTCGGAACAATTTCAATAATCCCCTTTTTTTCTAATTCATGATAACTTTTGTTGACGGTGTGCATATTGACCCCTAAATCAGCAGCAAATGCACGAACAGATGGAAGGGCATCGCCAGGTTTTAATTCTCCTTTTGCAATCCCTTCAATAATCTGATTCGTCAATTGAATATAAATTGGAACTTCTGATTCCGGATCAATTCGGATAATCATTTTCTCACCTCAATCTGTTCTACAATTATTATAACAAAAATTGTTCTATTTTGTATATAACAAAATGGAGAAAATATTTTGCTATATTGTTTTCTGAATATGGAACACTATCGAATTAGAAACACAAATCTTTCATTAACGAAGAAAATTTCGTGGAATATTTATCGCATCCCAATTATTCAAAATTTTTATTTTTTCATTTTAAAAACAATTGCTACTTAAGAAATTATTATGTATAATCTATTGCATTGCTTGATACTATTTTTCCATTAAGGGGGTCATAATGAATTGGGTAAAGCATTGATTATTGGAGCTGGCGGTGTAGCTAGTGTAGTGGTACACAAATGTGTACAAAATTCAGACGTGTTCGAGGAAATTATGATTGCCAGTCGAACAAAGTCTAAGTGTGACGCATTAAAAGAGAAACTCGACGGTGGTAAAACTATTATTCACACCGCTCAAGTAGATGCGGACAATGTGGACGAACTCGTCGAATTAATCAATGGTTTTAAACCAGACGTAGTCATTAACGTAGCATTACCTTATCAAGATTTGAGTATTATGGAAGCTTGTTTAGCTACAGGTGTTCATTATTTAGATACCGCTAACTATGAACCACCTGAAACAGCTAAATTTGAATATAAATGGCAATGGGCTTATAAAGAAAAATTTGAAAAAGCAGGCATCACTGCTGTACTAGGCTGCGGATTTGACCCAGGTGTTACCGGCGTTTTCACTGCTTACGCATTAAAACATCATTTCGATGAAATTCATTACATCGATATTTTAGACTGTAATGCCGGCGACCACGGCCTACCATTCGCAACAAACTTCAACCCTGAAATCAATATTCGCGAAATTACATCAAACGGCCGCTATTGGAAAGAAGGTAAATGGGTTGAAACAAAACCTTTGGAATACAAAGAAGTTTACAACTTCCCTGAAGTAGGTCCAAAAGACATTTATCTGCTTTACCATGAAGAATTGGAATCTTTGGCGAAAAACGTAAAAGGTCTTAAACAAATACGCTTCTGGATGACATTCTCTGAAAAATATTTAACTCACTTACGAGTGCTCCAAAATGTTGGAATGACATCTATTGAACCAATCGAATTTGAAGGCAAAATGATTCAACCTCTTCAATTCTTAAAAGCGGTTCTACCAGATCCAGCATCCCTTGGACCTCGTACAAAAGGGAAAACAAATATCGGTTGTATTTTCCGCGGTATAAAAGACGGAAAAGAAAAAACTTACTATTTATATAATGTATGTGACCATGAAGAATGCTACCGCGAAGTAGGAAGCCAAGCGATTTCTTACACAACGGGCGTACCAGCAATGATTGGTGCGAGCCTCATTATCAAAGGAATTTGGCAAAGACCAGGAGTTTGGAACGTAGAAGAATTCGATCCAGATCCATTCATGGAAGAATTAAATAAATGGGGACTTCCATGGAAAGAAAGCTTTAATCCAGAATTGCTTGAATTAGACCTTGAAAAACGTGAGGTAAAAAAATGAAAACAATTGACTGGAAAAGTGCACCATCCCCAAGTTACATTGTCGATGAACGTTTATTAAAACGGAATCTTGAAATTTTAGATTCCGTTCAACAGCGTACAGGCTGCGATATTTTGCTTGCCCTAAAAGGCTTTTCCATGTTTTCCACATTCCCGCTCGTAAGCAAATACTTAAAAGGGGTTACTGCAAGCTCCCTTTTTGAAGCCCGCTTAGGCTATGAGGAATTTGGAAAAGAAGTGCATGCTTACTCTCCAGCCTACGCTGAACACGAAATCGACGAATATTTAAAATACATTGACCATATCGTATTTAATTCATTCAATCAACTAAATAAATATAAAGAAAAAATTCAAAAATTGGACAAGCACGTTTCCATCGGGCTAAGAGTGAATCCTGGATATTCAGAGGTGGAAACAGCCCTTTACGACCCATGCGCGATAAATTCCCGCTTAGGTATTCCATTCGATCAATTTCGTCCGGATGAATTAGATGGAGTTGAGGGCCTCCACTTCCACGCTATGTGTGAACAAAATTCTGACGTGCTTGAACGTATCTTGCCTCATTTTGAAGAAAAATATGGCAAGTACTTGTATCAAATGAAATGGGTGAACTTCGGCGGAGGACATCATATTACTCGACCGGATTACGACATCGATAAACTGGTTGACTTAATCAACTATGTAAAAAATAAATATGATGTCCAAGTAATTCTCGAACCAGGTGAAGCCATTGCACTCAATACGGGCTACCTTGTTGCAACGGTGCTGGATATTGTAAAAAATGGAATGGACATTGCCATTTTAGATACATCCGCCACATGCCATATGCCAGATGTGCTTGAAATGCCATATCGCCCACAAATCATCGGGGCAAGTACACCTAACGATAAACCATACACATACCGCCTTGGCGGAATGACTTGTCTTGCAGGAGATGTAATCGGCGATTATTCATTCGATGAACCGCTAAAACCGGGTGACAAAATTGTATTTACAGACATGGCCCATTACACAATGGTGAAAAACCATATGTTCAACGGTGTCAACTTGCCAAGCATCTGTTTATACAACGATGAAGAAGGAATTAAAGTCGTAAGACAATTTAAGTATGAAGATTACAGAAACCGTCTTTCATAAATAACGAAAAGCACCAATTGAAACCTATTCAATTGGTGCTTTTTATATAAAAAAAACAAAACCCCAGCGATCTGTGCAACATTCATCATGCACTTTCACTAGGGCTATTTTTACTTTCTATCATTATAATTGCATAAACAGTTTCGGCTTCTTCCGCCGAAAGATTGTTTAAACTCCCTCCTTTGCAATAGAGTGAGCGCTTACTTTTCGACCATCTCCTTTGCAATTAAGTTAATAATAATTTAGCACAGACAATCATTATTGTAAATATTCTGAATAGTAAAAATAAAAAAACGGTATGAATGACCTACATATTTACAAAAAAATACTTTTATTAATAATTGCATCTTTGTTTATTTTCCGTTATGATGGCCTAGATGAAAGAGGTGGAAATGTGAAAGCGATTTATGACAAAAACAAACAAGTGCAATATTTAAAAGAGCGCTTGGAAATTTTCCTTGAAGTATTGGAAGCGATTGACGAAGAAACGGCAGATCTTGAAGATATCGACCGGCTTATCCAAATGATTGAAGATATTGAAGAAAAATTAAAGCAGTTTAAATATCGTGCTGATGAAGATTAAATGCATCAAAAAATCAGTGAGGACTGCTCACTGGTTTTTTTTGGAATAGACACAGATGATATTAATTCTCATTTTATTATGGGAATATACATTGCATTCCAATCTTAAACCTATTTTATCTTTTGGATAACAGTACTTTTAATAAGTTTTTCAAAAATGTATAATATTCTAGAATTGAATATTTTTTTGGGGGGAAAATAACATGTCAGTGGCTACTACCTATTTACAAACGTTGGAGAAAAGCCTTTATGACTTAATTTGCGAAACATCAACAAACTTGCCAAAAGATGTTCGCCGCGCAATAAAAAGAGCAAAAGAAGCTGAAAACGCAGGCACTCGCGCTGCTATGAGTTTGGCAACAATCACTAATAACATCGTCATGGCAGAAGATAATGTATCACCTATTTGCCAAGACACAGGGCTTCCTACATTTAAAGTGAAAACTCCTGTTGGGGTTAACCAATTGGAAATCAAAGAAGCTATCCGCAATGCTGTAAAAAAAGCTACTGAAGATGCAAAACTTCGTCCAAATTCCGTTGATTCATTAACTGGCAAAAACAGCGGGGACAATCTTGGGGAAGGTGTTCCTGTTATTAAATTTGAACAATGGGAAAAAGACTACATTGAAGTAAAACTCATCTTAAAAGGTGGAGGCTGTGAAAACAAAAATGCCCAATACAGCCTGCCTTGCGAATTAGAAGGACTAGGCCGCGCTGGACGTGACCTTGACGGCATTCGCAAATGCATTCTTCATGCTGTATGGAAAGCGCAAGGACAAGGCTGCTCTGCAGGGTTTATCGGCGTAGGCATCGGTGGAGATCGCTCTGCTAGCTATGACCTTGCAAAAGAACAATTATTCCGTCATTTAGAAGATACAAATCCAATTCCTGAACTTGCAAAATTGGAAGAATATATTGTTGAGAAAGCGAATACCCTTGGCGTAGGTACAATGGGCTTCGGCGGAGAAACAACATTATTGGGCTGCAAAATCGGCGTTATGCACCGCATTCCAGCTTCCTTCTTCGTATCAGTAGCTTACAACTGCTGGGCATTCCGTCGCATGGCTGTTGACATTGATGCCAACACTGGTGAAATTACAAAATGGCATTATCAAGATGGAGAAAAAGTAACATTCCGAGATGAAGAAGAAAAAACAGAATCCAATTCTGAAAGCCGCGTGATTGAATTAAGAGCACCGATCACGGAAGAACAAATTCGCCAACTTAAAGTGGGCGACGTTGTGAAAATTAGCGGCCGCATGTATACTGGACGCGATGCAATCCACCATCATTTAATGACTCATGATTCTCCAGTAGACTTAAATGGACAAATTATCTACCACTGCGGTCCGGTAATGGCAAAAGACGAAAATGGAAACTGGACTGTTAAAGCAGCAGGTCCTACTACATCCATCCGTGAAGAACCTTACCAAGGCGAGATTATGAAAAAATTCGGTATCCGTGCAGTAATTGGTAAAGGCGGTATGGGGGCAAAAACATTAAAAGCGTTGCAAGAACATGGCGGCGTTTACTTGAACGCAATTGGTGGAGCTGCACAATATTATGCAGACTGCATTAAGAGCGTAGACGGCGTAGATTTCCTTGAATTCGGTATTCCTGAGGCTATGTGGCACTTAACTGTGGAAGACTTCACTGCCGTTGTAACAATGGACTCCCATGGAAACTCTTTACATGCGGATGTTGAAAAATCTTCACTTGAAAAATTAGCTCAATACGCTGAACGAGTATTTTAATAAAAGAAAAAAAGCTGTCAAAATCTGATTTTGGCAGCTTTTTTATGTACAAAAAATGGGCATTCACTTGTGATGAATGCCCATAGTTTTTCTTATATTTTAGAGTATGATTGTTAAACTAAAGAAGTTTTTTCTGTAGTGTCATTATAGATATCTGTATTTAAATCTTTTGTAATTCGGCTTGATACAATTCCGGATACCATCGAACCGCTGACATTCAACGCCGTACGTCCCATATCGATTAACGGTTCTACCGAAATTAATATACCAGCAAGAGCAATTGGTAAATCCATTGCAGATAGGACAATGATTGCTGCAAAGGTTGCACCGCCGCCAACGCCTGCAACACCAAAAGAACTGATTGCAACAATTAAAATAAGCATTCCAATAAAACCTGGTGTAAACGGATCAATGCCAACAGTTGGTGCAATCATCATCGCCAACATCGCTGGGTAAACCCCCGCGCAGCCATTTTGGCCGATGGATAAACCAAAAGAGCCGGCAAAATTGGCAATTCCTTCAGGGACGCCTAAACGTTTTGTCTGTGTTTGAAGATTGAGCGGCAATGTTGCTGCACTTGAACGGGAAGAAAAGGCAAATATTAAAGTTTCCGCCACTTTTCTCACATAAATTACAGGATTCAAGCCAGTCAACGATACGATGATTAAATGCACTATAAACATGGCAATCAATGCCGCATAAGAAGCAACGACAAATTTACCTAAATCGGCAATTGCCCCAAAATCGCTTGTAGCAACCGTGCGTGCCATAATCGCTAAAACCCCGTAAGGAGTCAACTGTAGCACAATGCGCACAACACCCATCACTAGACCATAAATGGCATCGACGCCTTTTTTCACTGTATTTGCCGTTTCTTCATCTTTTCGGCGAAGTTGCAAATAAGCAAAACCGAGCAATGCAGCAAAAATAACTACTGCAATAGTTGAAGTAGAACGGGCCCCTGTTAAATCAAGGAATGGATTGGATGGGAACATTTCCAAAATATGTTCTGGCAATGTTTTTACAGTTTCCGCTTTCTGTTCAATCTCCTCACCACGTGCAATTTCAGATTCTCCTTGCATGATCTGGGATGCATCTAAATCAAAAACGGCCGTTGATAAGATTCCAAAAGTTGCGGCAATGGCCGTTGTACCAATCAACACTGCCAAGATAATCGTTGCAATTTTACCTAAATTTTTCCCAATTGTTACTTTCGTAAAAGCAGCTAATATGGAAATAAACACTAACGGCATTGCCACCATTTGCAATAACTTAACATAGCCATTTCCAATAATATTAAACCATGGCATTGTTTCCGTAATCGTTTCTGAGCCAAATCCATAAACCCACTGCAATACCACTCCGAAAACAACCCCAAGGGCCAGTGCAATAAAAACTCTATTCGAAAATTTTACATGCTTCTTCTTCAAAAAATATAAAAAAGTCATCAAGCCTATTAAAATAGCAATATTCACAATAATTCCCATGATGTAACCTCCTTTTTATGAACAATGATTATCATATATTCAATTATCCTTATAAGTCAAGTATGTTTAATATAAATTTATCATTCTTTCTTTTCGGTTTACAAAATATGTGTTTTAGGTTAAAATGATTTTAAAATAATACTAATTTTAAATAATTGATATTTATTCTCATTTTCAATAAAATCAATATTCTGATATTGAAATTCATTATCATGAGGAGGATTATATGAAAAGCACTAATCGAGAAAATTCATCTGCAATTGAGAATATAAAAGAGCACCAAGAATTAATTGCAGCCATTATAAGCGGTATCATTATATTCGTTGCATGGAAACTCGAAAAAAATGGATTATCCACAGCTTCCGTAATATCTTATATATCTGCTTTTGTGATTGGCGGATATGCCAAAGCGAAGGAAGGAATTATCGACACTATTGAAAATAAATCATTAAATGTTGAAATTTTAATGATTTTAGCAGCCGTTGGTTCTATGATCATTGGCTATTGGACAGAAGGCGCAATACTTATTTTCATTTTTTCATTAAGCGGCGCTCTTGAAACCTATGCCATGAATCGCAGCCACCGTGAAATCTCTTCTTTAATGAGTTTGCAGCCGGAAGAAGCGTGGCTTGTACGAGGAAATTTTGAACCGATGAAAGTTCCTGTTTCATCATTGCAAGTAGGGGACCATCTTCTTGTAAAACCCGGTGAACGCATTCCTGTTGACGGAAAAATTATTAAAGGTTCTTCTTCCATTGATGAATCGGCCATTACTGGTGAATCCATCCCTGTTTCAAAAAACGTTGGAGATGAAGTGTTTGCTGGGACGATTAATTTAAATGGCACCATCACCATCAACATGACAAAACCGAATGCCGAAACTTTATTCCAAAAAATTATTACCCTTGTGCAAACAGCCCAAAGCGAAAAATCCCCTTCCCAATTGTTCATTGAAAAATTCGAAAACCGCTACGTGAAAGGGGTACTTATTACTGTAGCAATCATGATGTTCCTTCCCCACTATTTATTCGGTTGGGATTGGAATACAACATTTTACCGAGCTATTGTTTTACTCGTTGTTGCTTCCCCATGCGCCCTTGTTGCATCCATCATGCCTGCAACACTGTCAGCCATCTCAAACGGGGCACGGCACGGCATTCTTTTTAAAGGCGGCGTCCATTTAGAAAATATGAGCGTTATCCGATTGCTTGCCGTAGATAAAACGGGGACGTTGACTGAAGGAACCCCAGTCGTAACAGATGTGATTGTTCGAGAGGGATTGGATGAGAAAGAAGCGTTAAAAATCATGGCATCCATTGAAGCCCAATCCAACCATCCATTGGCTCAAGCCATCGTTCAATATGCCAAAGAACAGCAAATCGAAATGCTTTCTGGCATCGATATTACAGACATTCCTGGATGCGGGATAAAAGCAACTATTGACGGTGAAACCTTCACTATCGGCAATGGAGATTTTGTTGGTAATGAAGAAGCAAAAGAATTTGCAAATGGTATAGCTGGCCGTTTTGCAGATGAAGGAAAAACCATAGTCTTTATGAAAGATGAAAAAGGAATCGCCGCATTGATTGCCTTAAAAGATACCATCCGCAATGAAGCAAAAGAAGCGGTTCAAATTTTAAAAGAACTCGGAATCCAAATTGCCATGCTGACAGGCGACCATGAAAAAACAGCCAAAGCGATTGCTGCTGAAGCTGGTGTGAATGAATATATCGCCAAATGTTCCCCAGTGACGAAAACAGAATTTATCGATAAAGCTTTAACCCAATATCAATATGTTGGCATGGTCGGCGATGGAATCAATGATGCACCAGCCCTTGCCAAATCAACCGTTGGAATTGCCATGGGCGGCGGCACTGACGTAGCATTGGAAACAGCCGATGTGGTGCTAATGAAAAACGACCTTGCTAAAATTGCATATGCTGTGAAACTCGGAAGAAAAATGCAAAGAATTGTGAAACAAAATGTCATCTTTTCAACTTCTGTCATTGCGTTATTAATTATTTCAAACTTTTTGCAATTACTTGATTTGCCACTTGGAGTAGTCGGCCATGAGGGCAGTACCATCTTAGTCATTTTAAATGGATTAAGAATGCTTAAAACCATAAAATAAATTTGTAGACTCAAAAAGCGGCTCAAGCCTTCAAAGTGCTTAAGCCGCTTTTTTATGATGATTAGTTTTATTTCAAAAGTCTCTTCTTGGCTAAATGCCGTTTATACATTGTTGCATTGAGAAGACCTCCAAAAATTAAAATCATGCCGGTAAAATACAGCCAAAGCATTAAAATAATGACGCTTGCAATACTTCCATAAGTGGAAGTAAAATGCCCAAAATGATTTACATAAAAAGAAAATCCATAAATTAAAACAACCCATGAAATGGAAGAAAAAAAGGTTCCGGGCAAAACCGTGAGAATTGGAACTTTTGGGTCCGTATAAGGAATTAGCCAATACAATAAAAGCAATACAATGAAAATGAGTACTGGAGGTAAAATCCATTGAACATAGTTCCAAAAATCTACAAAAGATGCCGCCACCCCTAAAAAATCAAACAACTGATAAACATATTGCTGTCCAAAAATCGGAAGTAACAGTGCAAACAACAACACAAAAATAAGAGACACTGTAAAAACCAAAGACCAGCCCCGGTTGATAATCCCCATCTTCGGTTCTGTTTCATAAGCTTCATTCAACGTTTTCAAAATCGCATTCATTCCTTTTGAAGCAGCCCAAAGCGTACCTATAATTCCGACCGATAATGCACGGCCACCATCATAATCTGTCAATACTTCAACAATCGTACCTTGGGTTAAAAAAAATACTTCTGTCGGCACAATGGTTTGGAGGAAAAGAAAAACATATTCTTGATTAATGTTTAAATGAGGCAATATGGAAACGATTGCCAATAGTAATGGAAAAAAGGACAATAAAAAGAAGTAAGCTAGTTGTGCGCCTTTACCTGATATATCCACTTTCTTCATTCCTAAAACTAATGCTTGAACAAATCCTTTGAAAGTGACCACATTAATTTTAGATCGCTCCGGACTGAAAAAGGAGCGAAACCATACCGCCCATTTCGATTGCAAAAATTTCGGTTTACTCAAACGCTAGCTCACTTCCCTTCATGAACCCCCTCTTCACTTTTGTTCCTTGGAAGAAAAAGCTTCCTTCGTATCTTGAACAATTTCTTGAACAGCCCCAGGAATTTCTTTGACTTCATCCAATTTTTCCATAATAAAATTCACATTCTCCTTTGTATCCTCATACAACTTTTGCATTTTTTCAATTTGTTCCCGAACAAGAATCTGCAATTCCTCGCGATTTTTTGCATAATACACAACGGAATGCTTTGCTTTTTTTACTTTTTTCAACGTCTCTTCTCTTGTTTCCTCATCAAACATGCTGACGGCGGCACCGACTAATGCTCCAATGACAACACCTTTACATAATTTGTTTCCGCTCATGACCTTTCTCCTCCTGTCGATTCTTGTAAAGATTTTCTATTTATATTCTATAAGAACTTGACATCTTTTGAAAGTAAGGGAGAATACATGATAAAAACTTGACAACAATAGAATGAAATGAAATGATGATACAAAGCAAAATGAAAGGTGGATTATAAAGAATGAATTTGTCGACGCCTTCTAAAGAAAATGTGTCGTACATGATAGAAAAATTGAAGGAAAAACTAAAAATGGTAAATACGAATGTATTGCGTTCAGAAGATTTTACTGAAGCCAACTATGAAGAATTATATGATTTATATGAAATGGTAATGAAACGGGATTCCTTCAGTCCCAGCGAAATGCAGGCAATTGTCTCTGAATTGGGTTCCCTCCGCAAATAAAGTCTATAATTTTTTCAGCTACCGCATACTTTTTCCCATTTCAGCAATCATTATTCAAAAAAATACAAGAGAATGAAAAATTAAAAGGAGCGTCTCATGATGAAACGCTCCTTTTGATTATTGTGCACTATTATTGCTTGTATCGGAAGTAGTTTCTGCACTTTCATCAACAAGTTGTTGAATCAACACTTCAACCCGGCGATTTTTCGCTCTTCCTTCTGCCGTATCGTTCGATGCAATTGGATTGTATTCACCATATCCTTTTGCACTGAAATATTTTGGATCTAAACTTGGATTTGAATCAATTAGCAGTTTTAAGAAATTCACTGCACGCATTACCGATAGTTCCCAGTTAGATCGAAATTCCGGAGTATTTTGAGGAACATTATCAGTATGCCCTGTTACAACAATATATCGTGGTGGATCAAAATTTAATAAATTCGCTAATTCCTGAGCAATTGGAATGTTTTCAGGTTTGATATCCGCTTTACCGGAATCAAATAAAATACTATCACGGATTGTTAAAAGCAACCCTTCATCTGTCATTTTAGTTGAAAATGTGTCTTCTAATTCATTTACAGCAATAAAGTTTTCAATATCCTTTTGGATTTTTCTTAGCTGTTCTTGATCTTTTAAATAAGCAGCTTGTCGCGAATCGATGCCATCCATAATAGACGTTGGATTATCAATAACTGAACTATTTTGCATAAATCCAAAGCCGCCGTTAAAAATTTCGTTAAACACTTGGGACATTTTATTAAACTTGGCTTCATCGATGCTACTGGAAGCGAATAATACGATGAACAAAGCTAATAGTAGCGTCATCAAATCCGAATATGGCAATAGCCAAGATTCATTGATATGTCCATCATGTTTCTTTTTTTTACTTTTCTTTTTCAAGGCTACCAGCCCCGCTTTCATAGAATAGTTTTCGTTCTTCATTTGTCAAATACGAAGCCAATTTCTGTTCAATAATACGCGGAGCCTCACCTTCTAATACAGATAATACGCCTTCAATCATTAAGCGCTTTTGTCTTGCTTCATGCGCGGATTTACGTCTTAATTTATTGGCAAATGGATGCCATAAAACGTAACCTGTAAAAATCCCAAGTAAAGTTGCAACGAATGCTGATGAAACGGCGTGACCTAAAGCATTAACATCACTCATATCACCTAATGCCGCAATCAAACCAACAACCGCACCAAGCACCCCGAGTGTCGGTGCATATGTACCTGCTTGAGAAAAGATTTGGGCACCACTTTCATGGCGCTCTTCCATCGCTTCCACTTCTTCGTTTAACACATCACGTATGTAATCTGCACTTTGGCCATCGATTGCGAGGGTAAGACCATTACGTAAAAATGGATCTTCAATTTCTTGCGCCTCGCTTTCTAATGCAAGGAGACCTTCACGACGAGCTAAATCCGCCCATCTGGAGAACATTTTAATGATTTCCACATCGCTGATCATTTGTTGTTCTTTAAAGATGATTTTAAGTAATTTCGGTATTCTTTTTAATTCATCTTTTGGGAATCCAATTACGACAGATGCAACGGTTCCCACAATAATAATTAAAAACGCTGCAGGGTTAATAAGGATGCTTAATGGGGCGCCTTTTAGCACCATCCCAACAAATACCGCAATAATCCCTAAAATCAAACCTATTAATGTAGCTATGTCCATAACTGTACCTCCAAATCTTCCACTACTATTTATTTCGTCATTTTCCATTATTTTTTAAAGTCTCTTTTCATCAGTTAACTATAATAATCATTTCATCCTAGATGCAGGCGGATAAGTTTTTCTGCTTTTATAACTTTCTATCGATATAGTTATATAGTAATAAAAAGATATTAATTATAATATATTTTTTATGAAATTAAACCTAATAATTTTAAAGGTTGGGGATGTTTCCTAAAACCACTAATGTTATTTTTCTCGTAAAACCTTTAAAATTTTCTTATAGTTATAGTATAATGAATTTGATTATAATTGTTTTAAGAAAGGAGTCTAATCATGGGCTTATTTTTATCAACTGTAACTGGTATGCTTGGTCTTCTTCTTGTTTCAATTGCAATTTTCATCCATTATTTGCGCAAAGGCTTAGATTCTTCTGATTCAATTAAAGTCGATCCAAAAAACTGATTAGAATATTTGATTTAAAAAACCGACAAAACAGGGAAAGCTAGTTTTGTCGGTTTTTTTTATAACTTTTAGCTATATTTATTAATATTCTAATAATTCTGTTGTTTCTAACCTTTTTTTGTTTATAATCAGAGGTACAAAAGAAAGGGGATTTATAATGGCATCATTGAATGAAATTTTGCGTTTTAACAAAGAGTTTGTAGAACAAAAACAATATGTTCCATATATCACAGATAAATTTCCAAATAAAAAAATTGTGATTTTAACATGCATGGATACTCGCTTAATTGAGTTGTTGCCAAAAGCAATGAATCTACGAAACGGCGACGCCAAAATTATTAAAAGCGCCGGCGCTATGGTTGCCCATCCATTCGGCGGTATTATGCGCAGTATTTTAGTAGCTGTGTATGAATTGCAAGCTGATGAAGTCTATGTAATCGGACACCACGACTGCGGCATGAGCAGAGTGGACCCGCATCATATGATTGAACATATGAAACAAAGAGGCGTCAGTCAAGAAATTATTAAATCCATTAAATATTCAGGAATCGATTTAGTTGAATGGCTTCGTGGATTTGGAGACGTTGAAAAGAACGTTTTAAATAGTGTCGATATCATACGCAACCACCCACTCTTTCCAAAAAGTACACCTGTGCATGGTTTAATCATGCATCCAGAAACCGGAAAACTCGATTTATTGACAAATGGACATGAATATCTTAAACAGCAATCTGAATAATTGACGTTTCATCCATCTGCTTAAGCGGGTGGATTTTTTTATTAATCAATGCAAAAAAAAAAAATCCATTATAACTGCCGTTACCAATGGATTTAAAAAATGAAATATTTTAACTTCAAAAATATTCTCCCTGTAAAAGAGCATAGATATAATGGTCTTCCCAAGAACCATTAATATATAATAGTTCTCTCAGCAGCCCTTCCCTTTTAAAATTTGATTTCTCTAAAACTTTAATTGATGCGATGTTTTTGGGTGATACGTATGCTTCGATTCGGTGCAAGTTTAATACATTAAAACCAAACTGTACAACTTCCTTCACCGCTTCCGTAGCAATCCCTTGCCTAGTAAATTGTTCATCAATAGAGTAGCCAATAAATGCGCTGCTGTATGGCAGTCTTTTAATTGCATATAGAGAAATATGGCCGATTAATTGTTGCTCATCCTTTGTAAAAATCCCAAAAGAATATTCACGATTGGAACGCTGTAAATGGATGCCTTCTAAAATTTTCCGATATTGTGCTTCTTCCGTGTAAAATGCTGCATCATGCAGCGGCTCATATGTGGCCCAAAAATATTTATTTTTCTGCATCAGTTTCGCTAAATCTTTTGCGTCTTTTTCCACAAAAGTGCGCAGATGCAGCCTGTCGCTTTCGATTCGAATCACTCGATCACCTTTCTTTTGAAAAACTTTTAGAAACTTCCTCATCCTCATTATACCTATGCCTTTCTTTCATTATTTAAGTGATAAGGAGCTTATAGTTAAATCTATTATTATCTATTGTAAATAGCCATACGAAACTACAAAATGATTATTTTTTCGTATAGCTTTTAATTTTTTTGCCGCGGCGTTGAACTTCTTTTTCTACATGCTGAATAATTTCCTCCAATACTTTGATGCGTGCGTATAATTTATCATTTCCAGGTATCAGCACCCATGGGGCATTCGATGTATCGGTTTGTTCGAACATTTCATTTGCTGCTTCTACATATTGATCGAATTTTTTTCGATTTCGCCAATCTTCCTCTGTCAGTTTCCACATTTTAAATGGATTCGTTTCCCGTTCCTTAAAGCGCTCCAATTGCTCATTCTTATCAATATGTAGCCAAAATTTGATAATGATATAATCATCATCCGTCAACAGTTTTTCAAATTGATTAATTTCTGCATAGGCTCTCGACCATTCTTCTTTTTTGGCAAAGCCTTCAATTCTCTCCACCAATACCCGTCCATACCATGAGCGGTCGAAAATAGCGATTTGTCCGTACTGCGGAAGTTTTCTCCAAAAACGATGCATATAATGATATCTATTTTCATGGGGTTGAGGCGCTGAAATGGGATGTACAACAAATCCTCTTGGGTCAAGACGACAGGTTAAACGTTTGATGGCTCCACCTTTTCCTGCCGCATCCATTCCTTCAAAGACTATAATTAAACCGATTTTATTTTGATATAAAAATTGTTGAATATTCAGAATATCAAATTGCAATTTTTTTAATCTTTTCTTATATTCTTTTTTCTCCAATTTCAAACTTAAGTCCAAATCTTCTATTTTTTTCATAAGCCCTCTCTTCTTTCTTATGAAAATTTAACAAATAAAAGGAATTGATTTAGTTAAAGTTGTTCAATCATTTTAGAACGTATATAATTTTATGGAAAGGAGTGCGAAACATGGGTCGAATGATTGTTGTTTTTGGCAGCTTGATAGTCTCAGCCATATTTACATTATATTCTTTTTGGCTGCCAATAAAAGGTAAACCCACGATTGAAATGATTAATCGCCTGCCATTATTGATATCGCCGGCATCATATGTATATATTTTTTGGTTTTTCCTTTTTATTGTTTTATTTCTTTGGGCTATCAATTATTCCAAAAATCTCAAATCAATAACTTTTATTTCACCAATTCAAACCATTCTCTTTTTTTTAATTATGGTATTTCAAATCCTTTCCATTTATCTATGGAATAACGGAGCGTTGCTTCATTCCTCTATTTCCATTTTACTACAACTCTTGCTCTTATTTGCATTATATCTTACGTATCCAATGGAAGGGGAGTATTTAAAAAAGAGAATTCCTATCGCTATTTATTTCGGATGGACAACTTTTATTTTTATGATTAATGTCTGTTATTTGCTTTTATATCATGAATGGCATGGCTTCGGTTTAAGCAATGCTTTATGGGTCGTGATTATCTTAACCTTTGCCACATTAGTAGCATTGCACTTGCGCTACCATCATTTCGATATTGCCTATCCGCTTGTATTTGTTTGGTGTTTTATCGGCATAGCCATCTCAAATGGTTTTGATGAATTATTAGTAACTACTTCCTCCCTTTTCTTGAGCGGTGTATTAATCGTTGGAATATTATTTATGAAAAAAAATCCTGCACGTTCTTAAACGTACAGGATTTTTTATTTATGCTTCCTCATCCAGCTGCGTTAAAATAATTGGTTTGTCTTTCGTTACAACAATCGTATGTTCAATTTGGGCAACAAGAGATTTGTCTGGAGTAATGAATGTCCATCCATCTCCTGATTCAATAATATGATCAGCTCTTTCGGAAATGAATGGTTCTACCGCAAGGACCATTCCCTCTTTCATAATCGTTTTATCCCAAGCGTCATAATAATTAAGAATGTGTTGAGGATCTTCATGCAAAGAACGTCCTACCCCATGCCCTGTTAAATTCATAATGACTTTTAATCCGTTTTCTTTTGCTTCCCTTTCAACCGCTTTTCCGATTTGGTTTAATCTTGAACCGGCTTTTACTTTCGTCATAGCCCGATCAAAAGCAGATTTCGCTACACGGCAAAGTTTTTCTTTTTCTTCATAGCCTTCTCCGACTACAAAAGAAATGCCCGTATCAGCAAAATAGCCATTTAGAGAACCAGAAACATCAATGTTGACTAAGTCACCTTCTTTAATCACTTTATTTCCAGGAATACCGTGGGCGACTTCATGATTGACACTGATACATGTATAGCCAGGGAAATCGTATTCCCCTTTAGGAGCTGAAAGGGCACCTGCCTCTTTAAACATACGGCCGGCAATTTCATCTAATTCTTTCGTTGTGATTCCTGGTTTTGTTGCCGCTTTCATTGCATCGCGAATCTCAGCGCAAATGCGGCCGATTTTTTTTAATGCTTCTAATTCTTCTTGTGTTTTGACAATCATGTAAAAGATCCTTTCTTCTATACAATTTCATTTTATAATATATCATATTCTATCAATCATTCGGGAATTCCTTGATTATTTTACACAATATCAGCAGAGAAATTGTTGAGATCATTGGAAAATCCTCAACAAAAAATGAAAAGAGGCTGGGACATAAACAAAAAATTAAAGGGGCAGTTGAAATAGTTTTGATAAAAAATTGATATAACGAAAAATTGATTGAAGTGACGGGGCAAGTTCCTGTCTCGCACGCTTAGTCGCAAAGCGGAGCAAGTTCAAGGAAGTAAATGCAAAGCTTTCCTGCGACGAGCCCTCTCGAGACCACGAGGAGCGAAGGAATGACTCAGAGGCGGGCCTGCGGAAAGCGTCCCCGGAAAGGAAATCAATTTTAATAACATATCAAAAAAACATCATTTTCTCTTTGGAGAAAATGATGTTTTTTTAGATTTGTCCCAACCTCATCTTTTATTGTAAAACTGTCTAATGACAGAGATTATTCATTTTCTCTTTTAATGAGTCGTGGGCTTGCTGTAAAGATGAATGCCGCTGCGATAGCTGTGATGACAATGGCAGGAAGCATATATGTGCCATTATAAACGATGGAGTAAATCCAAGCATTTTGCTCTCCTGCATATTCTTTAAAGAAAATAGCTCCTGCAAGTATATGGCAAATATAGCGTAATAGTCCACCCACTATTGTTCCGATGACAACATATATTGCAATTTTCTTTTTGTGGTTTGTCGCTACGCCATTTAATACTTGCTTTCTTACAATGGCGGCAAATCCAACAAAGGTAAAGGCAAAGACATAATCTAGGAGAGCTTGCGCCCAATGGACAATATACGGATTAATCGTCATATTTAGCAGTCCAACTAGCAAGCCTGTAATAAGCCCAGCTGATAGTCCCCAACGAATAGCGATTAAAATAATGGGCAGCATCACAAAACTTACAGAACCGCCTTGCGCCCAAATGGAAAATTTGATTTGGTCCAGCACGTAGCCAATGGCGGCAAACAAAGCAATCTCAATCATCCATAATAATTTTTTATTTCTCATTCTACATTCTCCTTTCTCTTCGTTACTGGAACGCGAGAGAAGGATAGAAAAGAAAAAAGCGTTCGGACAGATCCGAACGCATTTGTTTCGGTTTCTATCCCACATCCCTACGCAAGTACTAACTTACAGGTTCAAAGGGTTAGTGCAATACGGCACACTCTCAGCTGACTTCATCAGCACCCCTTGTGGTACACCTAAACTATTCTGTTGGGAACAATGCCATTGTATCAAATTATAAAAATATTTCAACACTTTATTATTTTAATAGAATGGTTGTTTTACTATAGCCTTCTTTTAATTTTTCCACGTGTAAAACAGCAGGCATTGCAGATTTTAACTCTTCCACATGAGATATAACCCCGATCATTCGTCCGGATTTTTGAAGTTCGATGAGCGTGTCGATTGCTTTCATTAAAGATTCTTCATCAAGGGAGCCAAATCCTTCATCGATAAACATTGTCTCAATATTGACATTTCCTTGGTAGCTTTGAATGACATCTGCCATCCCGAGCGCCAAACTTAAAGAGGCATTAAATTTCTCTCCGCCAGATAATGTTTTGACATCCCTTGTTTGCCCAGTATACGTATCATATACATCCAATCCTAACCCGCTTGCTCGTCCATAAGATTCTACCCGGTCTGAAACTTGCAAGTAATACTGGCCGTTTGATAAGTTTTTCAGGCGCAGATTGCTCGCTTCGGTAATAAGCTCCAAATAACCCATTTGCACGTAGCGTTCAAAGGAAATTTTTTTGCTGTTTTGTCCACGGAGCAAATTGTAAAGGTCGATGATTTGATTGGATTTCTCCTCCATCCGAAATATATCGCTTGCTACTTGCTCCAACTTTTCTGCAAAGTCAATGCAATGCTTTTCACAAGCTTTGGAATGATTTAAAGCGTCCAGAGCTTTTTCATAATTGGACTGAAGCACTTTCAACTCTCTTTCTGCTTCGGTTAAGTCCACCTTTTCTTTGCCTTTCAGCTTTTCTTCCCCTTCCCTCACTTGGGTTTCCAATGAATGAAGTTGTTTTGAATAATCTTCATATTGCTTTTGCAATGATTCTATTTTTTGCGGCGAAAGCTGGGCCTGCAAAAATTCTTCCGTTGAAGCAAATTGCGCTTCCTTAAGGGCAGATAGAAAAGCTTCTTTCACCTTTTGAACTTTTCTTTGAATATGGTCTGCTTGTTCCGTTGTTTGTTTAAATGCTTCTTCAACCGCTGCGATTTGTTTAGAAGCTTCCTGATATGCAATTTGCGCCCGCTCCCAAGATTCTTTTAACTGACCTTTTAGACGGATGGCTTCTTGCAATGCGGTTTTCAATTGAGAAAGATCATGGATTTCTTCAGGAATGGATTTTTTTTGCTGCTCAAGTATTGTTTTTTCCTTCGTATATTTTTCATGGACTTCATTATATTTTTGTGCACTTTCCTTTTGAAGCTTCTCAACCTGCTCTTTTGCTTCCTGCAGCCTTTTTAGGTGTTTTTTGCTGGAGGAGAGCTCTTCTTTTTGTCCTTCCACTACTTTTACCTTGTTTTGAATGGTTTGCAATTCATTAATGAATTTCTCTTCTTCAGCAATCGGTGCATTTAAGGTGATGAATATTTCTTCGATTTCGCTCAATTGTTGACGCTTTGATTCCAATTGACCTTGTACAGCAAATTTATGTTTCTGCGCTTCGTCCAAAGCCGCTCTCAGTTTTTTCAATTCATCCTGTTCTATTATTTCTATCGTTTCTTTATGTTGGATGGAATGCTCCGTGCTGCCGCAAACCGGGCATGGCATTCCAGGCTTAAGGTTTGCTGCAAGAATCGCCGCTTGGTTATTCAGCCATTTTTCTTCTTCCTTCGCATAGATTTCATGAATATTTGTATAGGTTTCGTTGGCGTTTTTGTATTCATCTTCCAACTTTTGAATCTTTGACTTTGTTTCATGATATTTGGAGAAAGCATCTGCAATTTCTTTTAATCGGCGCTCCTCTTCCAACAGTTCATTATAGGTTTCTGTGGCTTCTTCAAGCTTTTCGATTTTTTTGCTTAGCTCTAAAGCAGCCGCAGTTTTCTCTGCTAATTGCCGCTCTAAAAGTTGAATGTGGGATTGCAATTGATTTTGTTCAGCCCATAATTTTTCTACCAGGACGCTTTGTTCATTCATTTGTTCATAGATTGGAACAAGGTTTTCCAATTCTTTTACCCGTTCATTGGTCCGTTCCCGTTCATTTTCTTTTTCCGCTTCCTGTTCATAGCGTTCTTTTGCTTCCACCAAAATTTGATTGGCCTCTTCTAGTTGTTTTTCCACACCCAAACGTTTTTTCTCAAGCTCCGTTTTTTCTTTCTCTAGTTCTAACAGTTGGGAATAGATTGGTGAAATTCTGCTTGCCCGATTTGCAGCATCAATCGTTTCCTTTACTTGTTCATAATGCGCGCTTTGTGATTGCAGTCGGAGCAGCTGGTCTTTCTTCATTTCAAAGATTTCAATCTCATCATTTAATTTTTTGTTTGCTACATAGACTTCATATTTTTCTTTATGCAGATTGAAAGCTTCTCGATAGCGCTGGTCATCTTCTTTAATTTTTTCCTGATAATATTGCTGCTCTTCCGCCAACCCTTCAAGTATTTGATAAATGTTTGAATTTTGGCTAAGCGCTAGAAATAAAGCCGATTCCCTTTTTGGAAGCGCCCCTTCGATTTGGCTGATATAGCTATTTTTCAATGCACTAGCTTCATTCAGCTGCTGGTCCATCGCCCTCTTTTTCTCTTCCAATTTATCCGCCATTTGAATGAAACGTTCCGTTCTAAAAATTTTTCTTAAAATCTCTTCTTTTTCATCCGACTTCGAAGTTAATAATTTTCGAAACTCTCCTTGGGGAAGCATCACAATTTGGCAAAACTGGTCGTAAGTCAACCCTATGAGCTCTTCCAATTTTTGATTAATTTCCGATACCCGTTGCCGCTCCACCGCAGGAATTTCTTCATTGTTAGGCAAAACTTCAAATAGCTCATATTTTTCCCCTGTTGCTGTTTTTCTTCCTTTTTTCACATGAGGGAGTCTGCGCAACACCCGGTATTTCTTTCCGCGTATCTCAAAGATGAATTCAACTGCTGTATGAACATCATCATCGGCAAAATCACTTCGTAGCATCTTTGGTTCTTTCCGGTCTTGTCCGCTCGCACAACCGTATAAGGCAAAACAGATGGCATCAAAAATCGTTGTTTTTCCTGCGCCCGTCTGCCCGGAAATGACAAAAAGCTTCTTCTCTTCCAGCTTCGTAAAATCGATGACCTCTTCATCTTTGTAAGGCCCAAAGGCTGTCATTTTTAATAAAATCGGCTTCATTTCACCACCACCGCCTCTTTTGTTTCTCTTTCTTCACTCAGCAATTCTTCCAACACTTCTGTAAATAATTGAAGGGCTTCTTCTGTCGGTTCTGTACCGACAATTTCTTGATGGAAAGCTTTAAATAAAGTGAGTTCATCCAACTGCTCCCGCCGAATGTTGATACGTTCTTCTCCGCTTTCCGTTTTGTGGATGGTTTTTCGCTCTACATGCATGGCATTTGGGTATACAGTGCGGATTTGCTCCATCGCTCCTACAACAGGCGTTAAATCCGTCAGCCTAACAAAAACGTAATCTTCGCAGTAGTCGTGTTTTAAAATTTCCTGGATGGAACCTTCAATGATTCGCAAATCCCTTCTTGGTGTGAAATTGCGCTTTTCAACGGAAACTTGTCCTTTTTCATCTAAATAGACAATGAGAAATCCTTTTTGATGATTTGCTTCAGATGCAGAATATTTTAGCGGAGAGCCGGCATATCGAATGGTTTCATTCAACACATAATGCGCTTTATGAAGATGCCCTAGTGCTGTGTAGTGAAAGGATTGAAAATAATGGGCATTGACACATTCTGAACCGCCAATGGCAAGTGGACGCTCAGAGTCGCTAGTATTTTCCCTTTGTTCTCCTGAAGGTGTAACAAAGGCATGCCCCACCAATACATGCCGCTTTGTTCGATCCATTTTTTCTTCAATTTTTTCAATGATGGCTTTCATCGCGTCATCATATGTATGAATGGATTCGCATTGGAACACATTTCGCACCGTAGAGGGCTCTGCAAAAGGAATGAGGTGAAAATGCACTTCTCCAAATTCATCTTGCAAAATGATTGGTTCTAATTGGTAATCTACTTCTCCCACAATGTATAATCCGCTTTCCTTCATCAATCGGCTGCCAAATTCAAGGCGGGTTGGGCTGTCATGGTTTCCTGCAATGCTTAGTACAGGAACTTTCCGTTTTAACACAATTTCCTCCAACACCTCATTCAGCAAATCCACTGCTTCCACCGGTGGAAGGGCGCGGTCGTATAAATCTCCTGCAATGATGACAACATCCGGCTTTTCTTCATCGATTGCCTGTATAAATTGGTTCAGCACATACCGCTGATCATCAGTCATGTAAACTCCTTGGACAAGCTTCCCTAAATGCCAATCTGCCGTATGAAAAATTTTCATCTTCAATCGACCTCCCCTTTTTGCTTTGTTTCTATTGTAGCATGGGATAAATAAAGGTGGCTATATTTTTACGAATATATGTTCTGTATTTTTTGGACATTTATTTTTAGAAATCCTTGCGCTTTCATAAAAAAACCACATCCTCCCCCGAATTAAGGAAGAATGTGGGTACATTACCTTATTAAAAAGCCCAATTTCCGTTTCTAAAAATCGGCTCTCTTGTACCATCCGGCAAAATTCCATCAATATCCATCTCGCTGCTGCCAATCATAAAATCCTCATGGGTGATTGAAACATTGATTCCTAAAGACTCTAGCTGCCCTTCCTCTAAATCGCGGCCGCCTTCAAAGCATGTTGGATAGGCTTCTCCAATCGCTAAATGATTGGATGCATTTTCATCAAAGAGCGTATTGTAATACAAAATATTAGATAACGAAATTGGTGATTCATGAGGTACTAACGCCACTTCTCCTAAGTAGGCAGACCCTTGATCTGTTTTGATTAATTCCTGCAATAATTCATTGCCGACTTTTGCGTGGGCTTCAACAATTTTTCCTTTTTCAAATGTGAGCGTAAATTCATCGATAATGTTTCCTTGATAAACAAGAGGCTTCGTATTGCTCACATAGCCGTTTACACCGAATTTGGAAGGAAGGGTATAAACTTCTTCTGTCGGCATGTTGGCAATGAATGTTACTCCTTCTGGTGTTTTGCTTGAGCCAGTGCACCAAATATGCTTATCAGGTAACTCAATTGTTAAATCCGTACCTGGGGCTTTGTAATGCAATTTGGCATATTTTTTGCTGTTTAATTGTGTTGCACGCTTTTCTAAATTTTCGAGATGTTTTCTCCAATTTTCAACCGCATCCCCTTCTCCAATGCGGACAGCTTTAAAAATTGCTTCCCAAAGAGCCGGCACTTGCTTTTCTTCCGGCAAGTCTGGAAAAACTTTTTTCGCCCATTTTTTTGAAGGCACTGCAATAATAGACCAGGCAATTTCATCATTCATAATAGCTTTCCGATAGTTCACAAGCGCCTCTCCACTGGCCTTTTGCTGAGCTGATATGCGGCTTACAGGAATGCCGCTCAATAAATCCGGATCTTCTGAATCAATCCAAAGAAGAGCGCCTTTCCGTTCAATGCATTCATCTCTTTGCGCTACAATCCATTTTGGAAACTTGCTGAATTCTTCTTCCGCTCCGTGTTCATAAAAGGCGCGGGTAATCTCTTCATCAGTAAAGTTGACATGGACCCTTCCGGCACCAGCTTCGTAAGCTTTTTTCACAACCAATCTTGTAAAATCCAACGTGTCTATAGTTGTGTTGATTAATAAATATTGACCTTTTTGAATGTTCACACCGACTTTTACAGCCAGCTCCGCGTATTGTTCCAATTTTTCTTCAAACGTCACGTCTATTCCCTCACTTTTTTGAAACGGTTTTGGAGTTCCCTTCCATCAATTGTCCCTTGTAAATCACCTTTTGCACAGGTTTTTGCCCTACTTGTCTCAACAATTTCTTATAATTTTTCTCATCTTTGTATGAAAGAAGTGTCAACACTTCCCCGTCAGCACCTGCTCTTCCGGTGCGCCCTGAACGATGCAAATATTGCTCCACTGTATGCGGCAAATCCACATGAATCACATGAGTCAGTCCTTCAATATCCAATCCCCGGGCAGCTAAATCAGTGGCAAGCAAGATGCGCGCTTCTCCCTTTCGAAAATCCTCCAACGATTTTTTCCGCTGTTCCTTCGTCATATCCGCATGCAAAGATACTACTTTTGCATCTTTATATTTTAATTTCATTTCTTTCAATAACAGCTGATCTAAATGATTGACAAAAGCAAGGCCTCGAACGCCTTCTATATTAGCGAGCCTTCTTAACGCATCCGTTTTATCCCGCTCTTCTACTTTCACAAAAGAATGGACAACTTTCCCGACTTTGACCATATCTTCCGGCTTAATTTGAATATTCAAAGGTTCCTTCATCATTCGGCTTGCCACCAACCGAATTTCATCGGTAATCGTTGCGGATACTAATACCACTTGCCGATTAGGGGACGCCCCTTCAATAAAGGATTTCACGATGACCCGATACTCTCTGCTCAACAATTGATCACATTCGTCTAATACAACGATTTCAATTTCTCTCAATTTTAATTTATTAGTTCTGACTAACTCATTGATTCGGCCAGGGGTCCCTACTACAATAGTAGGCTTTTTCTTCAATTTTTCTATTTGGCGTGCTATGTTTGCTCCTCCAATAAGCTGTTGAACGGTGATATTTGTTCCTTCACTCCACTCACGAATCACTTCTACAATTTGCATTGCAAGTTCTTGAGAAGGTGCAACAATCAATCCTTGAGTGCTTTTTTTTGAACCGTCCAATTTATGAAGCATTGGTAGCACATAAGCCAGCGTTTTCCCAGAACCTGTTGGGGATTCCGCCACGATATCTTTTCCTTCAAGCATCGCTGGAATCATTTCATCTTGAACTTTCATCGGTTTTTCAAATTTCCATTTTCTCTGTAATGTTTCGTTTAATAATTTTATGACTGACATGGTTTCCCCACCTTCCCATCTTTAGTTTACCACATATTAACAAGACTCCATTGCACCTTTCTTATAAGTGGGATGAAATGATGAAAAAAGAATTCGCTATTTGTGCTAGAATTCTTTAGCACAATCCGAATTCTTTTCAATTCATTTTATTTTTTTACTTCATATCCGCAGCGGATGATGGCCGTCTCTGCCAACACTAGCAACGAATCAATATAGCGTTCTCCCAATTGTAAATTTTTATTTACTACAGAAAGTTCGGTGCATCCTAAAATAATGCGGTCGCAATCGAGGTCGAAAACCGCTGCTTCAATGTCGCTCCATTTTTCCCTCGTTACTTCTTTCCCGGATTTTACATGATCATAAATGATCGACATCACCAATTTTTGCGTATGTTCATCCGGAATGACCGGCTCAATCCCTTCTTCCATCAGCGCCTTTTGATACACTTTCGAATAGATGGTGCCATCTGTAGCTAAAATCGCTGCTTTTTTTGCTTCTAGACTTTTCGCCCGTTTCGCTGTCTCACGAATCATGTGAATCACAGGTATAGGCGAGCCCTGTTGGATTTCTTCGTAAAAAGAGTGGGCCGTATTGCATGGGATGCATACTAAATCGGCGCCATAGGAAGCGAGTTTTCGCGCATCTTCAATAATGACAGGCACCGGATTTTGATTGGATTTCCCTAAAATGAAAGCGGTGCGGTCGGGAATTCTTGTATCATTGTCAATAATGGTATGAAGATGTTCTTGATCGTTTTTTGCATTTGTCAGGCGAACAATGGCTTCCCCTAGAAACATTGTTGCCAAGGGACCGACTCCGCCTATAATACCTAACGTTTTTTTCATTATTCCGCCAAACCTTTTTTATTAAAGTATTTTTTATATTTTCGATAGTAATTTAATTTATTTAACGTGAGCTTAATCCACCGTTTTGGATTCATATCGTATGGATAATAGAGGGAGTTTGTATATCTTCCTTCACGGATTAATTTTTTTGCTTCGATTTTCAATTTTTCATTGGTAGCATATTTGAACAAAACCCCTTTTGGGATGACAAGCCATAGATGTTTGTTGTTCGCATAAGTTAATTCTTGTTTAATATTAAACACATAGTCATCTGCCACATATTTCATTAAATTGTAGCCTGCCGCTGTCACAAAATAGCTGGAACGGCCGTTTCGCAAGTTAATCTCAAACAAATTGTATTGCCCAGTTCTTGGATCTTTTTTCATATCGAAATTCGCAAAACCGGTAAATCCAATGTCTTCAAGGAAATAACGTACCTGGTCCATCAATTCTTTATCATAAGTTGTAATTATTGCCGCATAGCTTCCTATTCCTTCAGGAGAATGCTCCTCTAAAATCGGATTGCCCAAACACATTAGTTTCACTTTGCCGTCTTTTCCAACATAAGCGTTTAACACGCGCATATAGGAATCGTCTCCTGGAATAAATTCCTGGATGATTAAATTATCTTTATAAGTGGAGCTGTAAATGGCGTCTAATATTGCATTTTTCTCTTTTTCATCATGGGCGACAAACACTTTTTTCTTTCCAGGGAACTTGCATGCCCAATAAGCGACGGAATTGGAAGCTTTAATGATGATGGGATAATCGAACGGAATTTCAAAGTCTTTATAATTTTCATAGCTGATAATCGTTGTTTTCGGATATTTAAAGCCGTATTTTTCGCACATACTATAGAAATTTTCTTTTAATAAAATTTGATCCATCAACGATTCATCAATATAAGGCACGATAAAATGTTTCTGCAATTCAGGTTTATTTTTAATGATTAATTTTGCATAATCATCTCCGCAAGCTAGGAGCAGAAGTTTCGTATCCTTATATTTTTCTGCAATTTTTTCTAATGCTGGCAAAAATACTTCTTGTTTATTGAATTGATCTACTTGTTCAAAGATGATGATTTTGCTGTCTTGCGTCGCTGTTAAGTGGGAGCGGCCCACCACTAGGGACTTTATTCCATAAGCTTCATGGAAGGCACGAGCCATTCCATAGGCATTCATGTCTGAACCGCATAAAACTGGCAAGAATGGTTGAGTCATTGTTTCTTCATCTCTCTTCATTACTTTATTTGCATACATTTTTCTTGACTAAATTGAAAGTAGCATGAAATGGTATCAAAATCAATTATTTGTACAAAGGAATTATTGAACTGTAATCATTAGAAAAGTTAAAAACATTCTGCCTTTTTGAAATAAAAAACGAGGTTGGGACAAATCTAAAAAGAGGCTGGGACAAATCTAAAAAAGGGGCTGGGACAAAAGATAAAAAAGGGGCTGTCTAAAAAGTCCATTTTAGTTGAAAATCCGCCAAAATTAAAACCCAAAGAATGTTGATTTTACAGCATTCTTTGGGTTTGCTTTTTTTAGATTTCGGGATTAAATACTACTTTTCGGACAGCCCCTTCTTACCTCTAGTCAAGTGTTTTTTATTAAATAATTTGGTTCACATAGATTTTATTTTGGAAGGAAGGGGTACCCCTTCCTTCCAAAATAAATTTTCGCATGACAAATAGACCTCACGATTTCCATTTTTTTCGCCAGGTCTTTGTGATATAATCTTACTTACGATTACTGATGCATTGTTGCCTTTTCGTAATCGTATTTCAGATTATGTGTGATAAGGTGATAAGCCGATTTCAAGAACTTATTCACGCATGCTATGGACGCAACTTTATGAGGTTTCCTCTGGGGTTGCGTTTTTAATTTATCATAATAATCTACAATATGATTTTGTGTATTTTTCCGTAGTTGGATCATGGTCTGGATCATGTAAAATAGAATCTTTCTAAGTTTGTTATTTCCTCTTTTATTAATCTTGTCTTTATAAAAGGTATTCCCAGATTGATATCTCATGATATCAATACCGACGTAAGCATTCAGTTGTTTATGGTTTTTGAATCGTCGAATATCTCCTAGTTCTCCAATTAAACGAACTGCAGTCGTTTCTCCGATTCCTGGAAATGAAATTAAAATCTGATACTCTTGTTTATCTTTCGATAATTTAACCATCTTTTGGACAAGTTGATCTCTTTTCTCCTTCAAGTCTGCAATCCGTTTGGCATAATCCCGCACTTGTTCGTGGACTTTTTAAAATTACAAGAGGCTTATTACCTAATTTTATAAAAGTTAAATTAAATATTATTTTCCATTAAATGTAACGTTAAGTTGATGACATTGGGCTCGAGCCTCCTCGGAGCTCAATTCTTCGCTCCTGCGGGGTCTCGAGACTCGGGCTGTTCCCGCAGGAGTCGCCCCGTCACTTCAATCAATTTTTAGTTATATCAATTTTTTATCAAAACTCTTTCAACTGCCCCTTTAATTTTTTGTTTATGTCCCAGCCTCTTGTTATCAAACTTTTTCAACTGCCCTTTCATTTTTTGTTTATGTCCCAGCCTCAGGCATTGTCAAAATGGTACTTTTCATCCGGGGATTCTTTTCGAAAAACTTCTTCAAGCAGCTCATCGCCTTCCGCTTTCACCCGCTTATTCAATTCATCGACCGGAATTGCATCCACCGTCTGCATATCCTCATGCAAATCAAAAATACTGACATTGTCTGATGGAACGCGGTCCGGTTTTTCTTTATAAGGCATTTCAGCAAATCGCTTTTTAGATTTTGGCAATGAATCTTTTTTCATCGTCAACACACTCCTTTACGGTAGTATGTGTTGAACATCCTTCTTTATTCAAGCCATCATATATTCTAATTTTTCGGCAAAACTTATATTGTTTGGATTCCATCTTCTATTTGGACATTGGTACACTTTGTAAGGCAGACCCAGGGCTCGAACAAATTCAGCAAATTTTCCATCAAACCAAGGCGGACTCCATGCGCCAGAACGACAAATATGTACCACGCTTGTTTTTATTCCTTTATATAAATCATCCCATTTTATATAATCAATGGAAAATGCTTTATTCATTTCTTTGAAAAATTCCGGTTTTTCTTTTGTGAAAGGACTATAAATGATATAGGCTTTTTTGATGATTCCATTTTGTAAAAGCTTTCCAAGCCAATTGGCGCAATTTACCTCAAATTTTAAAGAATCTAATCCACCATACCCCAAATCCGAATGGGCATCAAACAGATAGACTTCCTCCACGTCAAATTTTTCAGCAATTTTGTATGATAAAGCATGAGAATCCGATACGTAGATGTTCACATTCTGGTCCCATTTAAAAAATTGTTTGATTTTATCCCAAAATGAATCCACTTCATCGGAAAGGGAGAAAAATTTCTCAAAATCCTTTCCATAGGATTTGTATTGAAAATATTTTTTATACCATAAATCATGAATCGTCCGTTTGTTCTCAACACTTGATGCAATTTCTTGATTTTCAGCGGAAATGAAATAATCCCAGTCAATGGACAAAAGACTAGCCATTCTAATCCCTCCAAAAATCAAAGAGTATTGCTACTAAAATCGTAATACTCAAAAAATGGAAAATCAAATGATGGACTCTACTTATGAAAAGAAAACATATTTTTAGAGAGGAAATTTATATTCTGGTAGAATGGTAAATATAGAAAAAGTTAGGAGGGATTTATATGTATGATATAGCCATTATCGGAGCAGGTCCTGCTGGAGGAAGCGCTGCGATTTTCACAGCAAAAGCAGGAAAAAAAACAGTGATTTTAGATAGCGATCAAGGTGTTACAAAACGCGCAATGCTATACAATCACTACGGTGTAAAAGAAATTACAGGCCCTGAATTAGTGAAAACGGGAATTGAACAAGCGAAACATTACGGCGCTGAACTGATTGAAGCAAAAGTGACTGGCATCACTAAAACCGAAAATGGATTTAAAGTGCAATATGAAAACGGAGAAGTAGAAGCAAAACACGTTATCCTTGCCACAGGATTTTTAACTGACCTCGCTGAAAGCATCGGCCTTAAAACAAAACCTGGAACAGAACCAAGAGTCAAAACTATTTTTGATGTAGATGCAAACGGAAAAACAAATGTGGAAGGTATTTGGGCTGCTGGCACTTGTGCGGGAGTAAGCGTCCATACTATCATTACTGCTGGAGACGGCGCAAAAGTGGCGATCAATGTCATCAGCGAATTAAACGGCGAACGTTATGTAGATCACGATGTATTAAAATAATTGCTATTTTAATAACCGGGGAAGCGGTTCTCTTCCCCGGCTTTTTTATTTATATGGAAGCAATGTTTTTCCACAAAATCGAAAAATTTTTTGTATTCGCTTTCATGATATAATATTTCAAACAAAAGGTGTGATTGCAATGATTGCAAATTACACAAATATTTTAGTTGCCATGGACGGTTCAAAAGAGTCTGAGGCCGCTCTTCGGCAAGGAATAATAAAAAAATAATTTTCTTACAAAATAATGAAAACGCCTCAAAATGTAGAGGCGTTTTCGTTTAATCATTATTTATTTATTTTGTTTTTGCGGATTTGGATTAAAACCGCCTTCTTCTGCAATTTCTTCTCTTACTTTTTGGATGCTAGTTCCAGCGGCTGTCTTTGCTGGAGCTGGGCTTGGCTGAGCTTTACTTGAAAAACTGCTTTCTTGGGCAATCTCTTCTCTCACTTGCTGGATGTTTGTTCCAGCTGGTGTCTTTGCTGGAGTTGGGCTTGGCTGAGAAGAACTATTTCCAAAACCGCCCTCTTGTGCTATTTCTTCTCTTACTTTTTGAGGGTTTGTTCCAAAAGTTGAACTTGAACCTTGGGCATTTTGACGTTTTACTTCTTCCATATTTGTTCCAGTTTGTGTAAATTGTTTATTTTGATTCGGCATTTGTACACCTCCTAAAGTGTTATGCCTTTATCATGCTAATTTCTCATCAATTTATTCGCTGCAGCCGACACTTATTTTCTTCCAAGTAAAAAACATATTACTTGGCATAACGGGAGAAAATGTTTTAGAATATTTCCCTTGTAATCGGAACATACCAATTTTGCATTTTCTTATTTGTCCTTTCATACAATAGTGCATGTCCTGCGATGGAGGAATATCATGTACTATATACAGAAAGGACTAGCCATACTGATCGGCAGCATTTTATTATCAATCGGCATCAATCTTTTTCTGGCTCCTTATGAAATTTTAGACGGCGGCATTATCGGGCTTTCCCTCATTTTGCATTATTTGTTCGATTTAAAAATTGGATTAATGGTGATTATGTTGAGCTTGCCAATCTTTGTGATGGCATGGTTTAAATATAGACCATATTTTTACAACAGCATTCACGGATTGCTTGTATCTTCCGTCATTATTGATCTGTTGAAACCCCTTCGTTTTCTTTTGGATATTGGGGCCACTTACGCAGCCATTATTGGAGGAACCTTCGTCGGACTTGGCATTGGCATTATGCTAAGATTTAATACAAGCACCGGAGGAACGGATTTACTTGCCCAATTCATCAGCGACAAAACAAATATTAATGTTGGAGTGATTATTTTCATCATCGACTCCATCATCGTCCTCATTGGAGGAATTTTGCTCTCTGCCAGCACACTCCTATTGTCCATCGTCGCCATTACCTCCGTTGGTATTGCGACAAGCGCAGTTGCCAGAAAGGGATGATTCATAAAAACAAAAAGGGACTGTCCAGAAAGTGTAAAACTTTCAGAACAGTCCCATTTCTAATAGTAAAATGCTTTGAAAAATCTTCGCTCCTGCGGTGGTCACATTAAACGCATCTTCTCGTCGCAATTTATCTGCGGCGAAGCACTAGCTAAAGCCGCAAAGGGGACGTCTCAACTTTTCAGAGCCCCCTTTTTTATAAATCATTTGATTTCTCTTATATTTTTTACCGACTTTCCTTTGAGAAAATCAAGTTTTGTTTCAGCTAAAATAATAGCCGTCAAAATCAAAAAAGCTCCGACAATCATTCTTCCAGTCAATACTTCGCTTAAAATGATAATGGAGAAAACCATGCCCCACAATGCCTCTGTCGATAAAATAATCGCAGTTTTCGTTTCGTTCGTATATTTTTGCGCCATCGTTTGAAAGCAGTAGGCAAGGGTCGTTGAAAATAACCCTAAATACAATACAGATAATGTCCCTTTCCATTCAAGGGCAAACTCCACTTCCCCTTTGAAAAATAAGAATAGCCAACTAAAAAGAGCGGCTGCCCCCATTTGCGCAACTGTGAGCAAAATGGGATCTTCATCCTTCACATATTTGGCTGTGTAATAAATTTGATAAGCAAAACCAAAAGCACATCCTAATGTCAATAAATCGCCTAAATTGATTTCGGAAATGGATAATTCCAACGATAGAAAAGCAATGCCGATAATTGCCAAAAAAGCCCCGGACAACTCAAATCTATCAATTTTCCTTTTGTCCATAAAAAAGGCGATAAAAGGGACAATGACCACGTTAATCGCCGTAATAAATGCATTTTTCGATGGCGTTGTATATTGCAGACCGACTGTTTGCAAAAGGAAAGCCATATATAATAGCAAGCCTAAAATGAATCCCCGTTTGATGGTCGATTTCTTCATATTTTTTAACCGCTGATAAAAGATCAGACTTAAAATGAAAACTCCTATGGTAAAACGAACGGCTAATATTTGATAAGGTGTAAAATAATTCAACGAAATGGCGCTGAATGCAAAACCGCTTCCCCAAATAATCGCTGTTGTAAACAGCATAATTTCCCCTATATATTTCCCCATTGTTTCCTCCAATAAAGATTTATTCTATCTTTATATATTTTATCATGAAAATTTTTCTATATCTCAAAGGAATTTTCTATTTTTTTAATAACCGTTATGATAAACTTATTGACAGTTTAGATTTTTCTTGTTTTTGGAGTGCATGTTAGAAAGGAGGTAAACCTTTTGTTTCAATCCATTCTATCAAACATTGCAATTATTTTGCTGATGCATTTAACCATGACCTTCATATCTGATAATCATAAAAAAATTCCTCTCTTTTTTCGAAAAGTGATCACCGTCTCATTAGTTTCCTGTTGTACAATTATCCTTTTTTATTTGCCAATCCATTTGAATGAAAACTTTTTTGTGGATATGCGATTTATTCCTCTTATTTTTTTAGCGTATTTGCAGGGATGGATTGCTATCCCAGCACTATTGATAGCTTCCGCCTGGCGATTTTTCATGGGTGGAGCTGGTACGGTTCCAGGCATTGTATTTGGCATGGCACTTCCAACAATCATCGCCCTCGCCTTTCATCCACGCTCTCATTTGAAAAAACACTATATCGAAAAAATTTCAATTGTTCTTTTATGCTGGATTGTTTGTGATTTTCCTATTATTTTCATTGTACCAAATGGATGGGAAATTTTTAAGAATACCGCTTTGTTTCGCGTCACATCCTTTATTGTTACTGCCGTCATTCTATACATTTTTATCATGCAAGACAGGCAGAGAAGATTTTTAAATAGCCAGCTGGAAAAAATGGCAGATGAAGATCCGTTGACGAAGCTTTTAAATAAGAGGAAGTTTTATGAAGTGGTTGAAGAAAAGAGACATACTTTAAAGCCAAAACATTACATCGCAATGCTGGATATTGATCATTTTAAAAAAGTAAACGATACCTATGGCCATTTATTTGGAGATAAAATTTTAGTAGAAGTAGCAAACATTTTAAAAAAATACGAATCCGATCAACTCGTTACCGGGCGCTTTGGAGGAGAAGAATTTATTATTTATCTTGGCGAAACAAACATCAATTCAGCTACAAATCTGTTGGAAAACATTCGATTGGATATTAAACATACTTCCTTTCCTTATAAGGAAATTGAAAGCGTCAGCATTACGATTTCAACTGGTGTCTCTGAATTTAAAGATGACAATATACTCGAAGCTGTTTATTCTGCAGACCAAAACTTATATAAGGCAAAGAGAAGCGGACGGGATTGTCTAGTGGGCCCTGTACAAAGATACATAAATGAACCATCCAGACGAAACTTTTAGAATATGAATTCATTGAACATTTCATGATTAGCACCGATAGCCTCTGTTCTGAATACTATGTATTTAGTGAATGGGCGGGAGGTGTAAAAATGATTCATTATGTGAGACCCGGGGAAACGCTTGCGCAAATTGCAAGGGATTATCGGGTGGAATATTTGATTTTATTGGAAAACAACCCTCAAATCACAAACCCGGATTTGTTATATATAGGTCAGCCGATTAATATTCCGGGTTTGCCAGACCCAAGTACAATCCCTTATGAAATTGATGTGTCAATCAATAACCGCACTCTATCTTTATATAACAATGGGGTTTTAGTGAAAACTTATCCAATTGCGGTGGGACGGATGTTATATGAAACGCCTACGGGAAATTTTGTTATTGTCAATAGAGCCCCGAATCCAGGTGGCCCTTTTGGTACGATGTGGCTGACGCTTTCCAAAGAGACTTATGGAATACATGGGACAAATGATCCCAGCTCGATTGGTTATGCTGTTTCTAAGGGCTGCGTCCGGATGTTAAATGAGGATGTGGAAGAATTGGCAAGCATCGTGCCAAATGGAACAGCCGTATATATCCATTATTGATCCATTGGGGGCGTCTAATACATGTAGATGTCCCTTTACTCTTCAAAATATAATAACCCTCGGCACTCCTTCCTTGCCAAGGGATTTCCTTCAGGATCAATTGTGAGCCCAGTTGTTTACTGCTATTTTTTCGATTTCTCGTGATCCCCTTTTAATGGTGACGCTGATTTTTTGATGCCAATTTTTGCATTCCTGCCAAATTTCCTCATACTCTTCCGAATCCTTCTCAATTCCCTTCTTGTCTTCAAAAAAGACAAATTCAATCAATGGCTTCGACAAATCATCTACAATGATTTTTAAGCTTAATTTATGAATGGTATCCTCTTCTTTAAAATCTTCTTCATTATAAATTTGGGCATCGTAATTAATGATTGACCATCCGTGGGTGCCGCCCTTTGAAATTAATGAGCATATACTGTCGTTTACGGCAATGGCACATTCGTAGATTTCATCAAATGAGTAGCTTTTCTTTTTAAAGTTTGATTCCACATCATCCCGTTCTAGATAGTAAAAAGTTTTGGATAGCTCGTCCAATAAAATGGCCGATAAACAATCATCAGAAACTGCTCTTCGGTTGTGAGGAATTTTTTCTAGCTTCTGAATCGTCTCCTGCTCAATTTTTTCTTGCCGAAGCCGCGCCTCCCTTCTCATTTCATAAATCCACCAAAGGAAAATTCCTAATGCAATAAAGAAAAACAACTTATTTCCTGACCCCATCCATAAAAATAAATAGACTATTTCCAACACACAAATAATCAGTGTCATTTCCATATCACCTCTAGCAAAATCATTCGCCAAAACTCCAATCCATCTACTATTTATTAACCATACTATTCGATAAAAAGAGATTTATGATTGTTCAAGTAAATATTTTTCTTTGAATATGAAAGAAAATCATTTCCCATAATGATAAAAGGAAATTAAATGGATTGAGGGGATGATTTTGTCATCTAAAAATATGCTTTCAATTTGTGCTTTAGGCGGTGTATTAATGAAATCAGGAAAAACATGTATGTCATTGAATACGGAGTCAAGTGACCTTTTTTAAAGTAAGCCATTATTCCAGATTGTTTAGGGATTGTCTTCCATCCTCCTGAAGGAAAAGCCGTCCTTTTATATTAACAAAATTTCAAATAAGTTACCTAATTTAAGAGACATTAAACCATTTTATGCATCATAGCAAGTTTTAAAAAAACGATTCTATCATTTTATAAATGTTATCATATAAGGAAATAATGAAATTCATCATCTTAATTTTTCTAAAAAAATTAAGCCCATGAATATTTCATGAGCTCGTTCAACCATCCGTTCATAACGTCCTCCTTGAATTTCTCTTTCCATCATAGGAATAGAGAACAGGCTTCCCTTCTACAATAGTTTCTAAGTGGACTGAACGCCCCCAAAGCTGGTAAACATAAGGCAATACATTTTCTAAATAATAAGGGTCCAGCTCCATTCCTTCATAGCTATGCTTCAAATACAGCTCACCATTTCTTTGATAATCCCCATCTTCGACCACGATATATGGAAATCCTCCATTTACCCGCATCGACACAAGCTGATCCCGAACTCTTTCAAAATCTTTCGTTGTAATTTGATACGAATTGCCTTTTTTCTCGAATAAATATAAATCCTCTTGTTCTACTAATTCCTTTGTTAAATAGTTGCGGATAAAGGAAATATCCGATTCGATTTCGCGTACTTCAAAAATTTTTTCCCTTCCTGAACCCGGTTTAACCCCCATTTTTTTCATTTCTTCCGTCGGATTGTCGTATCGTCTTTCAATATCTTCGAAGATTTTGAGTCCTAGATAATATGGATTGATGGACGTTCTTGAGGGCTGGAGCACCCCGGCATTGAGCTTTGCGTATTCGATCGTTTCAGCTGTATCCAAGTCCAGCTCCCTCATAATCCGTTGATGCCAGTAAGAAGCCCATCCTTCATTCATAATTTTTGTCTCAAGCTGCGGCCAAAAGTATAGCATTTCTTCCCGCATCATTGTCAAAATATCCCGTTGCCATTCTTCCAGTTCTCTGCTGTATTGTTCAATGAAAAGCAGCAAATCTTTCTCAGGTTTTGGCGGGAATTTTTTCTTTTTCGTCTTCTTCTTTTCTTCTTTTTTCCCTTCCAACCGTTCATCCAACTTCCATAAATCATCATATGGCGTCGGAATGACGATGTTTTCCTCTTCATTCTCATCTTCTTCATCATACATTAACTGAGGTCGAATTAAGGATGGATTAATATGCTCTTGGATGGACAGCACCGCATCTAAAAATTTTTCCACTTCATATTGTCCATACTGCCGTTCGTAGCTGGCTATGCGTTCAGCTGTGGCTGTCATGCTTTCCACCATATCTCTTCTTGTATTGGAGAAACGAACGTTATTTTTAAAGAAGTCGCAATGGGCTAACACATGAGCAACAATTAATTTGTTTTGCGTCAAGGTGTTGGATTCCAACAAGAACGCATAGCAAGGATCAGAGTTGATGACAAGTTCGTATATTTGGCTCAAGCCTAAATCATAATGCAATTTCATTTTGTAAAATTGCTTTCCGAAACTCCAATGGGAAAATCTTGTCGGCATCCCATAGGCGCCAATTGTATAAATAATATCTGCTGGACAAATTTCATAGCGCATTGGATAAAAATCTAACCCGAATCCGCGAGCAATTTCCGTAATTTCATCGATTGCTTTCTGAAGCTCTTTATCCACTTCCTTCCCCCCTCTAAGCGTTGGCTTCCTGTTTGCGGAACATGCTCTTTAACGTCTCATACACATCGCTTTTTTGCCGAATCACATAATGGCGAAATTTCGGGTTATTGATTTTTTTATACGTATTCATCAAAGTGGAGTAACGATTTAATGCGTTCACTTCCCCGTAGCCAAACATTTGGGAAACTTCCATCAACTCGCCCACTAGTTTTAAACAATTTTCATTGTCGCTGGACATATTTTCGCCGTCTGAAAAGTGGACAGGATAAATATTGTAGCGACTTGGACTATATTTTTGTTTAATCAATTCAAGGGCCTTCAAATAGGCTGATGAGCAAATCGTTCCCCCGCTTTCACCCTTTGTAAAAAATTCTTCTTCCGTTACAATTTTGGCTTCTGTACTGTGGGCAATAAATTCAATTTCCACTTTTTCGTATTTTGTTCGCAAGAAACGGGTCATCCAAAAAAAGAATGTCCGGGCGCAATATTTTTCAAAATTTCCCATCGAACCGCTCGTATCCATCATGGCCAATACAACCGCATTGGATTCCGGCTTTACGACTTCATTCCATGTTTTAAACCGCAAATCTTCCTCTGTTATCGGGGAAATTTGCGCTTTTCCCCTAAGCGCATTGCGTTTAATGGCAGAGAGAATCGTACGTTTCTTATCAATATTTCCCATCAGCCCTTTTTTGCGGATATCGTTGAATTCAATTTTTTCTGTTATGCTATTGGACATTTCTTTTTGCTCCAAATTTGGCAATTCCAATTCACTGAATAAAATATTTTGCACTTCTTCCAAACTCACTTCTGCTTCATAGTAGTCTCTTCCTGGAAGATTCCCTGCTTCTTTCCCTTTTCCTGGACCTTGGGCTCCTCCTTGCGAATCCCGCGCAACAATGTCGCCGATTTTGCTATTTCCTTGCCCTTGCCCAACGTGTTTTGATTTTCCATAGTTATAGCGAATTTTATATTCATCCAGTGAACGAATTGGAATTTTTATCACTTCTCGGCCGTTTGACATAATGATGCTTTCTTCGCTGATTAAATCAGGTAAATTGTTTTTAATAGCTTCCCTGACCTTTTCCATATGACGCTGTTGATCTTGATATCCTTTTCGATGCAAAGACCAATCTTCCCGAGAAACGATATAATCTCTTTTGTTATCTTTTGTCATTCGATCATCACCCATCTTTCATGATTTTCCGACTTCCGGAAAATCACTTTTTGTATCATATGCGGCAAAATCCCTCAATTACCACAACATTTTGGTATGAAAAAATGTGCTAAGAAGCGTTCTTAGCACATACATTGTTTGATGGTGTATTCAATTTATCGGTTCAATAAACTTCCAACATAACGCAGCAATTCATTCGCTGAAGTGGAGTTATAGCCGTATTCATCAATTAATCTAGCAATCACTTCATTGATTTTTTTCAACTGGGCTTCATCCGGCGTTTTAGTAGATGTCGTAATTTTGACTACATCTTTCAAGTCGGCAAACAATTTCTTTTGAATTGCTTCTCGGAGTCGTTCATGGGAATTGTAGTCGAATTTTTTTCCTTTTCGGGCATAAGCGGAAAGACGAATGAGAATTTCTTCGCGGAATGCTTTTTTCGCATTTTCGGAAATGCCAATTTGTTCTTCAATGGAACGCATGAGTTTTTCATCTGGCGGAAGTTCTTCACCCGTTAACGGATCTTTAATTTTTTGCTTATTGCAATAGGCTTCCACATTATCTAAATAGTTGTTAAGAAGAGTTTTAGCCGATTCCTCATAGGAATAGACAAAGGCTTTTTGCACTTCATTTTTGGCGATTTCATCGTATTCCTTTCTGGCAATGGCAATATAGTTCAAATATTTTTCCCTGTCTTCCGGCGTAATGGATGGATGCTGATCTAGTCCATCTTTTAATGATCTTAAAACATCCAATGCATTGATGGATGGCACTTCTTTTCGAATAATCGCCGATGAAATTCGGTTGATGACATAGCGCGGGTCAATGCCTTGCATTCCTTCATTTGGATATTCTTTTTTCAATTCCTCGACATCTGCTGAATTGAAGCCTTCCACTGTTTCTCCATCATAGAGCCGCATCTTTTTCACGATGTCAATGCCTTGCTTTTTCGGCACTTCGAGTCTTGTCAACACTGAGAAAATAGCCGCCACTCTTAAAGCATGAGGCGCAATATGCACGTGGGCCATGTCGCTTTCCTTAATCATTTTTTCATAGATTTTTACTTCTTCACTTACTTTTAAGTTATAAGGAACAGGAATAACGATAATTCTTGAATGAAGCGCTTCATTCTTTTTATTGGCAATGAAAGAACGGTATTCGGTTTCGTTAGTGTGCGCCACGATGAGCTCATCTGCTGAAATTAAAGCGAACCGTCCAGCTTTGAAGTTTCCTTCTTGTGTTAAAGATAATAAATGCCACAAAAATTTTTCATCCAACTTTAACATTTCTTGGAATTCCATAAGCCCACGGTTGGCTTTGTTTAATTCTCCGTCAAATCGATAAGCTCTAGGGTCAGATTCGGAACCATATTCAGCAATTGTGGAAAAATCAATGCTTCCTGTTAAATCGGCAATGTCTTGTGATTTTGGATCCGATGGGGTGAATGTTCCAATTCCAACGCGCTTATCTTCTGAGAAGAAAATGCGCTCTACCATTACATCTTCAATGCGGCCACCATATTCTTGCTCCAATCGTAATTGATTTAATGGCGATAAACTTCCTTCAATGCGTATTCCATATTCTTTGTAGAAATCCTCCCGCAAATGGTGGGGGATTAAATGCAGAGGATCTTCATGCATCGGACAGCCTTTAATCGCATAGACCGCTCCTTCATCGGTGCGGGTGAATTTTTCCAATCCTCTTTTCAATAAAGTAACAATCGTTGACTTCCCACCGCTGACTGGACCCATAAGGAGCAAAATCCGTTTCCGTACATCAAGCCTTTTCGCTGCAGGATGAAAATATTCTTCTACTAGCCGTTCAATTGTTGACTCCAATCCAAAAATTTCATTGTTGAAAAATTTATATATCTTTTGTCCATTTTTTTCCTCTATTCCTGCGCTTTTTATCATATTGTAAACCCGGGCATGAGCGGATTGTGCGACTTCTGAGCGTTTTTTTACAATTTCCAAATACTCGGCAAAGGTGCCTTCCCACTTCAGCTTTTCCTCTTCTTCTCTATGCTCTTTGATTTTCTTTAAAATTTCGATAGCGCCTTCCCTCCATTCAGGGCTTTTAAAACATAGTATGTTTACGTTTTGTTTCTGATACCAAAGATTTTTAATTTGCGGTTTTTGAGATAGAAAAAAGCTCCCCTAAGAGCACAATCGCTTTAGGAAAGCTTTTTCAATATCATATTATGTGGATGCGCTATTTTTATGAAAAAATTTTAGCCTCCATAATAGAATCCTGTTTCTTTCATTGTAAGCGGATCTCCTTCTCGATGAACGCCCGCATTGATTACTTCGCCAACATAAATGTAGTGGTCTCCTTTTTCAATCTTGTCCATCACTTTGCATTCAAAGAAACTTAATGCATCTTTAAAAATCGGGCAGCCTGTTTCTTCTGTGTAGAATTCATAGCCTGCCAATGTATTGCCTTCTGGCTGCAAAGATTTAAAGAAGGCAGTCACCATATCTTTTTGCCCGCTTTCTAAAATATTGACGCTGAATACGCCGCTTTCAGCAATTTGTTTTTGGGAGCGAGTGCCTTCCTTTACTGCAATCGCAACAAGCGGCGGCTCAAAAGAAGTTTGTGTTAAAAAGTTGCCAGCAAATCCATTTACTCCTTCTGCATCTTTTGTTCCGATAATATACAACCCATATGTGATGCCTCTTAATGCCGTTCTTTTTGCCTTTGGATCCATTTCCATTCCCTCCTGCAATGCTTTTAATAATTTTCCAATTTTATTATACAAACTTTAGCCTCCACTTTTCCACATTTTAGGACTTGCCTATTAATCTACAGAACAATTTTACAATGAACTGCCATAAAAAAAGCTGCCTAGAAATATACTCTTCTAGACAGCTCTTTAATTCCCACTATTTTTTGCTTTTTCTTTTATATAAAATACCTAATGTATTGGGTCCGCAGTGAGTGGAGATGGTGCAGCCGGCAGTTGTTTCAATTATTTCATCGAACTTGGCATATGTTTCAACTGCTTCCCTTACTTTTTGGACCGTTTCCGGCGAGCAGTAGGAATGGGTGATAAATACCCTTGAATAATCGATATCATCGTTATTTTCAAGACGATCCTTTACATAATTCACAATGCAGCGATCAAAATTTCCTCGATATTTTTTGCCGACAATCATTTTTCCGCCGACCACTTCGATGGAAGGTTTAATTCTTAACAAAGTGGCGCCGAACGCTTCAACACCTGAACAACGTCCGCCTTTTCTTAAGTATTCCATTGTATTAATAACGAAGCTGGCATCCACTTTAGGAACCAACTCTTCTAAATGTTTCACAATCTCTTCTGCTTGAACTCCCCCTTGTGCTAATAAAGCCGCTTCATAAACAATATGACCGCTTCCAGTAGAAAGATTTTGCGAATCGACAACATACACATTGTCAAACTGTTCAGAAGCTATTTTCGCATTTTGGTAGCAAGATGAGAAACCGGAACCTAAGCTAATATGTATCACAGCATCATATTTTGGCGAAAATTCCTTGAAAAAATTTTCATATTCAAAAGTATTCACTGCAGCCGTTTTGCATGATTTTCCTTCTTGGCCAACATAACGGAATATATCTTTCGGTTCAATATCAATTCCATCGCGAAAATCTTCATCATCAATCAAAACATGCAAAGGTATTAGTGAAATATCAAATTGCTTAATAATTTCAGGAGATAAATCACAAGTACTATCAGCTGTAATTTTTATCATGAAGTTCACCTCAAAATATTTTTCATATCCCACAAAATTTTTTCAATTGTAACATATTCCATAGGAGTAAAAGCATTATCGCGCTTTCTTCCTTTAAACATTTAATTTTTCATTTTCCTTAACTGTTCAAAAATTTTTGAATAATATTTGAAATTCTGTTATCACGCTTTTAATCTTTACATTTTCAGGTTAAAATTTAACAAAAGGATGGATGGATTACAATTCCTACATTGTTGCCCCATGCCTTAAATCCTTACTTTCAAAACCCCTTTCTTATCTACTCCCTTTTGGTGCGGGTACTTCCTCGCACCACTTTTTTATTGCTTCTTTTTTGGATAGAAAAAATGGATTCTTTCATCCTCCTCTATTTGATAAACTAAAAATAGACTTGCAAAAAATGAAGAGGATGGAAAGTAGGTTCAACAATGAGTATTCAAAGGATATCCATAATCGGTTTAGGGGCATTAGCAATATGGAATCGACACACCTATAAATAAAATGTTGTATGAAAAAATTAAAGAAATGGAAGCTGAATACGTTCATTAAACAAAAAGAGGTTGGGACAAATCTAAAAAAACATTATTTTCTCCAAGGAGAAAATGATGTTTTTTTGATATGTTATTAAAATTGATTTCCGTTCCGGGGACGCTTTCCGCGGGCCCGGCTCGAGCCTCCTCGGAGCTCATTGCTTCGCTCCTGCGGTGTCTCGAGACACGGGCTGTTCCCGCAGGAGTCGCCCCGTCACTTCAATCAATTTTTAGTTATATCAAATATTTATCAAAACCCTTTCAACTACCCCTTTAATTTTTTGTTTATGTCCCAGCCTCTTTTTAATTCTAAAGAGGAACGAATTGGGATGCCCCAATCCGCAATGCACTTTTTTAAAACTCGATTTGTCCATTTCCTTCCGCTTCCCACTTCGCAACTTCTTCCCTGACAATCGGCGCAACTTCTTTTCCCAACAATTCGATGCATCTCATCACATCCTCATGAGCCATGGAACCGACAGGACAGTGAAGCATAAATCGGGTAACACCTACATTTTTGCGCAAGAATATGATTTTTTCAGCAACCGTTTTGACATCGCCGCAATACAACGCGCCTTCCAAGCTTCTTGCATAATCAAAAGTCGCCTGCGTATATGGACCCCATCCTCGCTCTCTGCCTAAAACATTCATGGCATATTGAGTTGGAGGGAAAAACTTTTCAACGGCCTCTTCTGTTGTTTCAGCAACAAAACCGTGGGAATGGGTGGCCACTTTTAATTTTGAAAAATCATGCCCCGCCTTTTTCGCCGCCCGATAATACAGCTTTACTATAGGTTCAAATTGCAATGGACTGCCTCCGATAATCGCTAAACATAAAGGCAATCCTAGCGTTCCTGCCCGAACTGCCGACTGCGGAGTTCCGCCGCTTGCAATCCAAATTGGAATCTCATGTTCTGGTCTTGGATATACACCGCGTCCATTAATGCTAGGACGATGTTTCCCGTTCCAATGAATAATTTCGTTTTTTTGAATTTGCAGCAATAATTCCAACTTCTCTTCAAATAATTCATCATAATCCTTTAAGTCATATCCAAATAACGGGAAGGATTCAATAAAAGAACCGCGCCCTGCCATAATTTCTGCTCGTCCCTCTGAAATCGCATCGAGCGTTGCAAATTGTTGGTACACCCGAACCGGATCATCAGACGAAAGCACCGTTACAGCACTTGTCAGCTTGATTCGTTTTGTTTTCGTTGCCGCTGCTGCAAGGACAACTGCCGGAGCTGAACAGGCATAGTCTTTTCGGTGGTGCTCCCCAACTCCATAAACATCCAAACCTACTTCATCAGCCAGTTCAATTTCCTCCACCACTTCCCGAAGCCGCTCTGCATGGCTGATCACTTTTCCTGTTCTCACATCCGGCGTAGTTTCAACAAAAGTTGTTAATCCTATTTCCATCTCTCTTCCCCCATTTATTTATCTCGAAATTGAAATGTTTTTCTTATCTTACACAAATTTCGGAAAGAGAATCAATCATTCTGTTTTCTGAGAATATATTTTGCACAACAAGCAAACAATAAAAATAAAAACAAGGAATGAATGATGATGAGACAAAAAACATTTGACTCTAAAGCCATTGAATTTATAATGATGTTAATATTCAGCTTCGGCATTGTGATTGCCCTTTTCAATTTGCTTTCCATCGAGCTTAACATGTATGACTTCAAATTATATTTTATGATTTTCATCTTCATGATTATTTTTTATAAACCTTTTCAAAAGGCAAGTTTCTGTTTCCTTTTCTACTTCATTTTCCGCATGATTCGCTTAATAAAAAGTCATCATATAGAAGTGAATATGCAGGAAATTGGAAACCCGGATGAATTAAAAAGCCTTTTCGAAAAACAAGGATACGTGGCCATCCCGGCGCAAGAGTTGGGAATCAACGATGTAGACTTCTTATTATGGAAAGGTGCCAAAAAATACATCGTAAAAGTCTATCCGGATGTTGTTGATATTCGATGCGTTCAAAGAGTTTCCGCAAAAAGAAACAGCAATAGTGCCGATGAAGCAATAATCATTGCCAACCATTCCTTTACATCGGCTGCCAAAAAATTTGCCTCATTGCATCGAATTCAGTTATTAGATCAGGATGACCTAATGAAAATGATGGATGGCGAAAGAAAAAAATTCTTTTTTCAAACAGCCTTATCCTTTATTTTGCACCATAAATAAAATAATTCGCTAGCTTTCCCACAAAGCTAGCGAATTCCTTTGATTAATGTTTCCATAATGCCGGAATCAATCCTCTTAATACCCCTAATTTTTCAAAAGCATCTGCATTGCCGTTTAAGAAGCCATACTCACCTAAAGGTTTTTCCGATTGATGGACAGCTTTAACAACGCGGTCTGTAATGGAGCGATTCAATTTCCATACTAAATTGGCAAGCCGCTTCTCGCCTTTTAATCTGCCGCCAAGCACTTCATCAATGTGTTTTTCATATTCATCCACGTTGTTTTCCTCAATGCATTCAATGGCGATTTTTCCTGAGATGCAAGCACAGTCAATGCCACCGCCATGCAAAGCGGAAACAAGCCCTGCAGCATCGCCGGTTAATAACACATTGTCATATACTAACTTCTTCGGACGGACAACTGGACAAATGCCTCCTAATTTGCGGGATCTTTCATAATCGGATAAGCCTTCTTTTTCAAGAATGCGTTCAAGTTCTTGCCAAGGATTTAAATCATTTTCTGTAAAAAAGATAATACCTATATTTGCTTCCTGTTCAGATTTCGGGAAAATCCAATAATAACCATTATAATGTTCTTCCAATGCAGCCTTTAACCGCCCCAACCATGAACTAAAATCTCCATGGAGCGTATATTGAGCCGTAATACCTGCATTCTCCTTGTAAAATGTGCTAAAACCATAAACTCGTGATGTAACCGATGGCGCCCCTGTACTGTCTATAACCCAATCATAATGTTTTCTTAATTCCTCATATTTTTCTTTTGAAATCGGCGAATTTTCAATTACATTGACGCCCAAGCTTTTTGCTTCCTCTGCCAATCCTCTTTGCCATTCACTCCGGTCAATCATCCAAATGTTCACTTTTTCATCTAATGGAAAGGTGTATAAATGTTCAATTTCCAATTCCAGCTGGTCCACTTTAAATCGAACCCCGTATTTTGGCTCTCCCAATAAATTTAACGTATCGAAAAAGCCTTCTGCACAGCGGATATCATCACCCACTTTGTAACGTTCAAACAAATCCACCTGAAACCCTTTTTTTGCACCTTCTATTGCTGCCGTCAATCCTGCTGGTCCACCGCCAATAATCGCAACTTTTGTCATTGGAAGCCCCCCTATATAAAAAAATATTTTCTTTCTCCATTTTAACATCCTTTATTTTCTAATTTGGAAAATAAGACCAAACAAAATAAAATTCTATTTAAATCGCAACAAGAGTAAATTCTTATTTTTTTAATTATACACTCGAATAGTCTAAATTTTTCTGCATTTCATATAATAAAGAAAAATATATACTGCCTAAATCATTAATTAATATTGCATTTCAAATTAAAAGAATATAAAATGAATTTAATTATATATCGACTTATTTCAATTCAATATTGTTTTGAAGTAAGGATAGAGGTGCAAAGACCAAGAGTACACAGTTTGAGGATAATGAGGTCCTATGACAATTGTGGAAAGGGGGATTTGCCGAAGTCTCTAGAAACTCATTTTTCTAGAGGCTGGTTCTGCATTGAATAAGTGCAGGACTGTCATATAGGAAACTATATGGAGGGCTATCTTACGCAAAAAATTTATTCTTTTTTGCAACAGCGAGGCTCTTCGTTGTTGCTTTTTGCGTTTAATTGAAAATTGCCCTTCTCCATTACAAAAAATGAAAAGGATGTGGAGAAGAAATGAATTTTGGAAGAGTATTAACTGCAATGGTAACGCCATTTGACCAAAATGGTGACGTAGATTTTGAAGCTACGGAAAGATTAGTTCATCATTTAATGGAAAACGGAACAGATGGTTTAATCGTCTGTGGAACAACTGGAGAATCTCCTACATTAACAGAAACCGAAAAAGTCGAACTTTTCAAATTTGTCAAAAAAGTCGTAAATGGCAGAATTCCAGTAATCGCCGGTACAGGTTCTTATAACACAAGAGCCTCCATTGAACTCACAAAAAAAGCGGAAGAAGCTGGCGTTGATGGTGTCATGCTTGTCACTCCATACTACAATAAGCCAAATCAAGAAGGTATGTATGAACATTTTAAAAGCATTGCACAAAGTACAAAACTTCCAGTGATTTTATATAACATCCCTGGACGCAGTGTAGTCAATTTATCTGTTGACACAGTGGCCCGTCTTGCAAAAATTCCTAATATTGTTGCCATTAAAGAGGCAAGCGGGAATTTAGAGACCATGGCGCAAATTATTGAAAATACGCCAGAAAATTTCTCCCTTTACAGTGGAGATGACAGTTTAACATTACCTGTATTAGCAATTGGAGGAATTGGCGTTATTTCCGTTGCTTCTCACATTATTGGGAACGAAATGCAAACCATGATTCAACATTTCTTAAACGGCAATATTCAAAAAGCAGCAAAAGAACATCGAAGACTATTACCGGTTATGAAAGGAATGTTCATCGCTCCAAACCCTGCTCCGATAAAGGCAGCCTTGAACTTAAAAGGAATTTCTGTTGGAGGCGTGCGTTTGCCTCTAGTGCCATTGAACGAAGAACAACAAAAAACAATGGAGTTCTTGTTAAAAAATTTTGATTTAAAATTAGAATTGATCTCTTAATCCTGCCCATTTCTGGCAGGTTTTTTTATTTTTCATTTACGCTGACATGAATAATGAAGTGATAGGAAAAACAAAATCAATATTGTAAAATAGCACTTGTGAAACCAAGACATCACAACATTTCAGCTGACTTGGAGGATTCTATTTTGCTTAACTTAGTTTTAGCCCTCTTCATTTTTATCCTTACACTATTCCTCATTATTCGGCAGCCAAAAAATATCAATATCGGATGGATTGCTTGCGGCGGTGCAGCCCTTGCATTGCTAGCAGGTGTTGTAGAATGGAAAGATGTTTTTGCAGTCGTGGATATTACCTGGAATGCCACCTTGTTATTTATTGCCATTATTATCATTTCATTAATATTAGACCAAATCGGTTTATTTGAATGGGCTGCATTGCACATGGCGCGCATCGCAAAAGGAAACGGCATCAGAATGTTCGTTTACGTTACAGTTTTGGGCGCTTTTGTTTCAGCCTTTTTCTCCAATGACGGGGCGGCATTAATTTTAACGCCGATTGTTCTTGCGATGGTTCGAAATTTGCAATTTAGCGAAAAGATGATTTTCCCTTTTATTATGGCAAGCGGATTTATTGCGGATACGACTTCCCTTCCCTTTTTAATCAGCAATTTAGTGAATGTGATTGCAGCTGATTTTTTTGGAATAAGTTTTAAAGAATATGCTTTGCGGATGATTGTGCCGAATTTATTTTCATTAATAGCAACAATCGTTGTGCTCTTTTTATATTTCCGCAAATCCATTCCATCAAAGTACGATGTCAAAATGCTTAAAAATCCTCAAGAAGCCATTCGGGATAAAAAGTTGTTTATATTGGCATGGCCGGTGATGATAATTTTATTAATTGGCTATTTTACGGCGGAACTTATACATATTCCTGTTTGCATCATCGGTTGGATTATGTCCATTTTCTTATTAGCTTTAGCTTGGAAAAGCCCTGCCGTCAATTTAAAGGCGGTCATTAAAGGAGCGCCATGGAATATTGTCTTTTTCTCCATCGGAATGTATTTAGTAGTCTACGGTCTTGGGAATGCCGGCTTTACTAAAGCTATTGCTTCTTTAATCGAATGGACTGCCCAGGGGGGGTTATTTGCGGCAGCGATTGGAATGGGCTATATTTCGGCTTTTCTTTCTTCTATTATGAACAACTTGCCGGCAATCATGATTGACTCATTAGCCATTGCAGAAACAAACACATCCGGCGCCATTCGAGATGCGCTTATTTTCGCCAATGTCATTGGTTCGGATTTAGGACCGAAAATTACACCGATTGGCTCCCTTGCCACCCTTGTATGGCTGCATGTACTGAAAACAAAAGGAATCAAAATTTCCTGGGGTACTTATTTTAAAATGGGAATTGTACTGACGATTCCAATATTATTTTTCACATTAGCCGGTTTATATTTAACCTTGTTATTGTATTAATTTTTTCCTACGTCTAATATTTGTCATGATGGTTAAAATAGTATCGTATATAAAAAACGAAAAAAGAGACTGTCCATAAAGTGTAAACTTTCCGGACAGTTCATTCTAATCGTAAAATTCTTTGAAACATCTTTGCTCCTGCGGTAGTCACATTAAACGCGCCTCCTCGTCGCAATCTAAACTTGTGCGACAACCGCAAAGGGGGCGTCTCAAAATAACTTTTCAGACGCCCCTTTTCTACAAACTCATTATTCAGATTTTCCTTGCAATTGTTGCTGCGCTATTTGCACAAGACGTTTCGTAATTTCCCCACCAACAGAACCGTTAGCACGAGATGAAGTATCTGGTGAAAGATTTACGCCAAACTCTTGTGCGATTTCATATTTCATTTGATTTAAAGCAGCTTCTGCACCAGGGAACACCAATTTATTTGAACTGCGGTTTGCCATGTTGTTCACCTCCTTGTGCCTTTAGAATGTACAAGGAGAAAGTTTTAATACTTTAGAAATCAAGGGAACATTGAGAGTGCTTGGAAAACGATTATGAAATGATGCGTATACAAAATCTTCCTTCCAAATGGTATCATGAAATAAAAAGGGTACCAATGGGAGGACAAAAATGATTAAACTGCGTGGTCATCATCTTTTTTGCCTTGTGGGTTTTAGAGGAATGGGCTATTCAGAAGAATTTGCAGAAAACATGAAAAACATTCATGAAGAGTTAAGAAAGAATCCAAAAACCTTAATTCAACTTATTGATGGTGTAGATCATATTTGTGAAAAATACCCAAAATACAAAGAATATCATTGTCTTGATCAAAATATTTTTGATAAAGACAAACAAATATTAGATAAATTAAACTTGCAGGTTGGACAAACATTAACATGGGAAGAAGTAGAAAACTGCATTCGCAAATATGTAACGCCCGAAGATATTGACGTCATATGCTATCGATGTTCCTGGCGTTCACATGGTTTATGCAAAGGCGGAATCCAAAGAATTCTTAATGGAGCAGGCTTGTGGGAAATAAAGTAAAGTTTTTCTTAAAAATCTCCAAATAAAGGAGATTTTTTATTTTGTCAAAATAAATATATTTTTCCCACTATTCTAAAATAACAAAATTTTTAAGGGTTTCAAAAATTCGTGCTAAACTAGAATTGTCCTTTTGGAGAAAACAATTGTATTTTCACCGAGTATTAATCTTTGGAGGTTTTTATGAAAAACATTTGGAATATATGGAGTAGGATTAGTTTAGTCAGACGAATATTAATCGGATTAATTCTAGGTATTCTTTTAGCAATCACAGTACCTAACGCTTTCAGTTGGTTATCGATTTTTGGAAGCTTATTTGTCAGCGCCTTAAAAGCGGTTGCCCCAGTGCTTGTGTTTGTATTAGTCATCCAGGCAATTGCCAATCACACAAACAGCGGAAAGACAAATATGAAAATGATTTTAGTTCTTTATGCAATCGGTACAACAGCAGCAGGTGCCATTGGGGTTATTGCCAGCTTCCTTTTCCCTATAACATTAACATTAAAAATGAGTGCGGAAGATGTAACACCGCCTGAAGGAATTGCAGAAGTTTTTGAAACATTGCTTTTTAATATTGTTTCCAATCCTGTCAGCGCACTAATGAATGCCAATTATATCGGCATTTTAGCTTGGGCTGTTGTTCTTGGGATTGTGCTAAAGAAAGCTGCTGATACAACGAAAACCATGATTGACAATCTTTCTGAAGCCATTTCAACCATCGTTAAATGGGTTATTGAATTGGCTCCAATAGGTATCATGGGGCTTGTATTTAATGCAATCTCTACAAACGGACTTTCTGCTTTGCTTGAATATGGGAAATTGCTATCCGTATTGCTTGGCTGTATGTTCTTTGTTGCTTTAGTGGTAAACCCGCTTATCACTTTCATTTGTACGCGCCAAAATCCATATCCTCTTGTTTGGATGACGCTCAAAGAAAGTGCCATCTTTGCCTTCTTTACTCGAAGTTCCGCAGCCAACATCCCAGTAAATTTAGCTTTATGTGAAAAATTGGGTTTAAATAAAGATACATATTCTGTATCGATTCCATTAGGCGCCACAATTAATATGGCTGGTGCTGCCATTACCATTTCTGTATTAACTCTTGCAGCAAGCCACACAATGGGAATTGAAGTCGATGTGATGACAGCTATCATTTTAGTGGTGATTTCAGCTATTTCAGCTGCCGGAGCTTCAGGGGTTGCAGGAGGATCATTGTTATTAATTCCAGTTGCATGTAGTCTATTTGGTATTTCCAATGATATCGCCATGCAAGTGGTTGCAGTCGGATTTATTATCGGGGTATTGCAAGATTCTTGCGAAACAGCATTGAACTCATCTTCTGACGTATTATTTACGGCTACTGCTGAACTTGCGAAAAAACGCAAAGAAGCAAAAGCAAACTAAATATGTATAAAATGATTAAGGCACTGCTCGCATTCTTTGTTTACGGAGCAGTGCCTTTAGTCAAATTCGTCAATATCACCATACAATTCAACGTGTTTTTCCAATTGTTAAGTTGCCTCCTTCAAAAATCGCTTATTATTTTCTAATATTTTAATTACTTGCTGTAGGATTTTCTCTTCCACCACGGGGGTCGAATTTATTTCCTTCCTTATAATTTTGTTCAACTCCAAAATTGTGCTGACTTCGAGACGATGCTTTTCTGCTAACTGAAAAGCCCGCTCTAACTGACCGGTTATCATCGACATTCCTCCCTTAAAATATAAATATTATTGTTATTATAACTATATTTTATGATGTTTTTAGAATTTTTTCACCTGTTTTTAAACATTTTTTCTTCTATATATGTTATTATAACATTTTATTTCCTCCATTGATGACCACAAGCCTACAATCAAAAAAACTTCATAAGTTTCCAGAATAACGAATATACAAGTAAGTATAATTCGCTTATAAAAAGGAGAGTTATTTCTTGTATAGGAAACTTAACGAAATAAGGAGCCCATTATTTTTTCATTCAATTCATGATAGACCATTTTCTTCCACAAACAAAAATATCTTCCCTGATGCCCATTCAGTGAATGTTTCATATTTTGACGGACAAAAGGGGCGCTGGCTAACAACCCTGAATCCTGAACAACTGGAAAAAGCAAAACTAGATGGCAATGAACTTTTAGCGCCTATTTATTGGGGAAATCCAGAAAAAGTAACCGGTTGGCACCAAATGTACAAACCAGCCAAAATTACTGGCACGCAAATAACTGGCGCTTTTGAAGATGCTCATTTTGTCATTCGCGTTCCTGACCATTGGAATGGAAAACTGGTTGTTTCCGGTATCCCGGCAACGAGAAATGAAACAGCCACAGACTTGTTATTTAGCGATTTTGTCCTTGCAAAGGGATATGCCTTTGCTGCCATCGATAAAGGTTCGCCAGGAAAAGAAGTGGAAGGAGATCCTTTAGCAAAAGTAAAAAATGCACTGGCTGATGAAAAAGATTCCATAAAAGAATGGCATCTTCGCTTCAGACAAATAACGAAAGCTGCCCAACATTATTTAACAGAACATTTTAGCCACCATCTCATTGACCCAAAGGATACATCCAATCCTGCAAGCAAATTAATCCGTCCTGATCATCCAGTGCCGACCTATGCCATTGGAATTTCAAATGGCGGCTATGTTGTTCGCTATGCCCTTGAAAACGATCACCCAGAAAATACTGGAGAAGGGCGTCTCTTTGATGGAGGCGTCGATTGGGAAGGCGTTCTTTGGACAGAAGAACCCCCAAATCTTATTAGTTCATTGATTCCTGTCGTTAATCATGCGCAACAGGCAATTTATGGAAGCGAAAAAGCAAAAGAAGAAGCCATCAAGGAATTATATCAAGCAGGTGTACCAAAAGGTTCTGAAAAGTTATGGCCTTACTATGACCAAATCTATTGGTTTATCACTTTAAACATTTATAGAGACCATTTTGACCCGCAAGCGCCAAACCGCTTAAATTGGCAAAATTACTTAAAGTTCAATGAAAATGGCGTCCGCGACCGTTCATTGGATTACATTTTCAAAAATTATCATTACGACGAAAGAAGAAAATTCATGAGAGAAAGAATTAAAGAAATTGAAAACACCGGAAATATAAATGTGCCCCTCATCAGCATCACCGGTTCATTAGATGCGCTCATTTTTCCAGACATCCATGCAAAAGGCTATGAAAAATTGGTCAAACAAGCTGGAAAACAACATTTCCACCGATTATATGTCATCGAAAAAGGAAATCATGTAGATGGACTCGTTTGGAATCCATTAACAGATGCCGAAAAAGAACTGCAGCCATTGCTTCCTTATGCCCATCAAACATTTTTGTTGCTTGTGGATTGGGTGGAAAAGGGGCTGAAACCTCCTAATAGCCAAACCATTCCAACTCCAACAAACCGTGAAAAAGTGATTGATTTAAAAACAGGCAAAGAAGTAGAGCCTCGTTTTTAAGTGAACATAAGCTTTAATTAATCTTCGACATTTGAATAAACTGTACTAATCCAAAAACATCGAAAGAAAGGTAAGATGGATGAACTGTGACAGAATAACCGACGGAACCTTTCAAAACCTAAGCCGAAAAAACATGACGTTCGAGGAAGTGTTTGAAGCGATTGTACAGTTTATAAAAAAAGATCCTACCGGCAACTTCACCTTAATGTTTGGAACAGATTCGCAAGTTTTCAGTAAAGAAACAAAATTTATTACCGGCATAGTCATACAACAAAAAGGCAAAGGGGTTTGGGCTTGTTTCCGCAAAGTTATTGTGCCGAGAAGAATGATGAATTTGCATGAACGCATCTCCTATGAAACCTCCTTAACGGAAGAAATCGTGTCGCTCTTTACGGAAGAGAAAAAAGAACAGCTGATTAACCTCGTATTGCCTCATGTGTATAAAGGAGCCAGCTTCACTATTGAAGGGCATATTGACATTGGATGCGGAAATCGGAACAAAACGAGCGTCTTTGTCAATGAAATGATTGCCAGAATGCACTCTCTTGGCATTGAAGCGAAAATCAAACCGGATTCCTTTGTCGCTAGCACTTATGCCAATCGTTTTACGAAAAAATAATAAAGCATTCTGTAATTCAAATTTTCTCAAATATGATAAAATTGGAAATAAACATATGGAGGAAATAGTATGTTAAAAAATTTCGATGAACTGTTAAGAAAATATGCAAAGCTTTTAGTCACAAAAGGAATCAATGTCCAACCAGGTGATTGGGTAAAAATGACCATCGCTGTAGACCAAGCACAACTTGCCCGATATATCACAGAAGAAGCCTATGCATTAGGAGCCGAAAAAGTCATTGTCAAATGGAACGATGATGAAATCACAAAACTGCATTATCTACACCAGCCAACAGAAGTGCTGACGGACATTCCTCCATATGAAATCGAGGAATCCGAAGACCATGTGTTAAATAAAAAGGTTTCCAGATTATCCATTCTATCAAGCGACCCAAGCTTGCTCGACTCAGCGGACCCTGCAAAAGTTGCTGCATTCCAAAAAGCGGCAACTCAAGCTTTTCATGCCCAACGAAAAGCAACACAAAACAACGATATTAAATGGACGGTTGCAGCAGCGGCTGGCAGCGCTTGGGCAAAAAAAGTGTTTCCTCATTTAAAAACAACGGAAGAACAAGTGGATGCGCTATGGAATCAAATTTTTAAAACTTGCCGTGTATATGAAGAAGATCCAATTGCTGCTTGGGAAGCCCATAAAAACAAATTGAATGAAAAAGCAAAAAAACTAAATGAATACCAATTTGATGCATTGAATTTTAAAGCCCCAGGCACAGATTTCAAATTAGGACTGCCAAAAAATCATATTTGGACATGCGCAGAAAGCTATAATCCAAAAGGTGAAGAATTTATTGCCAATATGCCGACAGAAGAAATCTTCACTGCACCGGATACCCGCCGCATGGAAGGGGTTGTTCGCAGCACAAAGCCTTTGAGCTATGCAGGACAATTAATTGAAGGCATAGTTGTCCACTTTAAAGACGGAAAAATTGTGGACATTTCCGCTGAAAAAGGCGATGAAGTTATGAAAAAACTTGTCTTTGAAAATGATGGAGCTACCGGCTTAGGAGAAGTGGCGCTTGTTCCAGATCCTTCGCCAATTTCCCAATCCGGCGTAACTTTCTTTAATACTTTATTTGATGAAAATGCCTCTAACCATATCGCCATCGGTTCTGCTTATCCTTCTACTATTGAAGGAGGCACAAAAATGAATGAAGAAGAACTGCGTGCCCAAGGTTTAAACATATCCAATGTCCATGTTGACTTCATGATTGGCTCTGCTGAAATGGATATTGACGGTATCCAAAAAGATGGCTCTATTGTACCAATCTTCCGAAAAGGTGACTGGGCATTCTAAATGGGAAAAGGAGAATTTGAGTTTCCTCAAGTTCTCCTTTTTTCTATATATCACGCAAAAAGATTTTCTTTGTAATTTTCTCTTCTTATACCATAATAAAAAAGAGTTTAATTTTTATGGAGGAAATCAAATGCAACAACTAATCGACATAGGAGTCAATTTAACCGATAAACAATTTAACAACGACCGGGAAGAAGTAATTGAACGGGCCCTTCAAAGCGGAGTCGTTCAAATGATTCTTACTGGAGCAAGCTTAAAAAGCAGCCAACACGCATTCGAAATTACAAAGAAATACCCAAAGGTTTTGTTTTCAACAGCCGGCATTCATCCCCACGACGCCAAAACTTTTACAAATACAACTATTGAAGAATTAGAAAAGTTGGCACAACATGAGGAAGTAGTGGTAATTGGGGAATGCGGCTTGGATTTCAATCGCCTGTTTTCTCCTCAAAACATTCAAGAGCAATGCTTTGAAGCCCATTTGCATTTAGCTAGAAAGCTCTCAATGCCCCTTTTCTTGCACGAACGGGATGCCCATGAGCGCTTTTGCGAAATATTTGCAGGCTTTCGTGATTTAGCGGAAAAGTCCGTAGTCCATTGCTTTACCGGCAATAAAGACCAGGTGAAAAAATATGTATCAATGGGATTTTATATTGGTGTGACCGGCTGGATTTGCGATGAGAGAAGGGGGCAAGATTTGCAAGAAGCAGTAAAATATATACCTCTTGACCGTCTGTTGATTGAAACCGATGCCCCTTATCTTCTTCCACGCAACATGGAAAATAAGCCGAAGAACCGCCGGAACGAACCAGCCTTCTTGCCTCATATCGTCCATGAAATTGCAAAAAATATGGGCGTTGAACCGGAAGTGGTTGCAAAACAGGCAACGGCAAATACTAGAAAATTGTTCAATCTTCCAGAAATTTAGTTCAAGAGAAAAAGGAGATTTGGGAATTCGCCCAAATTCTCCTTTTATGATTGTAAACCTTTTCAATTTACTGTAGTCTTCGTATCAGTCCACACCGGTTTCCGTTTTTCAAAGAATGCGCGGATTCCTTCTTGAGCATCAGGGTGCTTGCTATTTAACGCAATCACTTCTGTAGCGTAATTAAGTGCTTGGAAATCTTCCATATGAATTTGCTGATAGAATTGCCGCTTTCCTAATTCAATAATATTTAGACTTTGCTTTGCCACTTCTTTTGCCAATTTTTCCGTTTCTTCATCTAGCAATTCAGCCGGAACTACTTTATTGACAAGCCCATGTTGGAGAGCTTCTTCCGCCGTAATGAAATTCCCAGTAAACAGCATCTCTACAGCTTTTTTTCTTCCAATATTACGGCTTAAAAATACTGCTGGCGTGCTGCAGAATAAACCGCTATTAATGCCTGGTGTGGCAAACTTAGCATCTTCACTTGCAACCGCTAGATCACTTGCCGCCACTAATTGGCATCCTGCTGCCACAGCAGCTTTTTTAACTTTTGAAATCACCAGCTGAGGCATTTCACGCATTGTTCTCATTGCTCGATAACATGTTTGGAAAAGTTTCAGCACTTCATTTTCTGTTTTCTCTTCAATTTCCCGTAAGCTATGCCCTGCACAAAAGACTTTGTCGGAACCTTCAATTACAATGACTTTAACTTCCCTGGCCTTTGCAATTTGATGTAATAGCTCGTCCAATTCCTCAAGCAGTGCCATCGTTAATGTATTAAATTCCTGCATATTGTCAATGGTAATATAACCAATCTCCCCTGTTTGACGATATTGTAAATACTCCATTTCTCCACCCCTTTTCATTTATACCTTTATTTTGAATCTTCTGATATTTATGGTCAAGAAAATTTCATTTATTTTTTTCTACAATATTTTCGTAGAGGTTAACAAATGCGATTTTCTAGAGAACCTAGCATCATCTTTGAGCAAATCCTCTATTCTTGTGCGGATACGATTTCAAATGAACCCCCCCAATAAAACATGAATATATTACTATTGTATGTATGCCTAAAATCAGAACACGTTAGGTGTTTTTTTAAAGGAGGCTCAACTTTATTATGTCAATGCCCAACATTCCTGACATTTCCCCAAACATTCATATTAACCGTGAAGATGTTATCAATCTATTATTAGCATCTATCGCATTGGAAGAGATTGGTTTAGCACATATTATCAACGCTGAAGGTGAAAAAATACAATTTGCCATTCAGAAATTAAACGAAGCGCCATCAAATCTTTCAACAGCTGCCGAATTAATATTAAAAATCAATGCAAGCGTCAACCACACATTATCATCTGCCATCAAAAAAGAACTCTTATTAGATCAAAAATTAAAACAAGTAATTGATTTAATGGATAAACCTAGTTATTGAAAAATATTAATAAATAAATATTAATAGACTTTGCTTCAATCATAGGCTTTTATTCCTTATCTCCTTTCCAGCATCGAATAGATTATTAACGACCATTTTAACTCCGGTCATTCATTTCATCATAGCTTGATCAAATGCAAGCTTTAGATTAAAGGAAAGGAGAGAAAGAATGTCTCAACCCAACCTACCGAATATTACTCCCAATATCACTATCAACCGAGCTGACGTTATAAATTTACTCCTTGCTTCCATTGCAATGGAAGAATTAAGTTTAGCGCATATTCTTAATGCTGAAGGTGAAAAAATACAATATGTTTTGGGAACAATTCCTGGCATTTCCGGGCTATCACCTGCAGCAAATCTTGAAGACATTTTACAAATTAATGATAGTGTTCAAGATACCATCGCAATGTCGATTAAAAAGGAATTATTATTAGACAATAAGCTTAAACAAATTACAGACTTAATTCCTCCAGAAGGTATAGGACCAACTGGACCGACTGGACCTCAAGGTACTCCTGGACCGACTGGACCTCAAGGTGCTCCTGGACCAACTGGACCGACTGGACCTCAAGGTACTCCTGGACCAACTGGACCGACTGGACCTCAAGGCGGATACTGCCTCGTTTCGTGCGTTTACTTCCTCCATTCGTGCGGATACTGCCTCGTTTCGTGCGTTTACTTCCTCCATTCGTGCGGATACTGCTCCATTTCGTGCGGTTGCCTCCTCCATTCGTGCGGATACAGCTCCAATTCGTGCGTTTGCCTCCTCATTTGGAGCGGATACTGCTCCATTTCGTGCGGTTGCTTCCTCAATTGGTGCGGATACTGCCTCGTTTCGTGCGTTTGCCTCCTCATTTCGTGCGGATACCACTCCATTTCGTGCGGTTACCTCCTCATTTGGAGCGGATACTGCTCCATTTCGTGCGTTTGCCTCCTCATTTCGTGCGGATACTGCCTCGTTTCGTGCGGTTGCCTCCTTATTTCGTGCGGATACTGCTCCATTTCGTGCGTTTACCTCCTCCATTCGTGCGGATACTGCCACGTTTCGTGCGTTTACTTCCATATTTCGTGCGTTCGCTCCCTCTTTTCGTGCGTTTACTACACTATATAGTACGGTGGCTGCTAGTTTTAACGAAGTCCAACCAAAAAAACACCTTCGAATGAATAACTTCATTCAAAGGTGTTCTTCCAACTAATTATTTTCCATATAAACTTCTTGTTCCAAGGGATGCTTCAACGTCAATTCCTATATGCTCTTTCTCCGTCTTACTGATAGCGGAGGCAAGTATTACAAATCCTAACATTAGAATGAAAATTAAATCCAACAATCCCGTATGAATAGAAACCGTAAACATTGTGATCACAAAGGCATAAGCAATCGTATGGAAACTTTTCACTCCTGCCTGTTTCACTTTATTATACAGCATCGATACAATCGCTCCATATAGCAAGAAACCAATCGCTACCAATAAGTAGCCGCCATCCAAAAACAACTGGCCAATAAACGTTGGCGTTGTTGTTCTTCCAGGGCGAGTGATGTATTTTCCTTCCTCCACACTTAATGAGTTTACGACTTCTGTTACTTTCATCCGAGGAGAAATTTGTTCGCCCGGCAATACTGTACTAAAGATGCCTTTATGAATTTCGCCATGGAAATAGTCTTCTTTTTCGGTATACTCAATAATTTTGCTTAATACAATATGTCCTGTCACCATTTCCCCATTCAACGCTAAAATCCATTTTGGAGTCGCGTTTACCCGCTGTTCAGCTGTTAATAATTTCTCCAATTCTTCTTCTTCCATATGCTCCCGATCTGGCTGTTCGCGCGTATTAAATTCCTTCGACGTATCTTCCATTAACACGCGGAAAAAACCAAACAGTGCAAAGGAAATCGCCACAACGGTTAAAAACGTTAGGAACCAAGTGAGTTTGATACGTTTTACCACATAATGGAATACAATAATTCCCGTAAACATCATTAATGCCAATGGAGTTCGATAACCCATTAATAAGAACAGACCCATTACAAGACCAAATAAAAGGACATAAATAATTGCTTTTTTAACCGTCATAGTTTTTTCTTTAATCATCTTATACGAAAGAAGAATCAATACCCCGTACCACAACAAATGACTAAAGAAATTCAATTTTGGGTCTAAATTTCGTCGAACCGATTCATCTGAAAGTCCGATCATCCCTTGAGCAATCATCATTCCATATGCTACTAACCCAATAGCTGTCAATAAAACCACAAAATGAACAATAAACTTGCTCAATTTAGACAACCCAAACGTCGGCAATGTCCAATTTTTACGGTCAACTACATACACACCTATGTAATAACATAACACCGCCAAAATCACGGCTGGCCAGATGGATTTTCTGACATTGAATAAATCAAAACGCCAAAAGTCAAACAAACTAATGATAAAATAAGCCATCAAAATAAATGGAAAAAAGAAATACGGCGAGAAAGTATCTATTTTATTTATATTATGAATAGTTGCTTTAATCCTATCTTTCATATTTCCCCGAACATCAATTCCAATCCTAGATGCTCTTTGCTTCCCTCTCTTCATTATGGTTTTTTTATAAATCAAAGGATATTATAGCACAAGTCAATATAGCGAAATAAAATATTATAAAAAAATCAATAGATTCAAATGATAGGAGAAATGGATATGACTCACTTGCTCCTACGTCCACATTCTTGCATTTTACATGATTCGACAATGATTCGCAATCGGTAGGGAGAACTAACAGGAGCAGCACAGCAATCCTCTCATCCCTGTTACATTTTCAGTATGGTCTTGTCCATTTCTTTTATGAAGAGAAAACATACAACAAATCATGTAATTCTTTTCAACATTTCACATGTATATTGCGTATGCAAGAAAATTTTTAAATCTATAGGATGAACGATCATCTGACAAAGCGGCAAAAGGTCAGATTCATCTATTATATTTAACGTATTTCATCTATATTTCGTTCCATCTATTTGTAAAATTTTTTCGGATATTCTCCTTTTGATGACAATCACTTTGTGCAAAGAAAAGCTGCCTGAAAAGTTTTCTTTCAGACAGCTCACTCCATTAATTTTTATAGTAATTCACGATTCCTTGATAAATTGCATTGGCAAAAATCGCTTGATAGTTACTGTTTACAAGTTTTGAAAGATCTTCGTTATTTGAAATAAAGCCTAACTCCACTAAAACAGATGGGAAAACGGAATGGCGGATTACATAAAAGTCTTCCCGCTTTACGCCGCGGTTCACCATATTCGCCTGCTTGACAATCTCATTGTTGATGTTTGTTGCTAACACTTTATCTTCCAGTTCATTTTCATTTGCGGTAATGCTGTAATACGTTTCTGTTCCTTTAGCGCTGGCACTTGCAGATGCATTCACATGAATGCTGACAAAGATTTCAGCATATTTTTGATGAGCAAAATCCACCCGTTCCTTCAATGTCGGATATGTATCCCCTTCTCGAGTCATATACACGATGGCGCCATCTTTCTCCAACTTTTCTTTCACTAAACTAGCCACCGATAAAGCAATTCGTTTTTCAGCATAGCTGCCATTTACAGCCCCTGAATCTTTTCCTCCATGGCCAGGGTCAAGCACGATAATCCGATTTTTTACCACGGAACCACTTTGATTGATTAATTTCAAATAAGTTTTATGTACATATCCAATGGAACCTTTATAATTAACTTTTGCCCACCAGCCATTAATAGAAAGAACATTGACCTCATCGCCTCGATTTAAAATGCCCAGGATGGATGAACTTGCATTGGCTGCACTTCGGACATTTAATCCATTTACCGTTGCACGTCCAATCGTTTCAGTCTTTCCAGGAGATGGATTGCTGCAGCTTTGGCCATTTACCGATTTAACTGCTAAACGAAATTTTGCATCCATTGCCCGGGCAACAAATAATGCAAATTGTGACCGTGTTAAATGGTTGTTTGGATTAAACTTTCCGTTGCTTCCTTGGGAAAGGCCATTGTAGTACAAAGCATTAATATATTTAAAATACGGATAGCTTGTTGAAATATCGCAAAATGGTGATGGATAGGACGCATAGCGATTCACATCTAATTTAAACGCCGTTGCAATCACCTTGCTCATTTCCCCTCGAGTCAGCGGAACATTCGGGTTGAAGCGTTTATCGGATATATTATCGAAAAGACCTAGGCTGGCCGCTCTTTCAACAAAACCGGACAATTCAGGTTCTGTTTTAGGATTAATGTCCACAAAGGAAGATTGTGCAACTTTCAACGGTTGATAATCAGCCCCGAGCACAACCATTTTTGCGGCTTGTCCACGAGTTACAGGATTATTTAATTTAAACAGTTGTAAGCCATTCTCATTGTACCCTTTAATAATTCCCTTATCCGCCAAATAATTAATATGCTGATACGCTTCATGGGTGGAAGGAACATCCGCAAACCTTTGACTGGAAAAGGCTTCCGTACTAACTCCCCCCATCCATGCAAGAAAAAATATTGAAGTTGCTATTATCCACTTTTTCAAACCTTTTCAATCCCATCCTTCTAAATGATTATTTTTTATGTATTTTGCATTGCCTAAGGAAGAGATGAATTCTCTTCTAGGCAATGCCATATTGAAGGTTATTGGAAATTCCTTCTTTACTAATGGAATTTCTTGTATTTAATTGTGCAATAAGCCGTTTTTTCCTATTTCGTTGCCCGATTGATAAATGTTTCCAACTGTGTATTCGATACATAATCATTTGGTCCATAATTGCCATTTCCTTTTCCAATAGTGATGCCGTGCTGCGCTAAGATTTTAATATAGTCATAAGCCCAGTGGTTCTTATCAACATCACGGAATTCTGTTGTATTCTTTCCAGTCGGTTTTAAGTTAAAGGCTTTTACCAACACTTTTGCCATTTGGGCACGGGTAATTGGCGAGTTTGGATTAAATCTTCCCTGCTCATTTCCTTCGAAGATTTTTAATTTATTGAGCGCTGTTACAGCTCCTGCTACTCGATCTGATGATTTTATATCAATAAATGGAGAATTTGTATCAGTTGTATCAAGACCAAGCCCTTCCGCTAATCGGAATGCCACCTTCTCACGGGAAGCATAGATTGTTAAATCAACAGTTGATGCCTTTACTTCAGGTGTTGAATTTGGAAAATCTACCATCCTTTTTGCCCCCATGTAACGGCCTTTCCAATAATTACTATCAAGGGAGGCAATGCTGACACCTTTGCTGGAAGAGGCATGGATAAACTGATTGCTGCCTATATAGATGCCTACATGGGAAACGCCATTTCCAGATGTATTAAAAAATACAAGATCTCCAATTTGTAAATTTTCCTTTGATATAGGAATTCCTTGAGAAAACTGCTCCTGAGATGTTCGATTGATGGTATATCCCAAATCGGCAAATACTTTCTGGGTAAATCCCGAACAATCAAATCCGCTTGTTGTTGTACCTCCCCATACATACGGAACACCTATGTATTGTTTTGCCGTTGTAATCAATTCTTGTGGTGTAGCAGCTTCTGCATCAACAATAGATGAAGTAAAAATCATAAAAGATGCAAAAACTGGGATGAGCCATCTCTTTTTCACTGTCAAATTCCCCTCCATTTTCCTCGTTTCTCAATCTATTTCGAGCCTACCATAAATATTGCAATTATGATTTTTCATTTATGTAACGAATTATTATCAACGTTTTCGAGAAAATTATTGATTTAATTAGAATATTTTTGTTTTTTCGATTAACCTTTGATAATGCGAGTAACACTTTGTAATACGACTGTAATATTTTTATTAAAATATTGATAATTTATAAAAGGAAATTGAGGATAATGTTGGATTTTTATTATATTTTAAGGTTAATTTTACATTATAAGGAAATCAGGAGGGGGTTCTGCTCCAATTGAGGAAATATACGCACGAATTGAATTCGGATCCGACTAATTGAGAAGGTAAACGCACGAATGGAGGAAGCAAACGCACGAAACAATGCAGTATCCGCACCAAATGAGGAGGTAAACGCACGAAACCAAGCAGTATCCGCACCAAATGAGGAAGTAAACGCACGAATTGGAGCTGTATCCGCACGAAATGAGGAGGTAAACGCACGAATCGGGGCAGTATCCGCACGAAATAAGGAAGCAAACGCACGAATCGGGGCAGTATCCGCACGAAATAAGGAAGCAAACGCACGAATCGGGGCAGTATCCGCATCAATAAAAATTAGTACCCCACCCAAACAAAATTAAAAAATGGAGAAACGTGATGTTCCTCCATTTATCTATGTTTATTTTTGATAATATTCGACAATTCCTTTGTAAATAGAATCTCCAAAGATTTCGATATATTCGCTGTTTGTTAATTTTGCACGATCATCTGGGTTTGTTATAAACCCTAATTCCACCAATACAGATGGTAACAGCATATTGCGGATGACATAATAATCTTGTTTTTTCACACCACGGTCGTGCATACCCGCATTTCTTACAATTTGATTATTGATGGCTTTCGCCAACACTTCATCTTCTTCCACATTCACATTGCCTTGTACACTATAGTACGTTTCTGTACCTTTTGCACTTGTGCTGGAAGCGGAGTTGACATGGATGCTTACAAACACTTCTGCATGGTGATTCAATGCGATGTTTACCCGATCCTCAAGTGTTGGGTATGTATCGCCTGTTCTTGTCATAATGACTTTTGCTCCAGCAGCTTCCAATTTATTTTTTACAACGGTTGCCACTTTCAAAGTAATTTCTTTTTCCACAGCACCGTTGCTGGAAGCACCAGGGTCTTTGCCGCCGTGGCCTGCATCAATCACGATAATCCGATCTTTAACTGGGCTGCCGCTTTGATTAATCAGCTTCAAATATGTTTTATGCACATATCCTTTTTTCCCATCGGATGTCGTGATATTAGCCCAGTTTCCCGTAATGGAATGAACTGTTACCACATCTCCCTTATTCAATGTTCCAAGGGAGTTAGATGAAGCATCCGCTTTTTCACGGATATTTAAAGCATTGGTTGTGACACGACCAATTGTACTTGCAGAAGTAGCAGGCGGCGTTTCCACTTTTCCTGGCTCTTTTGGCACAGTTTGATTTGGATTTTCAGCTGTTTTTTCTTTTGTCAGTGATATTTGCACGTATCCAGGAATGCCATTTTTCGCTGTTAAATAATAACTTCCAACAGTTTTATACACAGGGATTTCTTCCCCACCGTTGAAGTAGCCAATCACTTTAGAATTTTTATTGCTAGATTTATAAACATTAACTCTTTCGTTCGCATTTACTTTTTTCACCACATTGCCAAGGGGTTGTCCGGAATCATCCACCACTTGCGCATAGTCGCTGGAAATATATGCAAATTGATCTTTGTACATCACCTTAAACCAACCAGATTGAACTTCAAATAAAGGAAGCGTATCGCCTTTATTGATTTGTCCAATTTTATTGTCATTAGATGTAGCATCTTGGGAACTGCGGACATTTAAATTATTCACAGTCGCCATTACCGTTCCAATTGCATCATTAATATTCGGCGCTTGCACACCTTGCACTGGCAATTCTAAACGGAATTTGTCTTCTCTTGCACGAGCAATGAACATGGCAAATTGTGCCCGCGTTACATTTGATTGCGGCATAAATACTCGATTGTTTCCTGAAGTGCTGCCTTGAGTGATTCCGTTATAGTAAATCGCTGCAATGTATTTGTAATATGGATGGTCTTGCGGCACATCTTTGAATGGAATGGATAATTTTGCATACTTTTCAACATCTAAATTAAAAGCAAGCGCTAAAGCCTTAGCCATTTCCTGGCGAGTTAAAGCCGCATTAGGCGAAAATTGTCCCGTACGATAAGCACTGATAAAGCCTTCCTTATAAGCTCTTTCCACATAACCTGAAAGCTCTGTACCCGCTTCAACATCAGTAAAATTGGATCTTGTAACACTCAATGGTTGCAGCCCTGCAGAAACGACCACCATTTTAGCTGCTTGTCCCCGTGTTACAGAATTATATGGTTTGTAGTAAGTGCCGTTTTCCGTTTCGTATCCTTTAATAGCTCCCAAATCAATTAAATATTGAATTTCCTCATATGCCTCATGGGTTGACGGCACATCCACAAATTGTACTTTTGCATTTGCCGTATGTAAGTTCAATATGAAAGAGATGCACAATACAAAAGCCATGATGAAAAAACTTTTTCTTTCCACAATCAAATTACCTTCCCGCCCTTCTAAGATAGTAATTTTATTCTACCAAAAGAATTATTTAGATTCATCAGTCTTTTCTACCGGATTCGCCATTTTCCCCCTAAGAAATATCTAGAAACTCCCTTAGTTCAATCATTTTTCACTCATTTCGACAAAATATAAAAATCGGCAAAAAGGCTTGATTACAAGAAAAAGAAGTTCTCCTTTCACATGACATGAAATGATAAAATTTTACCATTTTTATTAAGGATGCGTATATTTCCTTAAAATTGGGTAAAACTGAAGTAAGATAAATCGGCTCCCTCTCCGATAAAAAAGAGAGGTTCCTTAAAACCTCTCACCCTTTTTTATTTTCATTCCTACAAGATAAACGTTGGTAGCTTATTCAATTATTTTAAATTTTGAATGCGTTCGATAAAAATGTCCAAGTGTTCTAATGTTGCGTAGTCATCTACACCAAATGTTCCGTCATTTTTTCCAAATGCGATGCCGTTAGAAGCCAAAATGCTTACATATTCATATGCCCAATGATCTGCTGGTACGTCCGCAAATGTCGGTGCTTCTCCTTTTAATTCCAAGCCATAAGCTAATACTAATACTTTTGCCAATTGACCGCGTGTGATTGGTGAACCTGGATTGAATTTACCGTTATCGTCACCTGTAAAGACTGCTAATTTTTGTAATGCTGTTACCGCTCCAGCATATTTTGCTTCAGGCTTCACATCCACAAAAGAAGAGTTTGTATCGCTTGTATCTAAATTAAGAGCTTGAGCCAATCGAGTTGCCACTTCACCGCGTGATGCATAGATGCTATAGTCAATTGCCGCTTCTTTTACTTCTTCTGCTTGCTCTGTTGTAAATTCTGCCACACGTCTTGCGCCAACATAACGTGAACCCCAATAGTATGGGTCGTTGATATCATCAATATCCACTCCATCAGAAGTTGTAGCGGAAATGAATTGGCCGTCTCCTAAATAAATGCCTACATGGGAAATGCCGCTGCCGGATGTGTTAAAGAACACTAAATCCCCAGGCTGCAAATCGCTTTTAGACACAGCTGTGCCTTGTGTATATTGTTCTTTGGAAGAACGTTTTAACGTAATGCCGAATTGAGAAAATACATATCTTGTAAAACCAGAGCAGTCGATTCCCGTTTGAATATTTGTTCCTCCATATTTATATGGAGCCCCTAAATATTGCTTGGCAGTACTTGTTAATTCTTCTGCTGTTGCTGCTTCTGCGGCATTTATTCCGATTCCTGATACAAGCATAAATGATGCAAATATTGACAATAACCATTTCTTCTTCACGAACATTTGGCCCCTTTCAACGATATCCGTTCTCTATACTCTCACAGTACTTAGACTACCATAGAAAAAACTCTAGTAACTTTTCAATTGTGTAACTTTTTTGGTATATAAATGAAAAAGCCGAAACCCTTGGTAATAAAGGGATTTCGGCTCTTCTATTAGAAAATTTATGAAATTCCTTGTCTACTTTTGTAACATTCCTGTAATAAAAGAAAAACTTTTTTTACAGTTACTTGCTAGAAAATAGCTGCACCCAATAATAATTTCCGTGGGAATCAGCTTTAATGCCAACGCCAATGTTAGTATAGGTTTCCTTCAACATATTTTCCCTGTGCTCCTCTGATGCCATCCATGCGTCTACTACATCTTTCGGCTGCTTGAAGTTGCGTCCAATGTTTTCTCCAAATCTTGTAAATTCGTAGTCAAAAAGGATAGCCATATCCCAAGGATGCCCGTAGTATGGAGAGTAGTGGTCAAAGTAATTCCGCTGTATCATATCCTGGGCTTTAATAATCGCCAATTGATTAAGGGCAAAATCTTGGTTAAGGGCTGGAACCCCTGCTTTTTTCCGCTCTTCATTCACTAATTGAACCACTTCATTTGTCCAGCTGACTGCCGTGTTCACGGTGGAAATATAATGTTTCGATAAATAATCATAAGCTAATTGATATGTTCTGACTTTATTTTGAAAATCCATGCCCCGGTCAACGAAAGTGGCCAATTGGGCTCTCGTTACAAAGGTATTGGGGGAAAATGTCGTTGGGGATGTTCCTTTAATAATCCCTATATCCGCCAACGATTCAATATAATCCTTTGCCCAAAAATCTTTCGGATAATCTTGGAAGGAAGTTTTATTAACCGAATCTACTTTTACGCCGTAAGTAAGGGCAATCATTTTAGCAATTTGCGCCCTTGTCAGCGGTTCTTCTGGGCGAAAATGTTCGCTATTTTGAACAATGCCCAACTCTGCCAATTTTCGGATTTCTTTATAATATGGGTGGTTTGGGGCAACATCTTTGGCTTTAAATTGGAAATCTGATTCAAGCGGCACTTTCATGGATCTCGCTAATAGGCTCGCTGCTTCAGCACGTGTGGCATTTTGATTCGGCTTAAAGGTGCCATCCTCATAGCCGCTGATATACCCTTTTTCCGTCAGTGCCATAATGGATGCCGCAGCCCAAAAATTGCTGCTGACATCTTTATATGAAGATTTTGATGCTCCTAAAGCAGCCGCATCGATGTGTAAAAAAATTCCATATACAAAGACAATGAAAGTGGCGATTCTGATCATTTGTTTCATAAACGCTCTCTCCACTCTTAAAAACAATTTAAATATATATTCTCTATTTTCATCGGAATAACCTTTATTTTAGTAACTATTTCTGTAAAAAATTTATAATTTTGTAATATGTAATATAAAAAATGCATTATCACAAGTTCCTCCATGCTACACTTGAGATAATGCATCACTCAGAATCTTCCAACCGGGACTATTCAACCCCAATAAATTCGAAGTTTGCTGCGTCTACTGCATCAATGGCTCTTTTTAGGAATGTCGCCAATTGGCCGCGCGTCAAGGACTGATATGGACTAAAGGTCGTTGGAGTCGTACCTGTCGTAATTTTATAATCCACAAGGGTTTGAATATATTGTCTCGTCGGAATATCTTGAATTGTATTGACATCTTCAAAAGGAGTCGTTGTATTTTTTGAGATGTCCAATTCAAAAGCCAACGAAAGCATTTTTGCGATTTGCGAACGTGTCAACGGATGATTCGGTTTAAATGTGCCGTCCGGATAGCCGCTGATGATCTTTTTTTGGCTAAGGACCGCAATCGCTCCATAATATTTGCTTGATTTTGGAACATCTTTAAACCCAGGGTCTTCTCCATCGAACGTATCGAATTGAAGGGCATTAACAATGAATAAAGCAGCTTCTTTGCGTGTGACAGCTTTATAAGATTCAAAGGTTTTGCTGCTTGTCCCCTCCACAATGCCTTTGTCGAAAAGTTCTACAATGGCTTGATAATGTGCATCCTTTGGCGAAACATCAACAAATGGATTTTCTGCTGCTTTTGCTGGGGGAGAAATACAAATTGCCGCAATTCCTATAATGAAGGAAATCCCCCATTTTTTTATAAATTTCATATATCGTTCCTCCCATTCTATAACCCCTATTGTAGCGTAGATGTTTTAAGGATTCTACACAAATTTTGCCAGAAAAATAACATCGGGGGGCAGAATTCTAAAAAAATCCGCAATTTCGCTGCTTAAAAAAATCGGCCGAACGGAAAAGCATTTGTTTTCCATTCGGCCTTTCTATTAAAACTTTCCCTGCAATTTTCGAGTATTAGTTTTGGTTGGCAGCCTGAAAACTAATACTCATAAGCAGATTGGGGGACAAAACCAATTGCGCTTGTCCGTCTGCTTCAGTATGGCAACAGAAAAAATTGCTGCCCACTTATAGTGGATTATTCAGCAGGAACTTTTACATCTACTGTAGTGCTTGCTAATGCACTAGCAGAACCAGCTTTTTTCACTACTAATACTACTTGGCCATTGTTGCCACGAGAAAAGCTTGTTTGAATATCAGTTAGATTGTAAGTTTTTGCTGAATCCACGCGATCAAAGCCAGATAATGCAAAATCTACTGATGCGATTGAAATAGTTCCTAATAAAATATCAGAACCAACTGTGTAGCCATTTGCTTTTGAGCTTGTTTCAACATAAACAATGATTTCTTTGTCATTGCTTCCATTTACATCAAATGAAACTTCCACATCTTTTGTAAGTTCAACAGATTTAATCCATTGATCAAGCGTTACAGCTTCAGAAGATGTAACTTTTAAATCATTGTTGAATGTTACAGTTGATAAAGTTGGGTTAGTGTTGATTACAGTTACTGTCAATTCATCAACTTTAATGCCGCCTTCGAAAATTTGCACTTTAGCAGTACCTGTGCCGACTGCTGTAACTGTGCCATTTGAGCTTACTGTAATCACATTAGTGTCTGAAGATTTAATTTGATATGTTTTGTTATCTCCAAGAGTCTCTTTGCCAATTAAGTAGCCAGCTTTATTGTATTGGTTGTATGCTACTTTTAATGTTTGATCTTTTTCCAATGGATTTAAGTCTAAAATTAAGTCTTCTCCATCAACAAGTTCTAATTTTCTATACGCAACTTCTCCTACTTCATCTACAGTGATTGGAAGTGTAAATAAAGTAGTTGTTCCTTCTTTAATGGCAAAGTTTCCTACACCTTTTGCATTTGCTGGTAGAGCAGTTACTTTCACAACTGCTTCACCTTTTTCATCAGTAACTACTTTTCCATGGGTTTCAGCGTTTTTAGCCACTGTTGCGATTGCAGTTGGTGTTGTTTCTTCTGTTGAAACAGTTACTGGTGCATCTCCAACAATTTCATAGCCTTTCAACGGATCACCAAATTGGTCTTTTACTGTTAATGCAACTGTAGTAGAAGCGCCATTCACTAATTTTACTTCGTTTGTATTAGCTGTTACTGTAGTTGCAGTACGTGTAGCATCTTTCACTTCCACTGTTACTGATTTTTGAACATCGCCAGCTTTAATTGTGAATGTAGTTGTACCAGCAGAAAGAAGTTCGATTGTTCCATCCGCTTTAATTAGAGCTACTCCAGGATTAGATGAAGAATATGTGATGTCGGATAAAGGTTGATCGACTTTGCCATTTTTTAATGTACCTTTTACGTTTGCGATTTTAGGAGCTGCATCATTTAAAGTTAACACATTGCTTGTAAGCACAACGCCATCATTTTGAAGCTCAAAAGATGTAATTTCTGTTGGCACTTTTGAATAATCTAGAGATTTAACCTCTACTACTGCTGATTCCGCTACAACTTCACCATCTTTAAAGATGACAACTTTGTATTTGAAATCTTGGTTTTTCACAGCTAAAACGCCAGTAGCAGATGTTTTGGAAGAATCCGCAAATACAGCTTTAGTCGCTTGGAATTCTACTTGATATCCTGCTTCTTGAAGTTTTGCTAAAGATGCTGGTTCATTAGAGCCGTTGATTGCAAACTCCAATACTGCTTCTTTAGCATTGCGGTCGATTGTAGTAGTTAACGCTTGAACAGTTTGAACGCCTGCTTCCACTTTCACTGTTTGTTGATATCCAGTTACGAATCCTTTAACCGCTTGAACAGTGTCATTCGGAACAACAACTTCATATTCGCCGTTAAAGAATCCGTTGTTTGTGATTGTCAATGTTTTTCCATCTTCGCTTAATGTATAAGTTAAAGAATCAAGGGCTTTGCCGCTTTCTTTCTCATACACTTTTACTTGTTGAAGATTTGATGCTTCATTCAAGATGGCATTTGTGAATTCAACTTGCAATGTATTCACATTAATTGCTGCCACTGATTTTACTTCGGTTGTGTATGTTTCTGTGTCTGATTCGTTCAATTGAAGAGTACGGTAAATGAAAGAAGCAAATTGTGCGCGCGTTACTGGAGCATTAGGCTGGAATTTTCTTACATTAGAGATTTTCAAGTCGCGCAATGCTTGTACAGCTGCTTTGCGGTCTTCGAAAACTTCGTCCATATCTTCAATTACTTCATCTTCAATGTCTTCAGCCAAGTCTACTAAAGACACGCCGTATAATTTTTCATAAACTCGGTTCAATACCAACGCGATTTGAGAACGAGTCATGTTTGTATTATGCAATAATTTTTTGTTTGAACCAGTGAATACGCCTTGATCCATTACAAGTGCAGCGTATTTTACTAATTCTTGGTCTGGGAAATCTACTGGCAAGTCTAGGAAGCGCTGATTTGTATTCCAGTCTTCCGGAATTGTATATCCTTCTGTTTCTAACCAGCGGCCAATCATTTTCACAACGTTGCTGCGCAATAATTGTTTTTCCGGCTTGTATGTACCATCCTCGTACCCTTTTACAATGCCCATTTCTGATAAAGTTTCAATGGCTACTTTATGGCTATTATCGTCTGTTACATCTGTAAATGTTGCAGCGCTTGCAGCTGGAACGATTGCTGAAGCAACTAATGTAGCTGTTGCAGCAGATGATAGAAATTTTTTATAAGACATGATTGATAGACCTCCTATAAATATCAATTATTTATCATTATTTGAAAAACATTAGTTGATTACCATCAACATCTATTAGTATATTTTGATAATTCCATTTCGTCAAAGGTAATATTTAGTTGTTAAAATATAGGATAATTTAGTTAATTTTAGATAAAAATTTATTATTTTCATAATATCAATGAAAAATCCAGACAAAGTGGAATGAATGGATAATTTTGTATTATTTTGATATTAAACAAAAAAAGGAAGAGGCTGGGACATAAACAAAAAAGAAAGGGGCAGTTGAAAGCGTGTTGATAAAAAATTGAACTAACGAAAAATTGATTGGCGTGACGGGGCAAGTTTCTGTCGCGCACGCTTAGTCGCAAAGCGGAGCAAGCTCAAGGAAGTAAATTCAAAGCTTTCCTGCGACGAGCCCTCTCGAGACCACGAGGAGCGAAGGAATGAGATCCGAGGAGGCTCGAGCCGGGCCCGCGGAAAGCGTCCCCGGAACGGAAATCAATTTTAATAACATATCAAAAAAACATCATTTTCTCCTTGGAGAAAATGATGTTTTTTTAGATTTGTCCCAACCTCTTCCCTGGGCTACCAACCTTTGATTTTCTCTTATGTTATAGAGGAAATATCCTTATACCTATTATTTATTCTACCACTTATAAAAAAAGAACAAGCCACTTTAAACTAAATTATGATGTTGAAAGCCCTTTCAAAAAATAGGGCTATGACGATGTGCCATAGCCCATTCAGACAATTATTTAATTTGAATGCGTCTAGATGAAGAATCATCGCCAGGTTGAAGTTTTGGAAGCGTAATTTTTAATACACCATTTTCTAATTCTGCTTCAATGCGATCTTGATCCACATCATGAATATAGAAAGAGCGGTAGAATTCACCGAAATGGCGTTCTTTGCGGATAATGCGGTCATTTTCATCCCGTTCTTCTGTTTGGTCATCACGTTTTGCACGGATTGTTAAATAGTTGTTCTCTATATCGATTTGAACATCGTCTTTATTAAAACCAGGCAAATCAGCTTGTACAATGTAGGCATCTTTTGTTTCGGTAATATCTGTGCGGAGCGATTTGAAATCTTGCCCTAAATCCGGTAAGAAATCGTTTTCAAATACATCGTCAAATACTTTTTTGAAACGTTCAAATAAATCTTCATTTCTTCTTCGGAATGGTCTTAAATCAAACATCTGGAACTCCTCCTTTAATATTGTACAAGTATTTTTACACTTGTATTATACACCATTTTTGTATTTAAATTCGAATATTTTATAAGTATATGAAAAATAATCAAATTTTTATCGTACTTTTGCCAATTTTTTATTACGATTTTATCAAAATTCCTCCACATTTTTGTAATCGTTTTCTTATGTCATAAGCTTGTATAATAAAGTTAAGAAGAGTAAAGGAGGGAAGCGGGATGCAACAAGAAAAACCTGTACCGCAAGTGTTTATTAAACATAAGGAAGTTCAAAGCATTCAAGAATTTGCCATGATGCTAGAAAAAATGGCGCAAAAGCTGAAACAGGAAGGCAAATTCACATTCGTACAGGGGACAGAGCAAGTCGAAGTGGCACCTAACGAGCAGGTGAAAGTCGATTACAAGTATGAGGTCAAAGGCGAAAAACACCAATTCGAAATCGAAATCGAATGGTCTCCTACCCTTGCAGCTCCAAGTAAAATGTCTATTGAATAATATTATGGTTGATAAAATTTTTGAAAGCGGTTACAATATGAGTAGATAATTATACATGGGATTAAGGGACCTCCATGTATAAGATGTTCCAATCACAATTGGTTATACATCCAATTGTCCTCTTTTACTTAAATAGAGAAAATGACAACGCATTGATTGTTTTGTCCCCTAACCACATTTTCCATTAGGATGGGAACTCTTTAAAAGGAGTTTCCGATTTTTTTTGTAACCATATCATAGAGATCCGAAATTTTACTGGATTTTGTGACGATATCCCCTAATTTTGTGAACATATCGATGGGAATAATAAAAGATGGAGTTTTTGAACAGCAGTTCCACACCTCTTATATTTATCACCAAATAGGGGAACATACGCACTAATCATGGGAGTATACGCACCTAATGAGGAATCATGCGCACTAAATACAGGAGTATACGCACCAATTTAGAAGTTAACGCACGAATTGAAATAGCAAACGCACAAAAGAAAGAATCAAAAACACAAAACGGGAAAGTATACGCACCAATGAAAAAATCAAATGCAATAAATAAGAACAAGTTCTGCACTAACCCCTGCAAAAGCGGTTTTGGTCGGGCTCTTTATATAGTAGGAAGAAACTCCATGCGCCCTAATACCCTAGTTGTCTCTAAAGCGAATTCATAGCAATCACTACACTGCGTTTTTTCTCCTCTTCCCCTTGCGAATCGATATAGGAAGCTAGCCCTTCCGCCGCCCATCGAATGATATAGATGTTCATGCGATTCGTGCCAGCCCCAAGAACCCCGCGCATGCCACCTGTTCCAAAGGATAAAAATTGATAAAACCGGTCTTCAATGGCTGCCGCATCACCTTCCATTTGAATCAATTCATTTTTCAAATCGATTGGCAATTCTTCATTTTTCCATTGCTCATAAAGCTCTGTAACGTTCCTCTTCTTTGGCATTTCATGGTCTTTATTATGGCATAGAAAACATAAAAAGCCAATTCCATTCATAGAATCGGCTTTCATGGAGGGTGGTTGTCGTGATTGGCTTGTATGAATATTGCAACATCATTATGTATCAATTTTATAAGCTGATAAAACTTGGCTTTCCGGCTACATATTTTGTTTCAGATAATAAGGCAAGAGCTAGTCTTCTTCTCTCCCATACCTTATCTAATGACAACTTGATGAAAAAACGTTCCTTATTCCGGAACACCACATAGCAATGATTTTTATCAACTGGCTCAACATCAAAATTTAAATCCATCACCCATAATGGTTCCAGATGACCTACATATGGAAGTTGACATGCCACCATTGCTTTTTCCTCTGAAATGATGATTGGCGGGTTTTTTCGGATTTTCAGCGTCCTCCTTGCTGATTTTAGCCTGCCATTCAAGTCCGCACCAAAATAAATGCAAATGTCATCCAGAAGATGGTAAACATCTTTAGATAAAGAAAATTTTCCATAATCATAGGTCAAAATTTGCGATGAATACACTTCATTATAGAAAGGAGCAATGGCATACACATGAAAATTTTTCATGACATCAATTTCATTAATTTCTATTTTGTTCATTAACATCCCCCCTATAGTTCGTTCATTCATCTTTATAGGAAATTTTAGGTACAAATGAAACGTATTTCCTATATTTAAGTAAAATTATACATATTTATCCAGAAAATACAATACAAAATATAGAATTTTTAAAATTTTCATTAGATTGAAAACATTAACAACTAGAAATCTTGGAAATTTTAGTGAAAATAATAGAAATAACCAATTGGATTTCATTTCCATATTCTCTTACGATAGAAACACCCGGGAATACTGGATCAGCGCTGATCGTGGGAGAAAGGATATGGAAGCGTTTGACCAAGTATTGGAACAGTATACTCCAATGATTAATAGTGTATTGAAACGAGCAAAAGTTTATAAAAATCATGAATATTATCGCCATTGTGCAACGATTGCCTTATGGGAAGCTTGGAGAAAATACGATCCGGTGCACGGACCTTTTGCCCCTTTTGCTTATCGCTATATGTTGACGACCATTTACCGGGAAATGACGAAGGAAAACCATTATGAGGAACACTATGCAAGCTACGAAAAAGAAACGCACCAATTGTGATGGTAAACGCTCTAAAGGAGTTAGTATCCGCACGAATTGGGGTGGTATACGCACGAAACGAGGCAGTATCCGCACGAATTGAGATGGCATCCGCACGAATTGAATTAGTATCCGCACTAATTATGGTGGCATCCGCACGAAACGAGGCAGTATCCGCACGAATTATGATGGCATCCGCACGAATTGAATTAGTATCCGCACGAAATGGAGTAGTAAACGCACGAAACGAGGCAGTATCCGCACGAATTATGGTGGCATCCGCACGAATTGAATTAGTATCCGCACAATAGCCCTCAATCCGAAAAAACTTGGGATTGAAGGGCTATTCATCGTGCGTACCAGAGGGTGCGCATTTTTTTATTTATCTCACATATTTCGGGCTTACATTTGACAAAGAACCAAAAATGAAAAACAGCCCATGAAATTTCATTCCAAAATTTCATGGGCTGTTTCCATTTTAGAGGGGGTTTTGTCCCAGCCTCTCTATGACCCCTACGGGATTCGAACCCGTGTTACCGCCGTGAAAGGGCGGTGTCTTAACCACTTGACCAAGGGGCCATTATACATAATGGCGGAGAAGGTCAATTTCATTCTATAAAAAAGGACGATTTTTTTGTACCCTAAAAACAGAAAAAAGGGCTGAGCCCAAGGTCGATTCAATCGACTTTTCGGACAGCCCCCTTATTTTTTCCCAAATAAAAGAGGCTGGGACAAAACCCCCTCTAAAATGGAAACAGCCCATGAAATTTTGGAATGAAATTTCATGGGCTGTTTTTCATTTTTTCAATAAAAAATATTAATCCAAGATTCTTTCGAACTTGATCCATATAGTGACGCCATTTTCTTATTTTGTGGACGGAAGAAAGACCGGTATAAATGTTTATATTTTGATGGAGATGGCTTCGCCATGTTATACAAACGAATCGATAATGGCAAACTCCAATGGCCCAGAAACGAAAATGAGGTTCGAAATCTGACTCAACAGGAGCTTAGATGAAATGATTCTTTTATGGATGGTTTAGAAATTGAAGAAATTCATCATCATCCAGAAAACTTACAATGCGAGTGTTGTCAATCACTTATGACAGAGATTGGCAGCACTATTGTGCGGGAAGAAGCAAAATTCATACCAGCTACCATGAAGCGTGTTCAGCATATTGAACACGCTTATGAGTGCAGGTCCTGTAAAAAAGATTTGAACAAAAACTCACAAATCAAACGCGGGAAAGCACCACAACCTGCCATTCAGCGAAGCATTGCAGGATCAACGGTCTTAGCAAAACTTATTTATGACAAGTTTGTCCTTTATTTACCCTTATATCGGCAAATAAAGGAATGGCATCGTTATGGGCTCTTGACAAATGTTTGAAAGTGATTGATGGTGGGGAAACTGTTTAATCTTATTTGGGGAATTCTGTTGAGTTCTATTTGTGGAAAACTGTTGATTCTAGTTTAGCGTTTACAGCTCCTCAAGTTTATGTTTGTGACCCTCACATGAGCATACGATAAGAAATGAAGTGGGGGCGTCTGAAAAGTCATTTCAAGACGCCCCCTTTGCGGCTTTAGCTAGAGTTTTTGCCGCAGATAAATTGCGGCTGTAGCTAGAATTTTTGCCGCAGATAAATTGCGACGAGGAGGCGCGTTTTGTAACCTCCGCAGGGAAAGTTTTTAAGAGAATATTCCCATAAGAAGTAAGGCTGTTCAGAAAGTATTCGACTTTCTGGACAGCCTCACTGTTTTTAATATGTTTTGTATTTTGATGGAAAACGCTCAAGAAATGAACTTACTCAATATTTGCTACACGAAATTCTAAATCATTCCCTAAACCGATTTCCCCGAATTTTTTGGTATATTCTTCTAAAGTCATTTGTGCAGCTTCAATTTGTTGGTCTGTTCCTTGGATAATTAAGTTTGCTGGAAGAGCAATGTTTAATTCAGATAAAATCAAGTATGTATTATTTTTTAATAACAGTTGAACTTTTTCTTTAGCAGTCATTTTAATAAATTGATTAACAGTTACTTCGAGTTGATTGTTTACATAAAAACCACTTTGTACAGCTGCATCTGCAGAAGAAGTTTGAGAAGATAAGCTAATTCCTAAAGCCAATATAAGGATAGCTGCTAATTTTAAAATCCCTTTCAAGTTAAATCTCCTTTCTATCTACAGTTTCCTAAATCTTATTCTATAAATAGGTGATTATTAATTACAATTATATTAACAAATTTTTTCAGTTATCTAAATATTTTCTTATGAAAAGGATATATGGTTTTGGCGAAAAAAATATATGGAGAAGTTCATATCAAAAAATAATAATCTTATAAGCGAAATTATACTCGTTTCTCGAGAAAGAGGTAGTCCTTTCCAGTAATAAAATAACCTTATGAAGAACAAAAAAGTATTATTATCTATTACAATTTAATCCATTAAGAATACTTACAAAGACTAAAACTTATCAATTGCTTCTAGCCAATGCAAGCAGGGTTATGGGGGAACTGCCTAATTAGTGCGGATGCAGCCTCGATTGGAGCGTTTGCTTCTTTATTTGGTGCGGATACAGCCACGTTTCGTGCGTTTGCCTCCTCAATTGGTGCGGATACAGCCCCGTTTCGTGCGTTTGCTTCTTTATTTGGTGCGGATACTGCACCATTTCGTGCGTTTGCCTCCTCAATTGGTGCGGATACTGCACCAATTCGTGCGTTTGCCTCCTCAATTGGTGCGGATACTGCACCATTTCGTGCGTTTGCCTCCTCAATTGGTGCGGATACTGCATGGTTTCGTGCGTTTGCTTCCTTATTTCGTGCGGATACTGCCTCGTTTCGTGCGTTTGCTTCCTTATTTTGTGCGGATACTGCACCATTTCGTGCGTTTGCTTCCTTATTTCGTGCGGATACAGCCACGTTTCGTGCGTTTGCTTCTTTATTTGGTGCGGATACAGCCACGTTTCGTGCGTTTGCCTCCTCAATTGGTGCGGATACTGCACCAATTCGTGCGTTTGCTTCCTTATTTCGTGCGGATACTGCACCATTTCGTGCGTTTGCCTCCTCAATTGGTGCGGATGCAACCCCATTTCGTGCGTTTACCACCACATTAAGTTTTAATACGGATAACTCCCAAATTTATTGAAATTCCCAACCATCCGAACATATTCACTCTAGGAAATGAAAAGAGGGAGGGTTCTTAAGTCTTGTCTGTCGCTATAAGAACCGTCCCTCTGGCTCATTTGTATAATTCATCAACTAATTTGAAACTTTGGGAGAAAGCAAATTTTAAATTATGTAAGAGGATGTTTTGCAAGGTTTCATCCTGTTGGTTAGAAGAGGATGTATGTAGTGCTGTTTCCATTGCTGCAGTAAGTGGATTGTCTTCTGCTTTTCCTTCCTCTGCAAGTTTATATTCTGCCTCATTGCTTGTTTCTGTTCTCACAGCATTTAGAGCTTCTTCTTCATTGATGGCAGCCTTCAGTGTATTATTGTTAGTCTGGAAAGTATCAGCTACCAAGTTTTCAATATGCGATTTTAATTCACTGTTTTCTGCAAGATAAGCATTATCGTACCATGCGTTTTCAGAGAATTTTCCTTCTTTTGCTACAATCGGAGAATTCCATTTACTGTTAAAAAATGATAAATCTGCTTGGGGCACTCCATATTTGTTTGCAAGTTCCGCTGTATGGTTTAGCCCTGCTACATAAGGAACTACCCCTGGGGCGTTTTTGAAGTCTTTAATGGCTTGTTTTAAGCTTTTTGTCCACGTGTCAATTGCTTTTTGATCATTTTCCATTTCTGCTGCTTTTAAAGCTTCTAATTTGGAAGAAATCAAAGAAGCATAGTACATTTTATTTGGCACATATTGACCATCAACCTGCTCATACCATGCAGGGTGCTGTTTTGCTTGGAATTCGTTGTATTTGGACCAATTGTTTGTTTCAATAGCATTCAAAATTAAATGATTCCGTTGGTTGTTTACATCATAAAGCGGGTTGATTTTTCTTGCCTCATCCGCAAATACTTCTTTCCAAGAGACTTGTTGTGTTTTTGTTGCTCCTTCGTTGTTTGAACGAACAGAGTAGCTGCTATTTTCCAAGCCTAAAGCCAAAATTGTCATTTTAGCCCTCCCTTTCCTTCATTTTGGATATTCTATCATATATAATTTGCCCCTACAATTCAACCTTTGTCCTGATTTTATTGTCTTTCTCTGCATATTAGATGAATTTGGCCTTTTTAAAAAATAAATTCCTCACTGTCTATTAAGATTATCTTGATATTTCTCGAAATAGAAGGTCTTTATTCTCGTAATATCGTGCATATATCGTAATTGGTACATATACTTCAATTTTAATTGGTGCGAATGCTACCCTGTTTGGAGCGGATGCCACGTCAATTGGTGCGGATACTGCCTCGTTTCGTGCGGATGCCACCATAATTCGTGCGGATGCCACCATAATTCGTGCGGATACTAATTCAATTCGTGCGGATGCCACGTCAATTGGTGCGGATACTAATTCAATTCGTGCGGATGCCATCTCAATTCGTGCGGATACTAATTCAATTCGTGCGTATGCCATCTCAATTCGTGCGGATACTGCCTTGTTTCGTGCGTTTACTACTCCATTTCGTGCGGATACTAATTCAATTCGTGCGGATACCATCTCAATTAGTGCGGATACTAATTCAATTCGTGCGGATGCCACCATAATTCGTGCGGATACTGCCTCGTTTCGTGCGTTTACTACTCCATTTCGTGCGGATACTAACTAACCAAAAATAATGGGGATAAATGGAAAAAGGAGAATTTGAGTTGGCTCAAATTCTCCTTTTTCCTATCTAGAAGCTAGTTTTGTCCCAGCCTCTTCTAAATTATCTGGTTCAAAATTGTTTATTGCAAAATAAAAGTACAGAGTAATGCAAAGAAAAAATACATAACTTTGAAGAGTTTTTAGAACTTGGTGGAGGCGGTACTCCTTTCACCATTATAAAGGAAAATAACGAAATCAAAACAAAATTATTAGGATTTAACTGTAAATTATCACTTTATTTCGGAACAAAAGAGCCATTTTTTTGCACATTCCTTCAGAAAGCCCTCTCCCCTTTTCTGAAAGAATGTGCTAAATTTTTAACTACTAGCTGTTTTACTAAAAGAACATGATTTCGAAGTTTCGACACAGGCTTTGAGGATTGCCTCCCAGTATGGTCATCCGAAAGTAGAATCGATTAGAGGTATACGAGAGCCAATTCAACCGAAAAAACACGTTCCAGATATGCCGGAAGCCATCCGAGGAGTAAGGCATTATGACCGCCTATTCGAATCCCAAGGAGATGTGGCATCATGGAACAAATGATTAAGGAATATGCCAAAAGACTAAAATTAAGCTGGATTCCAGCCAATTACCATACCATCCATGCGGAAACAAATGAGGAATTTTTACTGAAGCTGTTTGAACGAGAAGTGCAGCATCGAGATGAGAGAAGGATAAATTTACTACTAAAACAGGCGACATTGCCGAAAATTCCAAATAAACCTTATGATTGGCGGGAGATTCAACTAGCCCCAAGCATCACAAAAGATTATATTTTAGAAGGTGAGTTTACGAAAAATCAGGAAAACCTTATCTTCTATGGCGGAGTGGGAACCGGTAAAACATTCCTTTCCAC